>NZ_CP025057.1:0-325833 GCF_002813555.1 Spiroplasma floricola 23-6
ATGACTAACACAATCTTATGAAAAGAAATTAAAAAATGACTAATTTCTTCGGACTTAATAGAGCCAAATGTATATGAAGAGTATGTTAAAAACGCTTCAATTGAAGATCTTTCTGATAATCAAAAGGCTATTGTTGTCAACAAAGATCTTTCAAAATATTATTTAGAAAATATTGGTAATGAACTTAAACAAAAAATAAGTAGTATTTTGGAAAAAGATACTACAATTGTCTTTTTATCAAAAGAAGAATATAAAAAAGAAAAAAAAATAAATGAAATTATTACCAATAAAAAGAAAAATAATAATGGAAAAGAGTTTATATTTGATAGTTTTATTTCAGGAAAAAGTAACAGTGAAGCTTATAATGCTTCAAAAGCAGTTATTAATAATTTAGGAAATAAATGAAATCCTTTATTTATTTACGGAGATTCAGGGCTAGGAAAAACTCATTTGCTTAAGGCTATAAGCAATGAATTGAGCAATATAAACAGTGATCTAATTGTTAAATATTATGCTTCAAATGACTTTAGAAGAGAAATATTAGATTCATTATTAGGTGGTTTTAAAGAAATAGAACAAACTAAAAGTGAAATGACTGAAATAGATGTGTTATTAATTGATGATATTCAATTTTTGGCAAACAGCGGTAAAACAAATGAAATTTTCTTTAATATATTTAATACTTTCATAGAAGAAGGAAAACAAATAGTAATTTCCTCAGATAAATTCCCTGAACTTTTAAATGGTTTTGATAAAAGACTTGTTTCAAGATTTAATCAGGGTTTAAGTGTAAAAATTGAAACTCCAGATTTAGATACTGCATTAAAAATAATTGAATATAAAATGCAAGTAGCAAATTTAAAACTTGGAGAAGATTCAAAAAAGTATATCGCATCTCATTTTGGATCAGATGTTAGGAAAATCGAAGGAATTATTAATAAAATTGAGTTTAAATTAATTCAAGAAAAGGAAACTATTAATGAAATTATTGAATTAGATACAATTCAAAAGTTACTTGAAGATTATTCATATGCTCCTGGAGGAGAAATAACTGTACAAAAGATTAAAAATGTTGTTGCTCAAAACTATGGTGTTAATGTTAAATCAATTGATGCTAAAAATAAAGTATCAAGTGTTGTTCTTGCAAGACATGTTTCAATGTATTTAACAAATGAATTAATGAAAAAAAACTACTCAGAAGTTGGTATTTTATTTGGTGGTAAAGACCATACAACTGTAATTAATGCATGTAATAAAATTAAAAAGATAGTTGCTGAAGATAAAATTTTTAAAGCTACTATAAATAAAATTAAAAAGGAAATAACTTCTTAATTTTATTAAGAGTTAATAAGTGATAAGATTAATTTATATTTCTCTTTATTTGTTTAGCTTATTTAAAGTTATCCACAATTTAAGAGCATAATAATAATATAAATAATTATTAATAAATATGGAGGTATTTAAATGTTTTTTAGTATAAATAGATTAGTGTTTATAGAAGAAATCAATAAATGTAATAGAATTATTGATGCAAAAACACCAACACCTAGTTTATCTGGAATTTTATTAGAAGTTGAAGCTGACAAAGTATCGTTAATATCTTCTAATACTTCTATGTCTATTAAAACAATTATAGATATAGGAACTAGTGATTTATTAATTAAAGAAACTGGTTCAATTTTAATAAGAGGAAAATACTTTATTGAAATTTTAAGAAGAATGGATGATGAAACTATTAATATTTCAAGTGTTGAAGATAATCTTGTTTTTTTATCAGGAGAAAAATCAGAATTCTCACTTAATATTTTAAATTATACTGATTATCCTTTAATTGCTTTTAGAGAAAAAGGAAACACTGTAGTTGTTAATAATATGGATCTTAAAAAGAGTCTTAATCAAACAATCATCTCGGTTAATGAATGAAATCAGAAAATAGTATTAGCTGGATTAAATTTTTCATTAGATGATTCAATGTTTTATATTACAGGAACAGATGGTTTTAGAGTTTCAAGAAAAAGAACTAATATATTAGATAAAATTCCTGAAAAATTTGAAACAAATATTCCTCACAAAAGTATTTTAGAAATTATTAAGTTACTTCCTGAAAAAGGTGAATGTAAAATTGTTTCAACAGAAAGTCATGTTACTTTTATAATTAATAATACAATCTTTCAAACTATAATATTAGAAGGACAATTTCCAAATGTGAATGCAGTGTTTCCAACTGATTTTAATACAACATTATATATGGAAAATAAGAAATTCTTTAAATTAATCTCTAGAGCAGATATTCCAAGTGAAGATAATGCTTCAACAGTTGTAAATTTAATTTTAAACAATGATAGTATTTTTATTAAATCTAATATTCATCAAATAGGAAGTTTTGAAGAAGTTTTTAAAGACTTTGAATTAAAGGGATTGGATGAACAAAATATTTGTTTTAACTCGAAATATTTAATTGACTCTTTAAAAACTTTTGAAACAAAAAATATAGAAATTAATTTAATTGATTCTAAAAAGCCAATAGTAATTTCTTCATCAGAAGATATTAACCTAAGTCAAATAATATTACCTATGTTTTCAAATTAACTCATAACTAGACTACATTTTTGACTGACTTAAATGATATAATTAAGTTTGTGAGAGGTATTTTATTATGGAAAATAATAAGTATGGAGCTGGCCAAATTCAAGTTCTTGAAGGGCTGGAAGCTGTTAGAAAAAGACCTGGTATGTATATTGGAAATACAAATAAAGCAGGTCTTCATCATATGATTTGAGAAGTATTAGATAACTCTGTTGATGAAGCATTAGCAGGTTTTTGTAATGAAATATCTATTTTTATAACTGAAGATAATGAAATTATAATTCAAGATAATGGTAGAGGTATTCCAGTTGATATACATCCTAAAACTGGAAAAACAACTTTAGAAACAATTTTTAATGTTTTACATGCTGGTGGTAAATTTGATGAGTCTACTTATAAAGTTTCAGGTGGACTGCATGGAGTTGGAGCATCAGTAGTTAATGCACTTTCTTTGTATGTTGAAGCAATGATTTTGAGAGATGGAAAAATTTATTATCAAAAATTTTCAGAAGGTGGAACTAAAGCAACTGAAATTGAAGTGATAGGAATTTCGGACTCAAATGGTTCAATTATTAAATTTAAACCAGATCCAGAAATTTTTAAAGAAACTACAGAATTTGATTTTAAAGTAGTTCAAGGAAAAATTAGACAATTAGCTTTTTTAAATAAAAAACTTAAATTAAATTTATATGATCAAAGAACAGATAAATATATAAGCTATATTTTTGAAGATGGAATTAAAGATTATATAAAAGAAATTAATAGTGGAAAAGAAAAAGTACATGATGAAATTTTTTATGTGTCTAGTAGTTCAAATGACATTGAAGTTGAAGTATCAATTCAATATAATGAAACATACGATGAAAATGTATTTTCATTTTGTAATAATATTTTTACATCTGAAGGTGGTTCACATGAGGAAGGATTTAAAAGTTCACTTATAAAATCAATTAACTCATATGTAAATGACTCAAAAAGTTTTAAAGGTAATAAATTTACTTGAGATGATTTAAAAGAAGGAATTGTTTCTGTTATTTCTATAAAACACAGAGATCCATTATATGAAGGACAAACAAAAGCTAAACTTTCTAATAATGATGCTAAAGATGCAGTCTCAGATGTTTTAAATGAAGCATTTAAAGAATTTTTATTAAAAAATCCTAATGATGCCAAAAAAATAATAGAAAAAGTTTTAATTTCTCAAAAAGCAAGAAAAGCAGCACAAAGAGCTAGAGAAGATACAAGAAGAAAATCTGCAATCGATAATTTTTCACTTCCAGGAAAATTAGCTGATTGTGAATCTAAAGACATAGAAGAATGTGAACTATATTTGGTTGAGGGAGATTCAGCTGGTGGAAGTGCAAAAACAGGTAGAAATAGAAAAACTCAAGCTATACTTTCTCTAAGAGGAAAAGTTTTAAACGTAGAAAAAGTAAAACAATCAAAAGTATTTGATAATAATGAAATTCAATCAATTATAGCAGCAGTTGGTATTGGTGTTAAAAAAGATATTAATCTTAAAAAACTAAGATATGGAAAAATAATAATTATGACTGATGCAGATGTAGATGGAGCTCATATTAGAGTTTTACTATTAACATTCTTTTATAGATATATGAAAGAATTAATTTTAAATGGAAATGTATATATTGCTCAACCTCCTCTTTATAAAATTGATGCTGGAAAAAATAATATGGATTATGCATATAACGATATGGAATTAGAACAACTAAAAGTAGAAAAATATAAAGATTTAAAATATACAATTCAAAGATATAAAGGACTTGGAGAAATGGATCCAATTCAATTGTGAGAAACAACAATGGATCCAAATAGAAGAACAATGATACAAATTAAAGTAGAAGATGCTTTTCTTGCAAATGAAGTTTTCTCAAGTTTAATGGGAGAAAATGTTGATTTAAGAAAACAATTTATTACTGAAAATGCTCAATTTGTAGAAAATATAGATATTTAAAAAAAAAAAAAAAAGAAGGTGAAAAAATGAGCGATATTAAGCATGGCCGTATTTTGGAAATGGATATTAAAAATGAAGTAGAAAAAGATTTTTTAGAATATTCAATGAGCGTTATTGTTAGTCGTGCTCTTCCTGATTTAAAAGATGGTTTAAAGCCAGTTCATAGAAGAATTATTTACGCTATGAATGATTTAAAAATAACATCAGATACACCTCATAAAAAGTCTGCACGTATTGTTGGAGAAGTTATAGGTAAATATCATCCACATGGAGATACTTCAGTTTATGAAGCTATGGTAAGAATGTCGCAAGATTTTTCATATAGATATCCTCTTGTTGAAGGACATGGTAACTTTGGGTCAATTGATGGTGATGGAGCTGCTGCTATGCGTTATACTGAAGCAAGACTTGCAAAAATTGCATCAGTTTTATTAAAAGATATTGATATGGATACTGTTCCATTTGTTGACAACTATGATGCCTCTGAAAAAGAGCCAAAATATCTTACAGGTTATTTTCCAAATCTTTTAGTAAATGGAGCAACTGGTATTGCAGTTGGTATGGCAACAAATATACCACCTCATAATTTAAGAGAAGTTATTCAAGCAATTGTTGCTTATATTAAAGATGATCAAATTACTATTGATGATATTTTAAAATACATTAAAGGACCAGATTTTCCAACAGGAGCTTTAATGACAAATGGAAAAAGCATGATTGATGGTTATAAAACTGGTAGAGGTAATTTAATTATTAGATCTAAAATTGATATTGAAGAAACTAATAAAGGTCAAAGAATTGTTATTAGTGAAATCCCATATCAAACTAATAAATTAAAAATTGTTGAAAAAATAGCAGAACTTTATAAAAATAAATTGATAAGTGGAATATCAGATATTAGAGATGAATCAAACTATGAAGGTATTAGAATTGTAGTTGAACTTCAAAAGAATTCTAATCCACAATTAATTATTAAAAAGCTATATAAGTATACGAATTTGCAATCAAGTTTTGCAATTAATATGTTGTCTTTAAATAATGGAATCCCTGTTGTTTTGAACATAAAAGATATAATTAAATTTTATGTTAAATATCAAATCGAAATTATTGTTAAAAGAAGTATTTTTGAAAAAAATAAATTAAATGCAAGATTACATATTTTGAATGCAATTAGAATTACTTTGGATAATATAGATAAAATTATAAAAATAATTAAAGAATCTAAAACAACTGAAATAGCACATCAAAGATTATTTGAAGAATTTGGTTTTGATGAAAAACAATCAAAAGCAATATTAGATATGAGACTTCAAAGATTAGTTGGATTAGAAAGAGAAAAAATTGAACTAGATATTAAAAATATTGAAATAAGAATTTCTGAGTTAGAAGAAATTTTAGCATCAAAAGAAAAACAAAATAATCTTTTAATTGAACAACTTGAAGATATTGCTCAAAAATTTGGAGATGAAAGAAGAACAAAAATTATTGAAGAAGATGAAACTCAAATTGATGAGGAAGAGTTAATTCAAGACTCACAAATGTTAATTACTCTATCTGAACAAGGTTATATTAGAAGATTATCTAATGAGGAGTTCAAAACGCAAAAACGTGGTGGTAAAGGTATTATCATTAACAACAACCAAGATGATAATCTTGTTATAGCTAAAATTGGTAAAACTAAAGATGATGTTTTATTTTTTACAGACGAAGGAAAAATTTATAGAATCAAAGGTTATAATATCACTCAATTCTCAAGAAATGCTAGAGGTGTACCAGTAATTAACTTTATTGGAATAAACTCTTCTGAAAAAGTAACATCGATACTCTCACTAAAAGATAAAAAAAATGTTTATAAATATTTATTATTTGTAACTCAAAATGGAGTAGCAAAAAAAGTTGAAATTAACGAATTTAGCAGAATTAATAATTTTGGAAAAATTGCAATTAACTTAGATGAGGGAGATAAACTTGTTTCAGTTATTCCTACTGTTGGAGAAACTGAAATTTTAATCGCATCTCAAAATGGAAAAATAGTTAAGATAAATGAAAATGTATTTAGACCAATGTCGAGATCCTCAAGAGGAGTTAAGGGTATGGGACTAGATAAAAATGATATTGTTGTATCAGCATGCTCTAATTATAAAAATGAGTGTATAGCAACAATATCGGAAAAGGGTATTGTAAAGAAAACACTTATAAGTGATTATAACATTTTTGGTCGTGGTACTAAAGGTGTTGTTGGAATGAAATTAAGCAATAAAACTGGTAAATTTAAATCAATTCTTCCTATTAGAGAAACTGATGAAATTTTAATGGTATCTTCAAAAGGTAAAATTATAAAAATTGGAGCTCAAGATATTAATCTTCAATCTAGAAATTCTACAGGAGTTATTGGGTTTAGTTTAGAACATGATGAAAAAATTACAGCAGCAACATTAGAATGAAATAAAGGTGAGTAAAATGTTAGACATAAATAAAATAGAAAATGATTTTGAAAAAATATGTTTAGATCTATCTAAAAGAAATAAAAATTTTAAAAAAGAAATGGATGAAATTTTAAAATTAAATCAACTTAGAAAAAAAATAACTTTTGAAGTTGAGGAATTAAAATCTCAAAAAAATAAAATCTCAAAAGATATTGGAGTTTTTATAAAGGACAATAATCAAAAAGAAGTAGAAAAATTAAAAAATACTATTTCAGAAATTAGCATTAAGATTGAAAAATTAGATGCAAATTTAAAAGAAGTCAAAGATGATTTAAATTTAAAATTAAGTTATATTCCAAATATTCCAAATGAAAACATTCCATTAGGAAAAGATGATGAAGAAAATGTTGAAATTAAAAAATGAAGTTCAAAAGAATTAAAAGTTGGGGGAGAAGCTCATTGGGAAATAGCTTCAAAACTGGGCTTAGTAGATTTTGAATTAGGTTCAAAGTTATCTGGATCAAGATTTGTTGTTTATACAGATAAGGGAGCAAAAATGATTAGAGCTCTTACAGATGTATTAATTACAAGACACACACAAAATGGATATAAAGAAATGTGACTTCCATTAATTGTTAATAAAGAGAATATGTATGGAACAGGACAACTTCCAAAATTTGAAGAAGATGCGTATAAAATAGAAGAACAATATTTAATACCAACATCAGAAGTTCCTTTAACAAATACTGTAAGAGATAAAATTTTGGATAAAAAAGATCTACCACTTTACTTAACTTCTTTTACACAATGTTTTAGAAAAGAAGCAGGTAGTGCAGGAAGAGATACAAAAGGAATGATAAGACTACACCAATTCAACAAAGTTGAAATGGTTAAAATAACAGATAGTAACTCTTCATATGAAGAATTAGAAAAAATGCTATTAGATGCAGAAAACTGTTTACAATTATTCAATTTACCATATAGAGTTGTTGAATTGTGTGGTGGAGATATAGGCTTTTCATCTGCAAAAACTTATGATTTAGAAGTTTGATTCCCTAATCAAAATAAGTATAGAGAAATATCATCATGTTCAAATTGTTTAGATTTTCAAGCAAGAAGAATTATGGCAAGATATAAAACTGATGAAGGAAAAAATGAATATGTTCATACATTAAATGGTTCTGGATTAGCAGTAGATAGATTATTTGCAGCTATTAT
Organism: Spiroplasma floricola 23-6; assembly: GCF_002813555.1. Classification (NCBI taxonomy): domain Bacteria; kingdom Bacillati; phylum Mycoplasmatota; class Mollicutes; order Entomoplasmatales; family Spiroplasmataceae; genus Spiroplasma; species Spiroplasma floricola. Next base: position 8,206 of record NZ_CP025057.1, read on the forward strand.
AGAAAACTATTATGATGGAGAAAAGCTAATTATTCCAGATATTTTAAGACCGTATTTTAATAATTTGGAGTTTATTAAATAATGTTTCACGTGAAACATTATTTTTATTTTTTTTATAAAATTGTTTCACGTGAAACAATTTTATAAAAAAAATAAAAGGTTCAATTTTACTTAAAAAATGTTATTATATATTTGTCATTGTAAGGGTGACGTTCGAATTTGGTCAGGACCGGAAGGTAGCAGCCATAAGAATCTAGTGCCCTGTACAGTGACTTTTTTATTTTTTGGGAGAAAAACAATTTATATGGAATTAATTTTTAATACGCTTTTAAAAGAGCTAAAAAAATGCAGTAAAAGTCAAGATGTACCTGTATCTGCATTATTAATAGATAAAAATAATAAAATAGTAACTAAATGTTTTAATAGTAGACAAAAAAAATACAATTTTACTAACCATGCAGAAATAAGAGTTTTAAATAAAATGTTTAAAAAAACAAAAAATAAAAATTTATCTGATTATACATTGGTAACCACATTAAAACCTTGTTTAATGTGTATTACAGTTATTGAGCAATCTAATATAACAAAAGTACTATATTATCTTGAAAATATAAAATGCAATTATAGTAGATTAGAAACAGATTTAAATTTTAAAAAAATTGGTAGTGATGATGAGGCAAGAACTTTTGAAAAAGAATTAAAAGATTTTTTTTCAAATTTGAGAAAATAACTATGTAAAATATTTATACAGAGGTATAGAATTATGGAAAACAAAAAATCACTTTATAGAGAATATAGACCCAAAAATTTTGATCAAGTAGCAGGACATGAAGGAATAAAAGAAATATTAATATCTCAAATAAACTCAAACTCATTTGGTCATGCTTTATTATTTTCTGGTCAAAGAGGAACAGGGAAAACATCTGTAGCAAAGATTTTTTCTAAGATTGTTAATTGCCAAAATCTAAATGGTTATAATCCTTGTGATGAATGTTTAAGTTGTAATGAGTTTAATAATAATTCACATGCTGATATTTTTGAAATTGATGCGGCTTCAAATAATGGTGTAGAAGAAATTAGAAACATTAAAGCAAATGTATCATTGATGCCTAATTTTTCTAAATATAAAGTTTACATTATAGATGAAGTTCATATGTTATCTAATTCTGCTTTTAATGCTTTGTTAAAAACTTTAGAGGAACCGCCTAAACATGTAATTTTTGTTTTAGCTACAACAGAGTTTTCAAAAATTCCCTCTACAATAATTTCAAGATGTCAATTATTTAATTTTAAAAAAATTGATCAAAAATCTTTAGAAAATAAAATTGAAGAAATTTGTAATAAAGAAGGTAAAAAAATAACAAAAGAAGCTCTTGATGAAATATATTATATGTCTGATGGTTCATTAAGAGATGCATTAAATTACTTAGAACAATCTTTAATAATTTCAGGAGATGAAGTATCCACTGAAATCATAAAAAAAATATTTTATATTGCAACTAAAAATGAAAAAATTAGTATTATTAAAAACGTTATTGATGGAAACTCTAAAGAAATAATTGATTATTTTGAAACATCAAATAATCAAGGAATAGATTTTCAAACTATGACTTTAAGCTTACTTGATATTTTAAAAGAAATAATTGAAGTTAAATTAACAGATGATTATCAGTTTTTATTAAATTTAACTCAAAAGGATTTTGAATATTTTAAAGATAAAGATATAAAAATACTGTTTGAGTTATCAGACAATATTGCTGATTCCTATACAAAGTCAAAAAACTCAAATATAAGTTTTCAATATATTTTAATTAATATATTGAAAACTATATCTAAAAATAAACTTATAAGTGTTGAAAAACAAATTGGTGAACTTTCTATTAATCAATTAAAAAATCAGGTAAATTATGCTGAAAAATTACAAAATAATGAAAATATAAATACAACTGAGAAAATAAATCATATAGAAGAAGCAAATCATATAGAAGAAGCAAATCATATAGAAGAAGCAAATCATATAGAAGAAGCAAATCATATAGAAGAAGCAAATCATATAGAAGAAGCAAATCATATAGAAGAAGCAAATCATATAGAAGAAGCAAATCATATAGAAGAAGCAAATCATATAGAAGAAGCAAATCATATAGAAGAAGCAAATCATATAGAAGAATTTTTTAGTTCTGAAGATGAATCTAAATTTTTAAAACTGCAAATGAAGTTATTAATTTCAGAATCTATTCTTTACAAAAAAAATATTAATTTTTCAAATGATCAAATAATAAATGTTCTTGTTGGTGCAAATAAGCAAATTAGAAGTTATTATGATGAAAAGTTAAGTTTAATTTTAAGTAAAGAGTCTATAAATCAAAATTCAGATTTAATTAAAAATTTTATAATGTTTTTCGGATCAAAAATTACTGCTGCAAGTAATGACTCAATAATTTTAGTTTGTGAAGAAAGAACTATTTCAAAATGAATAAATAATAGATTGCAAAATGAAAAAATTCGAAACTCAGTTTTTAAATATTTTGGAAAAGAGCTAAAAATTATCTCAATAGATAAAAAAAGATGATCAGAAATTAAAATTGATTTTATGGAAAGAAAACAAAATAATAAACTTGAGCCTTATAAAGAAATAAATGTGAACGACTTTTATAATAATTTAATTTTAGAGATTGATGAAAAAGAAAATGAATATTTGAAAAGAGCTAAAGAACTTTTGGGCTCTAAAAATATTAAGGTTGTGAATTAATGGAAAAAATAATAGAGGAATTAAAAAAAATTAATGGAATTAGCAAAAAAGCTGCTGAAAAAATAGTTTTTGATTTAATAATTGATAAAGAAAAAATTAACTCTCTTGAAGAACTACTTGAACAAATTAAAAACACTTATACTGAATGTGAAAAATGTTTCTTTTTTAAAGAAAACAATAAATGTGGTTTCTGTGATAATAAAAATAGAAATGCAAATATTATCTGTGTAGTTTCTACAAAAATGGATGCAATTAAAATTTTGGACAGTAGTTACAATGGATTAATTCATATTTTAAATGGAGAAATAAATTTAAATAAAAATATAGGTCCAGAAAAATTAAAATTGAGTGAATTATTTGTTAGAATTAATAAAGAAATTGAACTATTGTTAGCGTTAAATCTAACCTTTGAAGGAGAAGTTACTTCAAATTATATTGCAACTAAGGCTAAAAGTATAACTGAGAAAATTTCTAGAATAGCAAGAGGTATTCCTTTAGGAGGAGTTATTGATTATATTGATCAAGAAACTCTTAATGATGCTATTCTTAATAGAAAAAAATTAGAGAGTTAAGAGGATAATATTATGATATTTATTTCATTAGAAGGAATTGACGGTTCTGGTAAAACAACAATTGCAAAAATGATAAAAGATAATTTAATTCAAAAAGGATATGATGTTTTACTAACTAGAGAACCTGGTGGAGAACCATTAGCAGAAGAAATTAGAAGAATTATTCTTGATGAAAAAAATAAAATAAATCCATGAGCAGAAACTTTACTATATGTTGCAGCTAGAAAACAACATTTAGATTCAATAATCTTGCCTGCTCTAAAAGAAGGAACAATTGTTATCTGTGATAGATTTATGGATTCTACTTCAGCTTACCAAGGTTATGCAAGAAATATAGGTATGGCAGATGTTACTGAATTACAAAATATAGTTTTAGGTTCAACAAAACCTGATCTAACAATTTTTTTTGATATAACACCAAAGGAATCTCAAATAAGATTAATGAATAGAAAAAGAAGTGCTGATAGAATTGAACAAGAAAATCAAAAATTTCATGAAGCAGTTTATGAAGCATATCAAATTTTAATATCTGAAAATTCAGATAGAATTAAAGTTGTAGATTCTAGAAAACCAATAAGTGAAGTTTTACAACAAGTAGATTTCTTAATTGAAAATGCAATTAATGAAAGAATAAAAAAATAATGAAGAAAAAGGAAGTATTTAAAATTGTTAATGAGATGATAAAAAATAATAATTTTTATCATTCAATAATAATTTCAAGCGAAAATCAAAAAGATTTAGAAAATGTATCATTAGAAATTGTAAGGCAAATATATTGTTCTAATAAATCAATTGAAAATGATAAATGTAACTGATGTTTAAAAGTTATTAATCAAAACAATCTAAATACTCTTTTTATTGGAAATGGTGTAAATAAAATTTCTAAAGAAGAAATTAAAGAACTAATAATAAAGTTTTCTTCAACAGGAATTGAAGATAATAAAAATAAAGTTTATGTTCTAACTAACGGTGAAAATTTAAGTGAAGGTGCATCAAATGCAATTTTAAAATTTTTAGAAGAACCACCTAATAATACTTATGCAATAATTTTAACAAACGATAAAAATCAAATATTGCCAACAATTAGATCAAGATGTAAATTGTTCTCTTTAGAAAATGAAATATTTGAAGAATCTGAGGAGTCTAAAATTCTAAATCTTATATCTAAAAAAGATAGAAATGGTCTTTTTGAATATTTAATAGAGTTTAAGAAAATGAATAAAATTGATATATTGAAAACTCTTAATAGTACATTTGAAAAATCAGTTAAATTGGATTTAAAATATTTACAAGAAATTATTTTAGATACAATAAATGAAATAAAAATATCAAATTATATAAATCTTATTTTAGAGAATTTATTTATAAAAATATATGAGGTAATTTAATGAATGTAGAGAATAGTGTTTTAAATTATAAAGATCTGAAAATAATTCAAAATAATGAAATGTTTAATTTTTGTATTGATTCAGTTCTTCTTGCTAGATTTTGAAAACCTTCAAAAAAGTTTCAAAGTATTATTGATTTTGGAACTAATAATGCAATTATACCTTTGCTTTTATCTAAATATACAAAAGCAAAAATTGTGGGAGTAGAGATTCAAAATGAAGCTTGTGAAATAGCTATAAAAAATATTGAGTTAAATAAACTTTCAGATCAAATTCAAATTATTAATGACGATATTAAAAATTTTGCTAAAAATAAGAATAATGAATTTGATTTATTATTTTGTAATCCACCTTTTTTTAAGGTTGCAAAAAACTCTAATTTAAATAAAAGAAGTGAACTATTAACTCCTGCAAGACATGAAGTTTTTATAAAATTAGAAGAAATAATAGAAAGTGCAAAAATTGCACTTAAAAATGGTGGGCGACTGTTAATGATTCACTTAAGCGAAAGACTTGATGAAATAATATATATACTTAAAAAAAATAATTTTGCTATTAAAAGAATGCAGTTTGTATATTCAAAGAAAAATCAAGATGCTAAAAGAGTTTTAATTGAAGCTATAAATGATGGAAATGATGGTATGAAAATTTTAACTCCACTTTATATTCATAATAGTGATGGAAGTTACAAAAAAGATATTTTGGAAAAGTTCGGTGATTAAATTGTTAGAACAAAATAAAAAATATATTTTGGGACTATCGGGAGGACCAGATAGTGTTTTTCTTTTTTATTATCTTCTTGATAGAGGAATAAAAAACTTTATTGCTTGTCATGTTAATTATAATTTTAGAACTGACTCTAATAAAGACTTAGCTCTTGTAAAAAAAATGTGTGAAAAAAATAATATTAAATTAATATTCAAAAATATTAATCAAAATTATTCTGAATTAAATCAGAATTTTGAATCTTGAGCTAGAAAAATAAGATATGATTTTTTTTGCAAGGAATTAGAAAAAAATGGTGCACAAGCAATTTTAATTGCTCACAATTTGAATGATCATATAGAAACATATTTAATGCAAACTCAAAATAATAAAAAGGTTTCTTTTTATGGTATTAGAGCTGAATCCATTTATGAAAATAAAAAAATTATAAGGCCAATTATTTCATATAAAAAGTCTTTTATCTTGAAATATCTCAAAAGTCAAAATATTTCTTACATAATTGATAGCACTAATTCGGATATAAAATATGAAAGAAATAAAATTAGAAAGAATTTAAGTGAAAAGAGTTTTGATAATTTTATAAAAGAGATTGATTTAAAAAACGAGAAGATTAAAGAATATAACATTAAAATTGACTTACTGCTAAATTCTAAAGAGTTAGATCTATTAAATTTAAATAATAATGAAGAGTGAAACGAGTATTTAATTTTTAGGTTTCTAGAATATAATGGATTAAATGTAGAAATATATTGTTCTAAAAAATCCTTTATTAAAGAAATTATAAAACAATTAAAGTCTAATAAAAGTTTTATAGAAATCTCAAAAGGAAATTTTATTTTAATGAAGGATTATAATAAATTTAAAATAATAAATAAAAAAGAAATAAATATCTTTGAACTTAGTGATTTTGAAGATGAAAACTTTAAAAAATTTCTAATTGATAATAATATTAATGAAAATTCAAATATAATTATTACAAATAATTGAAAGAAATATCAATCTAAACTCTATGTAAATGATAAACTGCTTTCAAAGATTTATAAAAATAAAAAAGTAAATTATTTTGAAAGATACAAAAATGTTTTAATTTTTAATAAAACAAGCAAAATAGTTTTAAATAAAATAGACATATAATGTTAAAATTATTTATGATATTAGAAAAACGGTGAAATAATGAAAAAGAAAAAATCTGCATGATTATGACTTTTATTTATAGCGATGATAATAGTAATAGGAATTGTAATATGACAATTTATTGCTGCAACATCAGATAGACTAAGTTATAGTGATTTTCAGGATTTGATTAATAATAATAGAATAGAAGCTTCAAAAACGAGTGAAAAAATTTATAACTCTTTACATGTTATTTCAGGAGTATATACAAATTCTCAAGGAAATTCACGTAAATTTATAATTACTTTAAATAGTACACAATACAATGATTTATGAAATTCTTCAGAAGCTTTCAAAGTATTGGCACAATCTATTACTACACTAGAACAAGTAAATTCACCATATATGACACTTTTATTTAATTTATTACCAGTGGCAATATTAATGGGATTCTTTATTTGAACATTCTCTTCTATGTCTAAAGGTGGAATGGGCGGAGGAATGTTTGGCCCAGGTAAATCTACAAGACCTAGAGAAATTAAATCAGATGTTAAATTTACAGATGTTGCGGGAATAAATGAAGAAAAAACTGAATTAGTTGAATTAGTGGATTATTTAAAAAATCCAAATAAATATGCACAAATGGGTGCAAGAGTTCCTAAAGGAGTTCTAATGGAAGGTCCACCAGGAACAGGAAAAACTTTACTTGCTAAAGCTGTCGCTGGAGAAGCTGGAGTTGCATTTTTCTCAATGGCAGGTTCAGAATTTGAAGAAATGTTTGTTGGGTTAGGTGCAAGTAGAGTTAGAGATCTATTTAGTGACGCAAAAAAAGCAGCACCTTGTATTATTTTTATTGATGAAATTGATGCTGTTGGTAGAAAACGTAGTGGTGGAATGGGTTCATCAACAAATGAACAAACTTTAAACCAATTACTTGTTGAAATGGATGGGTTTGGATCAAACTCTGGTGTTATAGTTATGGCTGCAACAAACAGAGTAGATGTGCTTGATAGTGCATTATTAAGACCTGGAAGATTTGACAGAACTATCCAAATATCATTGCCAGATATTCGTGAAAGAGAAGATATATTAAAACTTCATGCAAGAAATAAATCAGTTTCACCTGAAATCAATTGAAAACGTATTGCTGAAAGAACTCCTGGTTTCTCTGGAGCTCAATTAGAAAACGTTCTTAACGAAGCTGCTATTCTTGTTGTTAGAGATAAAAGAAAAATGATTACAATAAATGATATTGATGAAGCAATCGATAGAGTTGTTGGTGGTCCTGCTAAAAAATCTAGGGCTATGACTTTACAAGATAAACAAATTGTTTCATATCACGAAGCTGGACATGCATTAATGGGATTAAAATTAGATTCTGCATCAAAAGTTCAAAAAGTAACAATTATACCTAGAGGTAATGCTGGAGGTTATACAATAATGACTCCAAAAGATGAATCAAATTTCTCATCTAAAGAAGATTTATTTGCATCAATAGCTGGTTATCTTGGAGGTAGAGCGGCTGAAGAAATTATGTTTGGTAAAAACAAAGTTACAACAGGAGCACATGATGATTTAGATAAAGCTACAAATATTGCTAGAAGAATGGTTACACAATTTGGTATGTCTTCATTAGGACTTACAAAATATTTGACTATGCAAGAAGAATCATATGGACAAACAAAAGGTGTATATTCAGATGAGGTTGCTTATAAAATTGATACTGAGATAAACATTATTTTAGAACAATGTTATGAAACTGCAATTGAAGTTATTAATAAACATAAAGATGTTTTGGAATTAATTGCAGAATCATTGAGAGTATTAGAAACACTTACAGCTGAGCAAATTGACTATATTGATAAACATAATCAATTACCAAAAGAAGTTATTGAAGAAAAAAATAGAAAAGCAATTGAAACTAAGAAAAAAGAATCAGGAGAAATATTAGAATTTGAACCTGATGAAGAAGTAAAATAAACACTTTAGTAAAAAGTGTTTTTTTATTGTTAAACAAGTATAATAAAATAGTTAAAATTATAAGGAGAATAAATATATGGACATGCAAATTAGAGCTTTAAGTGAAAAAAATAATGTGAAGATTTCAATAGTTGATATTACAGAAGGATTTAATGAAATAGTTAAACTTCAACAAACTAATCCTTTAGCATCTGTTGCTTTAGGAAGAACTATAATTAATAATTCTTTATTAAGTTTATCTTTAAAAGATGGAGAAAAAATGACATCAAATATAAATGGAATGGGATTAGGGGGTACAATTATTGCTGAATTTCAAGATAAAAATTTCAGAGGTTATATTCAAATACCCAATTTTGAAGTTGAGAAAATAGAAAAAGACAATGGTAGTCCCTTATCACAAGTTATAGGAACACAAGGTTTTTTGCAAGTCTCAAGAGATAATGGTGAAAAACAACCATATGTTTCAAGAGTAGAATTAGTTTCTGGAGAAGTAAATTTGGATTTTATGTATTATTTACAAAAAAGTGATCAAATACATTCATTAATAAGTTCAACAGTAAAAGTTGCAGATGATGGAACAATTGAAAAAGCATGTGGAATAATAATTCAAATGTTACCAGGATTTGTTGATGAGAATATTGACTTTATAGAAGAAAAAGTAGGTTCTCTTGATCACTTAGTAAAAACTTTAGTGGGTACAACAAATTATGAAGCTTTAATAAAAGATATTTGTGATGATGCGCAAATTTTAAATGTTGGAGAATTAAAATTCCAATGTACTTGTAATATTGAAAAAGTAATGGATTCTATAAAAATGTTAGGAGAAGAAGAAATTAAAAAAATTATTGAAGAAGGTGAAATGGTAGAAGTAGTTTGTGACTTTTGTAAAAAACAATATAATGTAAAATCCGAAGAAATTAGTAAATAATCTATGATAAAATTAGTTTGGTGTATTTAAGTTCTATATTAGGGAGATTAATATGGAAGATAAAAATTTAAAGCAACCTTCATCAAAAAAAGAAAAAGTTGCTAAAAAGGCTAAAGACACTGCAAGTTTAGAAAAGCCTCGTTTAAGAGAATTTGAACATATTCAGTTACCAGTTGTAACTGAAGAAGGTGTTAAAGGATTAAAACAAAAAAATAAAATCCAAAAGCAAAATACTGCAAAGTATTCAAAACAAATTTTAGAGGGTAAAATAGTTTCTACAACAGGCAATAAACCTGAAATAGAAAAAAATGTTATTGAGTTATACAACGTAAAAAGATGATATGTAACTGGAGATATGTTAACTCCTGTGTTGCGTGGTGTGGACTTGAAACTTGAAAAGGGTAAATTTATTGTAATTCTAGGACCATCTGGTTCAGGAAAAACAACTTTATTAAATACAATCTCAGGATTGGATAAAACATCTGAGGGTGATGTTTTTGTTCTAGGTAATAACTTGTCTTTATTAAAAGACTCACATTTAACAAAGTTCCGTAGAGAAAATGTTGGATTTATTTTTCAACAATATAATCTACTTTCAAACTTAACTGCAAAAGAAAATGCAGAAGTTGGAGAAAATCTAAGTAAATCAAAAGATAATAAAATGTCAATTGAAGAGATCTTTAAAACAATTGGTATGGAAGAACAAATGAATAAATATCCACACCAAATGTCAGGAGGGCAACAACAAAGGGTTTCAATTGCTAGAGCACTAGCTAAAAACCCAGAAATTCTATTTGGTGATGAACCAACTGGAGCTCTTGACGAAGAAATGGGTAGAAAAGTACTAGAAATTTTAGTTGATGTTAAAGAAAAATATAACACAACTGTAATTATTGTTACTCACAATCCAAATATTAGTGAAATTGGAGACACCGTAATTCATGTTAGAAATGGTTTAATTGATGAAATTAAACATAATGCTAAACCAAAAAGACCTTCAGATATTGATTGATCTTAAAAATTTAACTATAAAGCAACTCAATTGCTTTGTAGTTTTTTTATCTTAAAAGGTTTTAAAAAAGTATATAATTATATTTGTTAAAGGTGGGAAAAAATATGCCAATTTTTACTTTCAAAGGTGTAAGCCAAAATGAAGTTAATAAATATTTTGAAAAAATAGAAGAGCTAGCATCAATTATTGATACTGATATTAAAAAAATTGTATTTTGACATGATCCAAGCATATTGATTGCAAATGGTTATGAAAAAAATGCAATTGAAATAAGCATAAAGTGAATAGCAAGACCATCAAAACAAGAAGCAGTTGCTAAACATATTCAAAGTTTCTTTGCAAATATATCTAAAAATATCTATGTAACATTTCGTGAACTTAATAGTTTTTTATATTTAAATGGAGAATGTGTAGGTTAATGAAAATTAAAAATATTGATATTAAAGGTCAAGTCTTTTTAGGTCCTATGGCAGGAACTACTAATGCTGCCTTTAGAATTATTTGCAAAGAAAAGGGAGCATCTTTAGTTTATGCTGAAATGGTTAGTACAGAAGGTTTAGTTCATAATAATCAAAAAACTAAAACTATGATAGAAGTATCTGAATTAGAACATCCTATTACTCTACAAATTTTTGGTTTTGATGTTAACTCATTTGTTGAAGGTGCAAAAATAGTTGAAGAATTTTCAGAATGTGATGTTATTGATATAAATATGGGCTGTCCTGCACCAAAAGTAGCTCTAAGAAGTCAAGCTGGAGCAAATTTATTGAAATATCCAGAAAGAGTTGGAGAAGTAATAAAAGCTGTTGTGAAGAATACATCAAAACCAGTTACTGTTAAAATGAGAATTGGTTGAGATGAAGATAATAAAAATGTTGTTGAACTTGCAAAAATAGCAGAAGCAAATGGAGCAAGTGCAATTGCAGTTCATGGTAGAACTAGAAATCAATTTTATAATGGTAAAGCAGATTGAAGCTGAATTAAAAAAGTAAAGCAAGCAGTTAAAATCCCAGTTATTGGCAATGGTGATGTAACTGATGGACCATCAGCAAAAGCAATGATTGAAGAAACTGGATGTGATGGAATAATGATAGCAAGAGCTGCACAAGGTAATCCATGAGTCTTTAGAGAAATTCAACATTATTTGGATACTGGAGAATTTTTAGAAAAACCAACATATAAAGAGTGAAAAGAAACTGTTCTAAGACATGCAAATCTTTTAATTGAGATGCGTGGAGAAGAGTTTGCAATTAGAGAAATGAGAAAGCAACTTCTTTGATACTTAGGAACATTAGGTAGTGATTTGTTAATAAAAGAAATGAAACAAAAAGCTACTGCTATTGAGTCTTTAGAAGATATTAATAATATATTTGCAATTTATGAAAATAAGAATTTAGGAGAATAAAAAAATGAGTACTAATTTTGAACGAAATTTTTCAGAACAAGAAAACATTAGAAGAAATAAATTAAAAAAGCTAATTGAAAATAATAGAGATCCTTTTATTGAAAATCAATTTAATAGAACTCATTCATTAATAGAATTAAATGAAAAATTTAGTACTTTTTCAAAAGAAGAGTTACAAAAACAAGATAATAAAGTTTTAATAGCTGGAAGAATTAGATTATTTAGAGAAGCTGGTAAAAAAGCTCTTTTTCTAAATATTCAAGATCAAAATTCTTCAATTCAAGTTTATGCAAGACAAGATGAATTAGGAGAAACAGAGTTTGAATACTTTAGAGATTTAGATCTTGGAGATATTATAGGTATTGAAGGAATCATGATGAAAACAGATCATGGTGAACTAACAGTAAGAGTTAAAAATGCAAAACTACTTACTAAAGCTTTGAAACCACTACCAGATAAACATTCGGGAATGACAGACATAGAAGAAAAGTATAGAAGAAGGTATGTTGATTTAATAGTTAACCCTGAATCAAAACAAGTTTTTATTGATAGAACAAAAATTATAAGAACTATGCAAAATATTTTGGATTCTAAAGGATATATGGAAGTTGAAACTCCAATTTTACAATCTGTTAGAGGAGGAGCAAGTGCTAAACCTTTTGTAACACACTATAATGCATTGGGCAATGATTTCTTTTTGAGAATTGCAACAGAATTACACTTAAAAAGATGTATAGTAGGTGGTTTTGATGGAGTTTATGAAATTGGTAGAATTTTTAGAAATGAAGGAATTAGTACAAGACATAATCCTGAATTCACTTCAGTAGAACTATATGTTGCTTACAAGAATATGGATTTTTTAATGCAATTGTGTGAAGAATTATTCAGACAATGTTCTATTGCAGTAAGAAATACAACAAAAATTAATTATGCAGGTCATGATTTGGATTTAGCAAAACCTTTTAAAAGATGACACATGGTAGATGCAATTAAAGAAATTTGTGGAATAGATTTTTGAAAAGAAATGTCTTATGAAGAGGCATGTAAAATTGCAAAAGAACATAAAATAAAAGTTGAAAAACATCATTTTTCTGTTGGTCATATAATTAATTTATTTTTCGAAGAATTTGTGGAAGAAAAAATTATAGAACCAACATTTATTTGAGGACATCCAAGAGAAATATCACCACTTTCAAAATTAAATGAAAAAGATTCAAGATTCACAGATAGATTTGAATTATTCATTATAAACAGAGAATATGCAAATGCTTTTGCTGAATTAAATAATCCAATTGATCAGTATGAAAGATTTGTAGATCAAATTAAAGAAGCAAATGCAGGAAATGATGAAGCAAATGATATGGATATAGACTTTATTGAAGCTTTAGAATATGGTATGCCTCCAACTGCAGGTATTGGAATTGGTATTGATAGAATGGTTATGCTATTAACAAACTCAGAATCAATTAAAGATGTTTTATTATTTCCTCAAATGAAACCGAGAGCTAATTAATGAAATATGGTATAGGTTTAGGTTATGTTTCTAAATTAAATTTTCAAGAAACTATTGAAGGAATAGAATACATTAAAGAAAATATATTCTCATCTTTAAAAAAGAAATTCAATTTAATAAATATATCTAGTGGTTTAATAACAAATAAATATATATGGTTAAACGATGATTTTCAGCAAACAAAAAGATCAATTGATTTTGATATTTTAAGTCAAAATGAATATGGGGAAATAATTCAAGCAAATAATAAATGAAGAAGATATTTTTTAAAAAATTTTGAAGAAACTAATGAAAATATAAAAGGAATAATTACAACATTTATTTCAGTTAATAGAGATAATATTTTGGATAATGTTAATTCTTTAATATTTGAAGAAATAGGTTTAGAAATTCTTTGCAATGAAGTTAATATGGAAGAATTAAATAAAAGTTTAATTGATATTTATAAAATAATTTGCACAATAGATTCTAAAATAAGTGCTCAGTTTGAATCTTTAAATGAGTTTCATTTTTCCAAAACTCTTACATTTATCACTTATAAAAAATTAAAAGAACTTTATCCTTTTTTAACATTTTCAGAGAGATTAAATAAGTTTGGTAAAGATAATGGAAGCTTTGTAATTCAAGATTATGCTGAAAAAATATTTAATCAAAAAAATGTTGTTCAATTCTCAGAAGATGTTTTTAATCTAAAGACTTATTCAAAATTATATGTATATAATGGAGAATGTGAAAAAGCTATTTCTATAGCTTATGCAGGATTTCAAGTTGATAGAAAAACTCTTAAAAATCAAAATCTTATCCTTAAAGAAAACAGTAAAATTAATAATGAATATAATCACTTGATAAAGTCAAATGAATTGCCTCTAACTTTATCTATGGGTATTTTTACAAATAGAGTAGTTATGACAATTCTTGAAAAACAACATATCGGAGAGGTTCACTCATCTATATGAGGTAATGATTTTATAGAATATTGCAAAATAAATAATATTAAAATACTTTAATCACATTTAGCTGTGATTTTTTATTTATAATTAAGATGGTGATAAAATGGTATCTTTAATAATTGTAGCTAATGGAGCAAGCCAAAGATTTGGTGAAAATAAAATGTTAATAAAAATAGAAAATGATTTTTTAATAAATAAAACAATTAAATGTTTTGAACAAATTAAAGAAATTAAAGAAATTATTTTAGTTTCTAATGAAGAAATTTTTAATAGAGTAAAAAATAAAAAAACTCTTTTTGTAAATGGAGGTTTAACACGAACTGAATCAGTTAAAAAAGGATTGGAAAAAGTAAGTCAAGATTTTGTTTTAATTCATGATGGTGCAAGACCTTATGTTTCAAAAAAAATTATAGACTCTATAATAAGTAATTTAAAAGAAAATGATTGTGTAGTTCCTGTTTTAAAAGTTACAAATTGTTTAAAAAAAATTACTAATAATAAAGTTGAAACAGTTAATCGAGACAACTATGTACAATCACAAACACCTCAGGGATTTAAAACTGCAATTATTAAAAAAGCATTAAAAAATAATTTTTCTGACTTCTATGATGATTGTCAAATTATTGAAAATATGGAATATAAAATTAAATTTATTGAAGGAGATGAAAAAAACAAAAAAATCACCTTTATAAATGATTTATAGTTAAAATACTGTTTAAATAAGATTGCAAATATTGTTACTTTTACTATATAATAAATAAGCGAGTTAATTTTTTAATTAACTCCTTGCCTTTAAATAGGCCAAAAGACCATAAGGAGATAGAAATATGATTAGAAAATACGAAGTAATGTACATTATCGATCAAGATACAACAGATGTAAAAGCTGTTCAAAAAAAATTACATGATGTTCTTATTGCTAATGGTGGAAAAATATTAGAATCAGAAGACTGAGGACTAAAAGATTTCGCTTATTTAATTAAGAAAAAAAGAAAAGGTTATTACTCAGTGGTAATTGTTGAAACTGATTCAGCAAATATTAATGAATTTGAACGTATATCAAGAATTGATAAAAATGTTGTTAGGTATCAAGTAATTAACACAGAAAATGAAAAAAAATACATTCAATCAACAAAATTATCTAAAACAGATATGTCAAAATTTAAAGAAGAGAAAAAACCTTCAAGAGGATTCGATAAAAGAATGCCAAGAAGAGAAGATAATAATTCAGAAGAAACAAAATCAACTACTTTTAAAAAGCCAGCAGCTAAAAAAGTTGAAGAAAAAGAAGCTTAATAGCTTCAAGGGAGAAGTCAAATGAATTCAGTAAACCTAATTGGAAGAATAACAAAAGATCCAGAATTAAGAAGTTCATCAAATAGTAAATCATTTGTTGCATTTACATTAGCTGTAAATGAATTTTCTGGAGGGAATCAATTTACACAATTTATTCCTTGTTTTGCTTGAGAAAAAACTGCAGAAAATCTTGCAAAATTTGTTAAAAAAGGTGCTCAAATTTCTGTAGAGGGAGCAATTAATGTTAGACAAGAAAATAATAATGGACAATTTTCACAAATTGTTACAGTTAGAGCTAACAGAATTGAATTTTTGGGTGGTACTGGAAATAATCAAACAATGACAAACAATTCATTTGATTCAACTCAACCAAAACAATCAACTCAGGGGCCATCAAATAACTTTGATTTTGATTTAATAGATGATGCAAAACCAAATGATGATGATTCAATTTTATGAGAAGACTAATATAGGAGGAAAAAAATAATGAAAAAATTTGTAAGAAGAAAAAAAGTTAATTTTTTTGCTAAAAATAAAATAGATTATATTGATTATAAAGATGTAGATTTATTGAAAAAATTTATTTCAGCTAATGGACAAATCTTGCCAAAAAGAATTACTGGTACATCTCCAAAACATCAAAGAATGTTAGCTGTAGCAATTAAAAGAGCAAGAAGCATGGGATTATTACCTTTTGTAATTCAATAATAAATTATTCAAACACCAACAAGGTGTTTTTTTATTTGTTATAATTATAAAGGTGAAAAAAAATGAAAGTAATTCTATTAGCTGATGTAAAAAATTATGGTAAAAAAGATGAAGTAGTAAATGTATCTGATGGATATGGAGCAAATTATTTAATTCCAAAGGGTTTAGCAATTCTTGCAACAAAAGATGATCTAAGTCATTTAAATGTTAGAAAAAGAAAAGAAGAAGAATTAACTAATGAAAGAAAAGAAGAAATAAATTCTTTAAAAGAAAAAATTGAATCAATAACTTTAAATTTTAAAATAAAAACAATGAATAATAAACCATTTGGATCAGTTTCTCTTTCACAAATTACAGATAGATTAAAAAAGGAATTTTCAGTTGATATAGATAAAAGAAAATTTGAAAAGCATGAAAATATTAATAAATTGGGTTTATTTTATTTAAAAATTAAACTTGAGTTTAAAATAATAGCAACTTTAAAAGTATTCGTAGAAGGTACAGAATAATGAATGATAATTTAGATTTAAATACTGTTTTAATAGATTCAGAAAAAGCAATACTAGCAATTGCTATGCACTCACCAAAAGCAAGTTTTGATATTTTAACTCAACTTAACTCTGAAGATTTTAGTTTAGAAAAACATCAAATAATTTTTGAAGCTATAAATGAGGTTTCTCAAAATAGTCAAAATATTACTATTACAAAACTTGCCGAATTTTTAGAAGATAAAAAAACTCTAGAAAAAATTGGAGGAGTTTCTTATTTATCTGATGTTTCAGGTTATTTCTATACAGATGAAGGATTTGAAGATTATGTTGAAATAGTTTTTAAAAACTCAATAGGAAGACAATTAGATAGAGCTTTAATACACATTAAGCAATTAAGAGATAGTAAATCTCCAATTGATGAGGTTTTTGTAATTGCTCAACAAAAAATTTTAAATATTAAAACTGATATCAAAAAAGATGATGCAACTGCTGTAAAAGAAACTATTGTTGATGTTATTAAAAAAATTGAAGCATTAGAAAAAAATGGTGGACTTGTTAATGGGGTACCATCAGGATTTTCAGATTTGGATCAAATTACAAATGGTTGACAAAAAGGGGATTTTATAATTTTAGCTGCACGTCCTTCAATGGGGAAAACTGCATTTGCACTTAATTTAGCAGTTAATGCTGCTGAAAGACAAAAAGGGGTTGCTTTTTTCTCATTAGAAATGCCAAAAGAGCAATTAGTTCAACGTATTTTAAGTTCTGTTTCAGGAATAGATTCAAGTTCACTTAGAAATGCGCAAGGATTAACAACAGAAAAATGAACTAGAATTACAGCAGGTGGAGAACAAATCAAAAATATGAATATTGTTATTGATGACACTCCAGGAATTAATGTTTTACAATTACAGTCAAAATTAAGAAAAATGAAAAGAGACTTTGGCGTAGAAATTTGTTTTATTGATTACTTGCAATTAATATCATCAATGACAAACAGATTTGATAGTAGACAAAATGAAGTGGCAGCTATTTCTAGACATTTAAAAAAAATTGCACGTGAATTAAATATGCCAATAGTTTGTCTTTCACAACTATCACGTAGTGTTGAAAAAAGAGAAGAAAAAACACCATTAATGTCTGACTTAAGAGATTCAGGAGCAATTGAGCAAGATGCAGATATTATTATTTTCTTATATAGAGATGCGTATTACAAAACAAAAGAATATAGTGTAGCAAGTGATGATCCCACTGATGAAACAGATATTATTATTTCAAAGCATCGTAATGGAGCAACAGGACTTGTAAAAGTTAATTTCCTTAGAAGTTATGGTAAATTTATAGATCAGTCAAAAAATTCTTAGGGTTTTTTGATATTTTAATGTAGAATAAAGAATAGAGATTTTTAAAAGAGGTTATATTATGAAGAAATTATTTTCAGTTTTAGGAGCATTTGCTATTGTCACAACAAGTATTTCAGTTGTAACTTCATGTTCAATAGCAACAACTAATATTGAAGTATTAGTAGATGGAAATAATAATTTTAAAATTGGTGATGATAAAGTAGGTATAGAAAAAGTTTTAGGAAATAAAACTGTTCTTTCAGTTTTAGGATATCAAATTCTTGATGCTATTTCATTTACTGAAAGTAAATATCAAAATCAAGAAAAACTAGAAAAACAAAAAAGTGTTTTGGGAGCAAAAGGACAAGCTTTATCCTTAGATAATTTAAAAAAAGAAAATCCTAATTCATTAGGTATTGAGTTTAAAGGCGATATAGCAAAGTTTTCAAATGCTTATGATTCGCCTACAGATTCTAGATTCACTCAATTGGATTTTAAATTAGGTATTAATCATGAAATAGCAAAAAATCAAATATGAACTTCTGATAAAGTAACTACTTTTACTGCTAATAAAGCAAAAGTTTTAACAACTGAAATAAATTATGTTGATAATAAAGCTAGCAGTATTGAAAAAATAAGTGCAAATGAAAAAACATTGCAAGACTATTTTGATCTTACTTGAGAAAATAAATTAAACGATAAAGAATTAAATGATAAATATAAAACTTATGGATTCTACTCAATGGAAAATGACCATGCAAATTCACTATATGATGAAATTTCACGTTCTAATAACCAATCAGATAAAGATACATTTATTAAATATTTATCAAAAGAAGAATTTAGAATTTTACATACACAATTAAGAACTAAAAAAGAAGCTTTAAAAAATGGTATTGTTATGCCTGGAAAATTTGATAATAATTTCAATAATCAAGATGATACTAAACTTGAGGATGTTATTAAAGGTGGAAGTCACGATATCTCTACAGGAAGTACATTTTTTAGAGCAGAAGATAAAAAAACTTTACAATCACAAGTTGTTGGAGGTTCAAATAATAAGCAAAGAACTTTTGTTTATGGAAAAAGTGACTCAAATGCTCCTTTAGAAATTGATTTTACTTTTGTTATACCTGCTAGTAAAGCAGATGGAACTTCAGAAGAAAAATATAATATTAATTTAAAATTAAATAATATTGTAGTTAGTTATCAATTAACTGGAGTAGTTTTAGATAAGGGAAAAGAAGAAGATAAAAAAAGAACTGATAAAGCTATATATTGATATGAACCAGTATTTTATCAATTTACAACACAAGAAATGTTTAAAGTTAATTCAAGTAATAAAAATGATGATGGGACTAAGGATGTTTTTAAAGACTTGAATGGGGCAACAATTAATATTACTAAAAAACAATAATAAATATGAGATAATTATTTAAGGAAAAAAGGGGCGTTTCTTATGAATTATTACATTAAATTTGAAAATAATTTTTACAATGTAATTGATGTTAATACAGGTCAAATGATTGCATCTTTCATTAGTGATATAGAAGCTAATGAATTTGTTCAATCACTTTTTGACATGTCAAATGATTCATATGGATTAGGAAAAACTAATCCTTTTAACCCTTACAATAATATTAATTATCAAAGTTTGACTCCTAAAATGGGGCCACCTTTAGGACCTTTGCAAAATCAATTTGATTTTGGACAGCAACCACAACCTTGAATCGCTAATCCTCCTTTGCAAAATCAACCTCAAACTCCTAGTTCACAAAATGGGGGACAAACAACAGTTTTTAATAATTATTGACAAGCACCAAGTCCACAAAACTCTTTTGTACAAACAAGTCCTTCTTTACCAAATCCTTTAAATCAAAATCAATATTTTGATCAACAAAACACTAATCAAATAAGAGTTCCTAACAACGGGAATCAAATGTATCAAAATCAAAATTCTTATCCATTGGAAAACCAGTATGATATGAATTTAAATAATCCAAATTTAACAAATAATTTAAATTTACAAAAAAATAAAATTAATGAAAATGTTTCATTAGATAATAACAGGAATTTCTTAAATTCTGGTCAAACCAATTTTAATCCACCAGAATCTCACTCTGGTGGGGATTTTACAAGAAATTCATTTGATAATACAAATAATTTAAGCTCTAATTCAGGTCAGGGTCAGAATCAAAGATTAAATGAAAACTTATCAAACTCTAAAAATTTATATCAAGAATCTTTTAATGGTCAAAACTTATCTGTTAATGGTAATCAAAAACAAAAAATGTATGAGCAAAATAATTCTAATCAAATTAATTCTGTTGAACCAGATTTACATTTAACTAATAGTTCAAATGAAAACTTATCAAATAATTTAGCTCATAATCAAATGTTGAATGAAAATCAAAAAATGTATGAGCAAAATAATTCTAATCAAATTAATTCTGTTGAATCAGATTTACATTTAAATAATAGTTCAAATGAAAGCTTATCAAATAATTTAGATTCTAATTTAGCTCATAATCAAATGTTGAATGAAAATCAAAAAGGATATGAGCAAAATAATTCTAATCAAAATAATTTTGTTCAACCAAATTCACAACTGCATAAGGATTTGAATAAAGATTCATACAATGAAAATCATTCTTTAAACTCTGATAATAAAATAAACTCATCAGAATTTCAAAATAAAGATCAGATTATTAATAATCAAAATAATCGCTTATTTGAAGAGTCTAGAAATAGTGAAATTGAAATTGTTGAAAAAAACATTTTTGAAGAAGTTGAAAATGATTTCAAATTTGATTTTAATGATAATACACTTTCAGTTGACTCTAGTTTATTTGAAGAAGATAAAATGGGAGCAATAATTTATGTATCTAAAAACTTCATTAATAACACTGATGATGACAGTTTAGGTGAGGTTGCAGCTTATCAAGATATAAAACATATCCCTAGAAATGAAAGACAAACAGAAGAAGTAAAAGAACAAAAGATTCATTATAGTGAACCATTAGTATCAGATTTAGAATATGATGATTTTGAAGATTCTATTGAAGAAATTGAAAATAAAGAAAAAACTATTTCAGAAATATATGAAAACGATTTAGTTTCTGACACTTATTTATCTCCAAAAAGAGATGTAGATGTTATTGATTTGGGACCAATTAATGAATATGATGAAGTATATTCAACTCCAAGAAAAGATACGGAGAATGATGATTTAGAAAATATCATTTTATCTAAAAAAGAAAAAAATATATTGAAAAAGGCTAGAAAACTAGAAAAACGATCTAGAAAAAAAGAAAAGTAGTATTAAAGTAATGAATATGATAGAACAATTACCAAAAGAATGGATAGAATTATTTTTACAAGATAATATTTATAATGAAATTGAAGTAGTTCTTAAAAAAATTGAAAATTTCGAGAATATATACCCTTTAAAAGAAGATATTTTCAAAGTATTTAAATTAATTAAACCAAAAGATATTAAAGTAATAATAATTGGTCAAGATCCATATCATGGTCCAAATCAAGCTAATGGTATTGCATTTAGTGTTTCAAATAATGTTAAAACACCTCCAAGTTTAAAAAATATATTTAAAGAGCTTAAAAGTGATTTAAATATTGATCATTTTAAAAACAATGATTTATCGAATTGAGTAAGTCAAGGAGTATTTTTAATTAATTCGTGTTTAACAGTAGAAAAAGGAAATCCAAACTCACACAAAGATCTAGGTTGAGATAAAATAATTCTAAAAATATTGAATAAAATAAATGAAATTAATAAGGATATTATTTATTGTTTGTGGGGAAATTATGCAAAAAAACTATATAATAGTCTTGTATATAAAGATGAAAGAAAAATTATTTATTCTCCACATCCATCACCATTTAGTTTTAAAAAAGGTTTTGAAGACAGTAAACCATTTTCAAAAATAAACTTAATGCTAAAAAATATTAATAAAAAAATAATTAACTGAGAAAATTAAGGAGCAAAAGCATGAATAATATTAGTAAGTGGTTGCTTGAAGGAAATAATATGGCCTATGCTATGGCAGGGTTTATAGGTTTCTTTATAATTCTATATTTCTTGTATAATGCTATGTCTTTTTGAATTTTAAAAGAAAGATATCATGGAATTAGATTTACAACTAAAAATATTGCTTATATAACTATGTTTACAGCTATTAATGTTAGTGTAACTGTTGTGATTTCCTTGACTGTTCCAATTACGGTTTTTCCTCCAATTAGAATTGCTTTTGAAGGAGTAATGGTTAAAATAACTGGGTTTATTTTTGGACCAATAATTGGAGTTTTAGTTGCTTTAATTACAGAAGTATTAGTTATGATTTTTGTTCCATCATTTATTCACCCAGCATTTATAATTGTAATTATTTGTTATGGATTTATTGCAGGTATTGGTTCAAGTTTTTTAAGACTTGGAAAAGGTTATAATTGAGTACCAGTTCTTTTAATTAATTTATTCTTAATTGTATTTGCTGCATTTATGGTTTTTATTATTGATGCGTATCCAGATGATCAAAAAATAAGTGTATTAAGTTTCCAAGTTGACAAAGATACTTATAAATGAATTTTTTTAGGTTCAATTATTGCATGTCTAGGAATATTTTGAATAATTTATTCAGTGTTATTATTTAAGGGCCAAAGGAAGATTTTACATGTATTACTTCCTGTTATTTTATTTGCAACCGCGTCAGAGTATCTCGTAACAGCAGTAATTTCTGCTTGAGGAGATGCAGGATTCTTAGGAATACCTTCTGAGGGTGGATATACAGCTATGTTTATTGGTAGACTTGTTCAAGCACCTTTAAAAATTATATTTAATTCGGCTGTTTTATTCTTAACATATAAAGCTGTGGCACCATTAATCAAAAGAGATAGATAATGGAGGACTTTTTAAATGAAACTATATGATTCATTAACAAGTGATTTTAAGGAAATAGATTTATCCAAAGTTCGTATTTATACTTGTGGACCAACAGTTTATGATTATATTCACATTGGTAATGCAAGACCTTTAATTTTAACTGATATTATAGTTAGATATTTAGAAAGTATGGAAATAAAATATAAATACCTTTTAAATATCACAGATATTGATGACAAAATTATTAATAAAGCTTTAGAAAAAAAAATTAGTGAAGATGAATATGCTAAAAAATTTACAAAAGCATTTTTAGAGGATATAGATTCTTTAAATATAAAAAGACCATCATCAGTTATTCCTATATCTACAAAAATAAATGAAATTTTATCTTTTATTTATGATTTAGTAGATAAGGATTATGCATATGAGATCTCAGGAAATGTTTATTTTGATATAAGCAAATGAGAAAATGAATATGGTGCTCTTTCCAATCAAAATATTAAAAATTTAAATATTGGAGAAAGAATAGAAAAAGATGAAAATAAAAAAAATCCTCAGGATTTTATTTTGTGAAAAAAAACTAAAGTAGGTAAAAAGTGATTATCTAAATGAGGTTTGGGAAGACCTGGATGACATACTGAGTGTGCACTTTTGATTGATGATTTCTTTAAAACATCAATTGATATTCATATTGGTGGAATTGATTTAAAATTTCCACATCATGAAAATGAAAGAATTCAGTATATGGCTAAGAACTCAAGAGAGATTTCAGACGTTTGATTGCACAATGGTCATTTATCATTGGAAAATATTAAAATGTCAAAATCTCTTAAAAATACTATTTTAGTTAGAGATTATGTAAAGGAATATGGAAGTAACTCGTTGAGATTCATATTTTTAAACTCTAATTATAAGCAACCTTTAAATATTACTAAAGAATTAATTAAACATTCAAGAGAGTGATTATTGAAAATAGAATCTATGCTTAAAACAGTTAATTGATCAACAAAAGTTGGAGAGATAATTTTAACAAATAATACTCCAATAGATGATGATTTTAATTCGTATAAATATATCACGAAGTTTAGAGAAATTCTCAAAGATGACTTAAATACTCCTTTAGCAATCTCTTTAATTGATGAAATGAGTAAAAGTATTAACAAACAGATTAAAACTAGAATGTTAGATCGTACTTATTCAAAATTAATAGACATACTAAAAATTCTTGGTTTTTCTTTTAATATTAAAAATTTATCAGATAAAGATATTGAAAAAATCAAAAAATGAAGAGAAATGATACACAAAAAGAATTTTCAAAAAGCTGATAGATTAAGAAATGAACTTAAGCAGGAGAATATTATTTAATGAAGAACTATATTTATGGTAAAAATGCAGTTGAAAATACTATTAAAAATTTTAGTTATGAAATAAAACAAGTATTTATTTTAAAAGGTCATTCATTTGATCCAGATGTTTATAGTTTAATAAAAAAAAATAAAATTGAGTGAAAATCTTTAGAGAAACAAGAATTTAATCTATTAATAAAAGAAGGTGTAAATCATCAAGGTTTAATAGCACAAGTTAGAGATTTTAAATATTTAGAAATGAAAGATTTTTATAATGACTCTAAATTAAATCAAACAGTTCTTATTTTAGATAAAATACAAGATCCACAAAATTTTGGTTCGATAATTAGAACAGCAAGTTTATTTGGAGTAGATGCAATTATAATTCAAGAAACTAATCAAGTTCAAGTAACACCTGCAGTTATGAAAGCATCTGCAGGAACAATATATAATGTACCAATTATTAAAGTTAGTAATTTGAAATCTGCAATAAGCAATTTAAAAGATAGGGGATTTTGGATATACAGTTCTTATTTAGGAGAAAAAAGTATATCTATAAAAGATGTTGATTTTGACAAAAAATCAGTAGTTATTATAGGGAATGAGGGCAAAGGAATTGGAAATAAAATCTTGGAGTTATCAGATTTTATGTTTCAAATAGATACTAACAATGTAATTGATTCATTAAATGTTTCAGTAGCAACAGGAATTATTCTTTTTAAACTATTTAATAGGTAAAATATTGAAAGGAAAAAAGAAAATGAAGACTATAATTGCTGAAATTATAAAAAGCGAATTTCAAAATGAAGTTACACCAGATGTATTAGTGCATCTTCAAAGATCTACAATAAAAATTATAAACACAGAAGATCAGAAAATTAGCTATTTAAGATTAGATAAAGAAGATTTAATTACTAATGTTTATCTTGCACTTAAAGAAGTTAAACAAAAGTATGATGTTGATAAAAAGGTTCCATTGGTAGCCTATGCTAATTTTATTATTAAACGAAGAATACTAGACTATGCAAAATTTTTAAGAAGAGATAAAAGAAAGTTAACCCTTAAAATGATTAACTCTTATAGAAGTAATCTGACAGAGGATGGGCAAACTTTTTTGGAGCGAGATATAGATCGCTATTCTTATGAAAACGAAAGAGAAAACAATCAAATAAAAGCAATAAGAGAACTTGTAATACATTTCTTAGAAAACGAAGCAACTGAGCTAGAAGCAAAAATTATTAAAATGTTGTATAAGGGTTTTTCTCAAAAAGAGATAATAGAAACTCTTAAAATTAAGAGGAAAGATTTTTTACAATGTAAAGAAAAGTTAAAAAAAGTTTTTAACTATTTTAATAAAGATATATCTAATATATAATATCTATGAAAAGAAAAGAGTGTTTTTATGCCCACAAAATCCAATAAAAAGGTTATACTTGTTTGTAGTGAATGTTTATCAAGAAATTATACAATTCAAAAAAGTACAATTTCTCAAAGAGAAAGATTACAAATTAAAAAGCACTGTATAACATGTAATGCGCATGTACTTCATAAGGAGACAAGATAGAATGTCTAAGAATAATGATATCAAAGAGCAAAAAGCTCAAGAAAAACTAAAAAAAATTCAAGAGAAACAAGCTCAAAAGCAAAACAAGAAATTAAATAAACAAAATAAAAAAGAAGAATTTAATAAGCTTTTTAATGAGTTTCAAGGGCATGATGGAACTCAAGAGGGTAAACTTAAAGCTGCAAAAAAGAAAAAAATTAAAAAAGAGAAAAGCAAAATTGATTATAAATTAGCATTTAAAGAGGCACCAATTAAGTTTCTTAAAGAAGTTAATAAAATACAATGATCTTCAAGAAAAAATTTGGGAACTAAATTTTTGTGAGTTATAATATTTATTGCTATCTTTGGTGTGTTCTTTTTCTGTGTGGATTGAGCTTTCCAAGCTTTATTTGAAGTTATGAAAATTATTTAAAAGGAGATTATCATGGAACAAAATTTATTTGAATTAGAAGATGAACTAGCCTCATATAAAGGTCAATGATTCGTTATTAACTGTAATAGTGGTCATGAAGATAGAGTAAGAGGAGACTTACTTCAAAAAATTGAAACTTCAGGTTTAGAAGATAGAATATTCAATATTAGAATTTCAAAAGCACCTGTAATGGGAAAAAATAATAAAATTAATGAAAAAAACAAGTTTCCTGGATATTTATTTATTAATATGAATATGACAGATGAAACTTGATTTATAGTTAGAAATACTCCTGGGGTTACAGGATTTATTGGTTCTTCTGGTAAAGGTGCCAAAC
Organism: Spiroplasma floricola 23-6; assembly: GCF_002813555.1. NCBI lineage: Bacteria > Bacillati > Mycoplasmatota > Mollicutes > Entomoplasmatales > Spiroplasmataceae > Spiroplasma > Spiroplasma floricola. The sequence goes on from NZ_CP025057.1 coordinate 34,938, forward strand.
CCTTACCATTAACTATTGAAGAAGTTTCAAGAATGCTTGAGCAAAGTGAAAATCAACAATCAAAAAATGATAAAACTTCAAAAGGTAATGCAAATCAACCTAAAAAAGAAAAAGTTTTATTTACAGCTAATTATGACACAAAAGATGTAGTTCTTGTTAAAGATGGTCCTTTTGCAGGTACAGAAGGTCAAGTTATGGAAATGGATTTTGAAAAAGGAATTGCAATAGTTAATATTGAATTATTTGGAAGAATTACTCCAACAGAATTTGAATTTTCAAATTTAGAAAAAGCATATAAAAACTAATTTTTTATATTAAATTAAACTTTGTAGATATTTTTAGGATTTACAAAGTTCTTTTTTTTCTTGTATTATTACTTATAAAGGAGATAAATTATGAAAACTATTGCAATTGAAATTATTTTAGAAGATGAAAGAAAGATGAGAGCTGATTTATATCCAGAATTAGCTCCTATTTCAGTTCAAAACTTTGTTAATCTAATTAAAAAAAATTATTATAATGGATTAATATTTCATAGAGTAATTAAAGGCTTTATGATTCAAGGTGGAGGAATGTTTTCTGATCTTAGTGAGAAAGAAACTTTAGAACCAATTAAGGGTGAATTCTCAATTAATGGTTGAAATAAAAATACATCAACTTTGTCACATGTTCCTGGGGTTTTATCAATGGCAAGAACAAATGTCATGGATAGTGCAACTAGTCAATTTTTTATTGTTACAGGAGAGGCTAAATTTTTAGATGGGCAATATGCATCTTTTGGTAAACTTTCAGATGAAGAAAGTTTAAAAGTTGCTCTTTCAATTGAAAATGTAAAAACAGCTATTAAAGATTTTTATGAAGATGTGCCAATAGATCCGATCATTATAAAAACTATTAATCTTATTTAATATAAGATTTTTTTTATTTTAAAAATATGTTATTATTAATTATGGCAGATTTTAATTGTGGAAGTATGATAAACAAATGTTTATGATTACGTTAGGACCACAGCGAAAACAGGGAGGTGTTGTTCGTGGCAAAAAGAATCACACGTATAGCAAAATTAGAATTTATGGCAATGCAAGCAAAACCTGGTGCAGAATTAGCTTCATTAGGAATTAACATGCCTCAATTCACACAACAATTTAATGACGCCACTAAAGATAGAGCAGGAGAGGTAGTGCCTGTAGTTATTACAGCTTATGACGATAAATCATTTGATTTCGTTTTAAAAACTACTCCAGCAGCATTTATGCTTAAAAAAGCAGCAGGTATTCAAAAAGGATCATCTAAATCAGGAACTGAAGTAGTTGCAACTATTACAGCTGATGAAGTGAAAAAAATAGCTGAATATAAAATGCCTGATTTAAATGCAAATACAATTGAAGCAGCTATGAGAATTATTGAAGGATCAGCAAGAAATATGGGTATTAAAGTTACTGGAATGCCAGAAAAAGAAGGTCAAAAATAATGGCAAAATTAAGTAAAAAATTAAAAGTTGCTAATGAAAAAGTTGACAAAACAAAATTATACCCAATTGCAGAAGCTATAAAATTAGCAAAAGAAACTTCAATTACAAAATTCGATTCAACTGTAGAAATAGCTTTCAATTTAAATGTAGATCCAAGACATGCAGATCAACAAATTAGAGGAGCAATCGTAATGCCTGGAGGAACTGGAAAAACTCAAAGAGTTTTAGTTCTAACAAAAACTAAAGTAAAAGAAGCTGAGGAAGCAAAAGCAGACTTTATTGGAGCAGAAGATTTAATCCAAAAAATTGCAAAAGAAAACTGATTTGATTTTGACGTTATTGTTGCAACTCCAGAAATGATGGCAGAATTAGGAAAAATTGGTAAAGTTTTAGGACCAAAAGGATTAATGCCTAACCCAAAAACTGGAACAGTTACAATGGATGTAGCAAAAGCTTTAGATGAAATTAAAAAAGGTAAAGTTGAATACAGAACTGACAAAGAAGGAAATGTTCATTCAATTCTAGGAAAAGTATCATTTAAAGAAGATAACTTAATGAAAAATTATTCAGCTCTTCTAGATGTAATTAGAAAAGCAAAACCAGCAGCAGTTAAAGGTACATATATTAAAAATATATCTGTATCAACAACTATGGGTCCTGGAATAAAAGTTTTAATTGAAAACTAATTTTAAATCTCACATAGGTGAGATTTTTTATTTTATAATTATTAAGAAAGATTAAGAGGCAATCCAAATGAAGTGGTGATTTTCTGATTATGATGGAACAATCAATTTAAAGCATAATGACTATATTGATTCAAGAGATTTAGAATTTATAAAAAGATGAATTGCAAAAGGTAATAAATTTGCAATTGCAACTGGTAGAATGGAACACGAAATCAAACCTGTTTTGCAAAAGGCACAAATTCCATATGATTATATGATTTGTAATAATGGTGCTGTTGTTTATGAAAAAGAATATGGAGTTATTGCAAATGCTTCTATTCCTATGGAATCAAGAAAAGAAATAATTGAATTATTTGATACTTTAAAAGAAAAATATATTTTAGGATATTGTTTAAAAGATAAAAGGATGTCTTATTCAAAAATTGAGGAACCTGAAATTTACACAAATCCCTTTTTAAAAAAATATGCCCCAAGTGAGAATAATTTTGAACAAGGTAATGAAGATATTTCTAACTCTCCTGATTTAAATTTGCTTTATTTCTATGTTCCTGATTCTAAAGTTTTACAAGTAAAGGAAATGTTAAACGGAAAAATAAAAGGATGTAAAGCTGTTAGAACTCATAAAAATGTAATTGAAATTATGAGAGAAGATGTCTCAAAAGCATATGGCATAAAAGTTATTCAACAATTAAAAGGTTTTGATACTAAAGATATTTATACAAGCGGAGATGGAGAAAATGATATTGAAATGTTGAAATATACAAAGAACTCTTTTGCAATGAAAGATCATCAACCTAACGTTGATAAAGCAGCGAGTTATATAATTAAAAATGTTTTTGAAATTGAAGGCTTTGAAAAAAATTAAATTAGCTATTGCATTAAAGTTACTTTAATGCAATATACTTTAAATTGAGGAATATCCTTATAGAAAAGTAAAAGTATATGAAAAAAGTTTATATGAATGAGTTGGCAAATATTTTAAATATTAATGAATCTGCTTTAAGATATTATGATTCAAAAGGTATCTTACCAAAGGTACAAAGAGATGAAAATAATTATAGATTTATTGATTTTGAAGATTTAGATTACCCAAAAACAGTTATTTGTTTAAAAAAAACAGGTATGTCTTTAAAAGATATAAAAAAATATCTTTACTATGTTGAACAAGGTGATTCCTCTATAAAAGTTAGATATGAAATGATATTGAATCAAGAGAAAATGGTTTTAAATAAACTAAAAAATATTCAAGAAGAGATAGAATTTATAGAATATAAAAAAAGTTTTTATAAAAATAAACTTGAGAAAAAATAAAAAGAGGTAAACATGAAAAAAAGAATATTAGGAAAAGATCTAGAAGTCTCTGAAATAGGTTTAGGATGCATGGGTTTGAGTTTTTCTTTTCCACCTTTTCCAACAAAACAAGAAGCTATTTCTTTTATTAAAAAAGCCTATGAAATGGGAGTAACATTTTTTGATACTGCTGAGGTTTATGACCTTTTGATAATGAAGAGATCTTAGGAGAAGCTTTACAAGATGTTAGAGATAAAGTAGTCATTGCTACAAAATTTGGTTTTAGTTTTACAAAAGATGGAGAACGAGATGGTGTTGATAGTAGCGAAAAGAATATAAGAAGAGCAATTGAAGGTTCTTTAAAAAGATTAAAAACAAATTATATTGATTTATATTATCAACATAGAATTGATCCAAATATACCAATTGAGCAAGTGGCAAAATTAATGAAGGAATTTTATGATGAAGGTAAAATAAGACATTGAGGTTTGAGTGAAGCTTCATCAAAAACAATCAGAAAGGCACATGCAATTTTTCCAGTGACTGCACTTCAAAGTGAATACTCAATGTTTTGAAGAGATCCGGAAAAAGAAATTATTCCTAAATTGCAAGAATTAGGAATAGGATTTGTACCTTTCTCACCTTTAGGAAAAGGATTTTTGACAGGTGCAATTAATTTAGATACTTCTTTAGAACCAGGAGATTTTAGATTAACTATACCAAGATTTCAAAATAAAGAATATATGAAAGAAAATTTAAAATTAGTAGATTTCGTGAAAGAATTAACTCAAAGAAAAAAAACTACTCCAGCTGCAATTGCGTTAGGATGAGTATTAGCTCAAAAAAATTGATTTGTTCCAATACCTGGTACAAAAAAAATTGATAGATTACAAGAAAATTTATCTGGAGCTGAGGTTATTTTCACAACACAAGAATTAAAAGAGATTAAAGATAGGTTAGATAAGATTGAACTTATTGGCGAGAGATATAATCAGGATGCAAATAAAATGATTGATAAAAGTTAAAAATATTTTTTTAAATCTAAAATTATTATTTAATTAAATTTAGTATTATTTTTATGTATTGAAAGTAGGTAAACTTTAAAATGAAAATGAGTCAAGTAATTAAAGATTCTTTAGAGAAAGAATTAAAACGTCAACAAGAACATATTGAATTAATTGCTTCTGAAAACTATGTTTCAGAAGCAATTTTGGAACTTAATGGTTCTATACTAACAAATAAATATGCTGAAGGTTATCCTGGTAAAAGATATTATGGAGGATGCAAATATATTGATGAAATTGAATCTTATGGAATAGAGCTTGCTAAGACTTTATTCAAAGCTGATCATGCAAATATTCAACCTCATTCCGGAAGTCAAGCAAATGAAGCAGCGTATAGAACTCTTATAAAACCTGGAGATACTGTTTTATCAATGAGTCTTGATGCTGGAGGACACTTAACACATGGTTATCCAATTAATTTTTCAGGACAGCTTTATAATTTTGTATTTTACAAAGTTAATAAAGAAACTGAAGAAATGGATTTTGAAGAAATAAGAGATTTAGCATTAAAAAATAAACCTAAACTAATATTGACTGGAGCAAGCAGTTATACAAAAATAATTGATTTTAAAAAGTTTAAAGAAATCGCAGATGAAGTAAATGCATATTTTATGGTAGACATGGCACATATTGCAGGTTTAGTGGCAGGAGGAGTTCACCCTAATCCTTGTGAATATGCAGATGTTGTTACAACAACAACTCATAAAACTTTAAGAGGATCAAGAGGTGGTATGGTTCTTTGCAAACAAAAATTTGCAAAGGAGTTGGATTCAGCTATTTTTCCTGGAATACAAGGTGGACCATTAGAAAATCAAATTGCAGGAAAAACTCAAGCGTTATATGAAGCTTCAACACCTGAGTTTAAAGTTTATGCAAAGCAAATAGTTATAAATGCTAAGGCTTTGGCAAATTCACTTAAAAATAATGGTCTTAGATTAATTGCAAATGGTACAGAAAACCACACTGTAATAGTTGAAGTTAAAGATTCTATAGGTATAACAGGAAAACAAGCAGAAACAATTTTAGAATCAATAGGAATAATTTCAAATAAAAATATGATACCTTTTGATAAAGAAAAACCAGTTCACACATCAGGTATTAGATTAGGAACACCAGCAATGACAACTAGAGGTTTTAAAGAAAACGAATTTGAAGAAGTGGGAAATATTATAGCAAGTGTATTAAAGAATCAAAGTGAAGAAAATTTAAAAAAAGCAAAACTTTCTGTATTAAACTTATGTCAAAAATTTCCAATATATAAAAATTTAAAATAGAATATAGTTTTATATTAGATTTGAAATTTGTAAAAAATATCTATTTATACAATAAATAATTATGTTATTATATTAATGCTATTCGTACCGAAGAAAGTAACTGGGATTTATCCCTTAATTTGTTACCGAGGAATGAAATTACATATATAAATTGTAAGTTTTTACAATATTTATTGTATTTTTAATTGACCTCGGAAATTATCTGAGGTTTTTATTTTGATTTAAAAAAGCGAAAAGTAAAAAAAGGAGGTCGTTACGAGTGTCAAACGCAAGACCAGCTCATGCTAAAAAGAATGAGATAGTTAAAGATATTGCAAACAGAATCAAAAACTGTAAAGGTATGGTGATTGCTGAATACAAAAATTTAACTGTAGCACAAATGACAGAATTAAGAAACAAAGCTCGTGAACAAGGAATTTTTATTAAAGTTTATAAAGATTCTTTAGTTAGAAGAGCAGTTGAAGAATTAAAAATTAGTGGATTAGATGCTTACTTAATACAACAAAATATTTATATTTTTTCAGATGAAGAAGCTTTATATCCTGCAAAATTAGTTTCAGATTTTGCAAAAATAAATAAAGATTTAGTGCTTAAAGCAGGAATCTATGAAGGAAATATTATGGATACAGCAGCAATTAATGAAATTGCTTCTCTACCATCAAAAGATGAATTATACTCAATGTTTGCTTCATCACTTATTTACCCATTACGTCAATTTATGTTGACTGTAAAAGAAATAGCAAAAACAAAATCAGAATAAAATAACAATTAAGCGTACAAATAGCAAATAATAAAAAAGAAAATATAAGGAGAAAAAAATTATGGCAATTACAAAAGATGATATTATCAAAGCTTTAGAAGAAATGAAATTAACAGAATTAAATGATTTAGTTAAAGCAATAGAAGATCACTTCGGAGTTGTTGCAGCGGCAGCAGTTGCAGCACCTGCAGCTGGAGCAGCATCAGCAGCACCTACAGAAGTTTCAGTTATGTTAACAAACCCAGGAGGAAACAAAGTTTCAGTAATTAAATTAGTTAAAGAAATGACTGGTTTAGGATTAATGGATGCTAAAAAATTAGTTGATGGAACATTACCTGTTGCAATTAAAGAAAACGTAAAAGTTGAAGATGCAGAAGAAATGAAAAAACAATTAATGGAAGCTGGAGCATCAGTAGATTTAAAATAATAAATTATTTATAATAACCTTAAAGGTTATTTTTTATTTGAAGGGATTTTAATTATGTCTAAATCATCAAAAATATATCTATTAAAAGATTACATTACTAATGAAGGTATAGAAGTTGGTGAATATACTTATTTTTATAGTTTTAAAAATGAACAAGGTATAAAAGAATTTCAAAATAGAAATGTACTCTATCATTTTCCAAAGATACATAAAGATAAATTAATAATAGGAAAATTTTGTGCAATAGCAGATGAAGTTAAATTTTTAATGAATGGTGCAAATCACAGAATTGATTTAGTATCTACTTTTCCTTTTGCTATGTTTGATGAATTTAAAGCAGATAAAAAGACTTTATTTCCTTCTAAAACAAAAGGTGATACTGTTGTTGAAAATGATGTTTGAATTGGTTATGGTGCAACAATCATGCCAGGAGTTAAAATTGGAAATGGATCAATAATTGCAGCAAAAGCTGTTGTAACTAAAGATGTAAAACCATATTCAATAGTTGGAGGTAATCCAGCAAAACTTATAAGAATGAGATTTGATGAAAATAAAATTAAAGAGTTAGAAGACTTGAAATGATGAGATGAAAGTATAGAATCAATACGTAGCATGTTAGACAAATTAACTAAATAATCTAAAAAATGCAAAAAGATAAACAAGAAAAGTTTATTTTTTTGCTATTTCTTATTGAATTTAGTTCAAAAATAATATAGAATTTGTTTGCGTATGTTTTATTTGAACGGGGGACAATAATAAATGAATTACAAAATTAAGAAAATTAATGCGCTTGTGGAAAGACGTGATTATGCAAAAGTATCTGGTGACTTAGAATTGCCAAATCTTATAGAATTACAAACAGACACATTCGATTGATTTAAAAACAAAGGAATCAATGAAGTATTTGAAGAAGTTTTTCCAGTTGTTTCAGCTGATGGAGACATTGTTCTTTCCATGACAGATTGAGAGTTTAGAGAACCAAGAATGTCAATCACTAAAGCGAAAGAAGAGTCAAAAATATTTGAAGCTCCAATTTATGCAAACTTATCATTAACTATTCATATGGAAGATGTAGAAGTTTTTAAAGAAGAAATTTCAGGTTCAATGGAAACATTTTTAAAAGGATGATTACAAGAAAAATTGGAATCAACAGGTGTTGATTTTAAAGATAGTAAAGGACAACTTTACTTTTTTGAGTTTAAAGGTAAAACAGGTGAAAAAGATACTATTCAAATTGAAATTAAAGAAGAAAAAGAAGAAATGTATCTAGCAAATATTGACGTTTATAAAACAGGAGAAGTATTTTTCGGTGAATTCCCATTAATGACAGATAGAGGAACATTTATAATCAATGGAAGTGAAAAAGTAGTTGTTTCACAATTAGTTCGTTCTCCAGGAAGTTATTTTAAAGAAGAAATGAATCGTAAAAATGGTGAAATGATTTATTTTGCTGACATAATTCCATCAAGAGGAACATGATTAGAATTTGAATTAGATTCTAAAAAGTCATTAGATAATAAAGTTTCAAATGTTTTTTATGTAAAAATTGATAAATCAAGAAAAACAACAGCAACAAGTTTATTAACTTCTTTTAAAATTCAAAAAGAAGAAATTCTAGAATTATTTGATAATAATGAAGTAATTCAATCAAGTTATGAATTAGATACACTAACTGGTGATATTGAAATCGATTATGAAAATCAAGTTCAAGAAATTTATAAAAAAATTCGTCAAGGAGAAACTGCAACAGCTGATGGAGCAAGCAAATATTTATACGGATTACTATTTGATAAAAGAAAATATGATTTAACAAAAGCAGGAAGATTTAAATTACAACAAAAATTATCTGTTAAAAATAGATTAATTGGTCATGTTCTTGCAGAAGATATTGTTGATGTTAAAGGAAAAGTTGCTTTTGCAAAAGGAACTGAAATAACAAAAGATATTTTAGATGATTTAGACAAAGTGCTAGAAGCTGGAGCAATGGTACAAAAAATTAACTTTAATAAAGCAATTTCATCTGGTGATGAAATTCAAAAAGTTAAAGTTTTTAAAGACAATGATTTAAGAGATGAAACAGCAACAATTATTGGTATTACAAAAAAATCAAATGATGAATTTGTTAATTTACCAGATATTATTGCAACAATTTCATATGCAATTAACTTAATGGATGGAATAGGTGAAATCGATGATATTGATCACTTAGGAAACAGAAGAGTTAGAACTGTAGGGGAGTTATTACAAAACCAATTTAGAATTGGTATGATGCGTATTGAGAAAAATGTAAGAGAAAAACTTGCAACATCAAATCCATTCAAAATGAAACCATCAAGTATTATTAATAACAAACCATTAACTGCTATAATAGGAGAATTCTTTAATCTTTCTCAATTATCACAATTTATGGATCAAACAAATCCTTTAGCAGAATTAACAAATAAACGTAGATTAACAGCTTTAGGACCTGGTGGTTTAAGTAGAGATAGAGCTGCACTTGAAGTTCGTGACGTTCACCCTTCTCACTATGGAAGAATTTGTCCAATTGAAACACCAGAAGGTCCAAACATTGGGTTGATTAACAACTTATCAACTTATGCAAAAATTAATGAATATGGATTTATTGAAACTCCATATAGAAAAGTAAAAAATACAAAAGTTATGTCAGGAGAATATGAATATCTAACTGCTGACAAAGAGAAAGATTATGTAGTTGCTCAGGCAAATATTAATCTTGCAGAAGATGGAACAATTTTAGATGATCAAGTTATTGCTCGTTATAGAGGAGATGACATCATGGTTTCTCCTCAAGATATTGATTATGTTGACGTTTCTCCAAAACAAATAGTTTCAATAGCTACATCATGTATTCCATTTTTAGAAAATGATGATGCAAACCGTGCTCTTATGGGTGCTAACATGCAACGTCAAGCAGTGCCATTAATTAATCCAGAATCACCAATTGTTGGAACTGGTGTTGAACATGAAGCTGCTAGAGACTCAGGAGATGCTGTTGTTGCTACTGAATCTGGTATTGTAAAATATGTTGACTCTAAAAAAATTGTTATTGAACAAAAAGATGGAATTAAAACTTATGATTTAAATGATTTTAGTCGTTCAAATAATGGAACTGCTATAACTCATTTACCAATTGTAAAAATTGGAGACAAAGTAAAAGCAAAAGATATTTTAGCTGATGGACCTTCAATGGAAAAAGGAGAATTAGCTTTAGGACAAAATGTAGTTGTAGCATTTACAACATGAAATGGTTATAACTATGAAGATGCTGTTATTGTTTCAGAACGTATTGTAATTGAAGATAGATTTACTTCTATTCATATTGATGAATATACAATTGAAAGAAGACAAACAAAACAAGGTCCTGAAGAAATTACAAGAGATATTCCAAATATTTCTGAAGTAAGTAAAAAATATTTAGATGAAGATGGAATTGTTGCAATTGGATCAGAAGTTAAAGTTGGAGATATTTTAGTTGGAAAAGTTACTCCAAAATCTCAAACACAATTATCACCTGAAGATAAATTGCTACATGCAATCTTTGGTGAAAAATCAAGAAATGTTAAAGATAATTCATTAAGAGTTCCTAATGGTGGAGAAGGAATTATTAAATCAATTAAACGTTTCTCAAGAGCTGATGGGCATGATTTACCAGCAGATATTTTAGAAATAATTAAAGTTTATATTGTTCAAAAACGTAAAATTCAAGAGGGAGATAAAATGGCTGGACGTCATGGTAATAAAGGTGTTATTTCAAAAATCTTACCTATTGAAGATATGCCACATATGGAAGATGGAACACCAGTTGATATTATGTTAAATCCACAAGGGGTTCCTTCACGTATGAATATTGGACAAGTATTAGAAATACATTTAGGTATGGCTGCTAAAAAACTTGGAATTAAAGTTAATACTCCTGTTTTTGAAGGAGTAAGAGAACAAGAATTACAAGACATTATGCACGAAGCTGGAATGGATAACTATGGAAAAGTTAAATTAATTGATGGAAGAACAGGAGAAGCATTTGATAAACCAATTTCTGTTGGAGTTATGTATATGTTAAAACTTTCTCACATGGTTGATGATAAATTACATACAAGAAATATAGGTCCGTACTCATTAATCACACAACAACCATTAGGAGGAAAAGCTCAAAATGGGGGACAAAGATTTGGGGAAATGGAAGTTTGAGCTCTAGAAGCTTATGGAGCTGCTTACACATTACGTGAAATTTTAACAATTAAATCAGATGATATTAAAGGACGTATTAAAACTTATGAATCAATTGTTAGATCTAAAGCAATTCCTAAACCAGGAATTCCAGAATCATTTAATGTTCTTACAAAAGAAATTATGGGATTAGGATTTGATATGCATATGATTGATGATGAAGGAAACAAAGTACAAATTAATGCATATGATGATGACGATGAGTTTGACATTGATACAGAGTTTTTAGATGAAGAAGCAGCATTTAATGACGCTGATATCAAAGATTATGTTGAAACAAGTGAAGATGATGAAATAACTTTTGATAGCGAAAGTATAGAAGACTAATAAGGAGAAGTTTTAATATGGGAAATTCAAATAAAAGAATGATTAAAATTGAACTAGCTTCTCCAGATGTGATCAGAAGTTGATCACGTGGTGAAGTTACTAAACCAGAAACAATTAACTACAAAACATTAAAAACTGAAAAAGAAGGTTTATTTGATGAAAGAATCTTTGGACCAACAAGAAATTATGAATGTACTTGTGGTAAATATAAAAAAGTAAAAAATAAAGGAAAAATTTGTGAACGTTGTGGAGTAGAAATTACTGAATCAATTGTTAGACGTGAAAGAATGGGTCACATTGAGTTAGAAGAACCAGTTACTCATATTTGAATGTTAAAAGTTGCTCCTTCAAGAATTGCTTCAATTTTAGATTTAAAAACTAAAGAAGTTGAAGAAGTAGTTTACTTTGTAAGTTATATAGTTTTAGATCCAGGAAATTCAAAACACCTTAAAAAAGGTATGGTTTTAGATTTAGGAAATGCTAAAGCAAGTTTAAAAACTAGAGAAAAATTATTAAAAACTTTAGAAGATATTAGAGTTAATATTGAACCAGATACATTTGCTTGAAAAAGAGCAGATAATTTAATAAATCAATTAAGAACTCCAAATGTGCCTTTCTCAATGGATGAGGCATCTACTTTTATTTCAAGATATATTAATGCTAAATTTGGTATTGGAGCAAGTGCTATTGAAGACTTACTTAAAAATATTAATTTAGATAAAGAAATTGAAAGAATTAGAGAAGATTTAAAAGATAAAAAAGGTTCATCAGAACAAAATAAATTAATGAAACGTCTTGAAGTTTTAGATTCATTAAAAAAATCAAAATCAAGACCAGAGTGAATGGTTTTACATGTAATTCCAGTTATTCCTCCAGACATTAGACCAATTATTCAATTGGATGGTGGTAGATTTACTACTTCTGAAATTAATGACTTATATAGAAGAATTATCATTAGAAATGAACGTTTAAAAAAAGTTAAATCAATGGGAGCACCAAGTATTATTGTTAACAACGAAAAACGTATGTTACAAGAAGCTGTTGATGCTTTATTAGATAATGAACGTAAACCAAGACCAGTTACAGGTAAAGATAAAAGACCATTAAAATCTTTAACATCAATTTTAAAAGGAAAACAAGGAAGATTCCGTCAAAACCTTTTAGGAAAACGTGTTGACTATTCAGGTCGTTCAGTTATTGCTATTGGACCAGATTTAAAAATGTATCAAGCAGGTATTCCAAGAGATATGGCTATTACATTATTTAAACCCTTTATCATTAGAAGATTGCAAGAAAGAGACTTTGCTGAAAATGTAAAAGTTGCAGAAAAAATGATATTAACAAATGATTCAAAAGTTTGAGATATCTTAGAAGAAGTAATTAAAGATAGACCGGTATTATTAAACCGTGCTCCTACTCTTCACCGTTTAGGAATTCAAGCATTTGAACCGAAACTAGTTAAAGGTAAAGCAATTAGACTTCACCCTCTAGTTACAACAGCTTTTAACGCCGACTTTGACGGGGACCAAATGGCTGTTCACTTACCAATAAGTGATGAAGCAGTTGCTGAAGCTAGAGCACTTATGTTAGGATCAAAAGCAATTCTTGGACCAAAAGATGGTAAACCAATTGTTACTCCTACTCAGGATATGATTTTGGGAAATTACTATATAACAACTGAAGAAAAAGATGTTAAAGGTCAAGGAACATTATTTACAAGTTATGAAGAAGTAAAAATAGCTTACGAAACTGATTCAGTTTCACTAAATGCTATTGTTGCAATTCCAGTTAGTGAATTAAAAAATAAAAAAATATCTGATGAACATAAAAATAAATTTTTAATTACAACAGTTGGGAAAATCTTTTTCAACCAAATGTTTGTAGAGGAATTCCCATGAATTGTTAATTCAAATATTAATAATGCTGAAATGGAAATTGAGAAATTTATTGTTGATGAAAATACAGATATCAGAAGTTTTATTGAAAATGAATATGTAATCCAACAACCAATTAAGAAAAAAGAATTATCTTTAATTATTGAAAGATACTTTAAATTATTTGGGGCTCAAAAAACAGCTCAAATGTTAGATAATATGAAGGATTTAGGATTTAAATTCTCATCTAAATCAGGAACAACAATCAGTGCTGCTGACGTTGTTGCTTATACAGAAAAATTTGATGAATTTAAAGTAGCAGATGAAAAAGTTTCACAAATCACTGAATTCTATAATATGGGTATGTTAACAAAAACAGAAAAAAAACGTAGAGTTATTAATGTTTGATCAAATGTAAAAGATAAAATTCAAAATAGACTTGAAGAAGTTCTTAAAAAAGATCCAAAAAACCCAGTATTTGTTATGGCCGATTCTGGAGCTCGTGGTAACGTATCTAACTTTACACAATTAGTAGGTATGAGGGGTCTTATGAACGACCCTAAAGGTGATATTAAAGAAATTCCAATTAAATCATCATTCCGTGAAGGTTTAACAGTGTCAGAATACTTTATTTCTACTCACGGAGCAAGAAAAGGGATGGCCGACGTTGCCTTGAAAACTGCTGACTCAGGTTATTTAACAAGAAGACTTGTTGATATTTCACAAGAAATTATTGTTACAGAAGATGATTGCAAAACTTCAAAAGGTTTTGATGTTCACTCAATTATTGAAACAAAACACGACAATATTATTGTTCCATTGAAAGATAGACTTGTTGGAAGATTTACTTTCAGCGATGTAATTGATTCAAATGGAAATTTAATTGTTGAAGAAAATTCATTAATTACATTATCATTAGCTGATGAAATTATTAATGCAGGTATTGAAGAAGTTCAAATTAGAACTGTATTAACATGTGATACAAACCGTGGTGTATGTAGAAAATGTTATGGTGTAAATTTAGCAACTGGTGAAGTTGTTACAATTGGTGAACCAGTTGGAGTTATTGCAGCTCAATCAATTGGTGAACCTGGTACTCAGCTAACTATGCGTACTTTCCATACCGGAGGGGTTGCTGGGGGAGCAGATATTACACAAGGGCTACCTCGTATTAAAGAATTACTTGACGTTACAAATCCAAAAGGTTCAATTGCTATAATTTCACAAATTGATGGAGTTATTAAAGAAGCAACTGAAGAAGATGGAATTATAACAATTGTTGTTTCATCAGATCAAGATGAAAGAAAATACAAATCACAATATGGAGCTATTTTAAGAGTAACAAAAGGTGAAACTGTAACTCGTGGTCAAAAATTAACTGAAGGGGCAATAAACATAAAAGAATTATTGGAAGTTGCAAGAATTGAAGATGTTCAAAACTATATCTTGAAAGAGGTACAAAAAGTTTATCGTCTACAAGGGATTGAAATTTCAGATAAATATATTGAAATTATTGTTAAACAAATGTTGAATAAAGTTAAAATTATTGATTCAGGAGAAACTGAATTACTTCCAGGAGAAGTTATCTCATCAAGAGCATTCAGAAATGAAGTTAAAAATGCTATTGTTGCAGGTAAAAAACCACCTCTTGCAAAACACGTAATCTTTGGTATTAAAAAAGCACCACTTGAATCAGATTCATGATTGTCTAGTGCATCATTCCAAGATACAGCAAGAGTTCTTGTTAAAGCTGTTATCAAAGGAAAAGTTGATAAACTTGAAGGATTAAAAGAAAACATTATGTTAGGAAATTTAATTCCTGCAGGAACTGGATTAACTGGTAGTGCAGATATTATCAAAAAAGGTAAGGAAACTTACAATTCAGAATATTAGAAATCTTAAATTTCTAATTAAGAAAATAAAAAAATACCATTAGTTTGGTATTTTTTTATTTTATCTCATTTTTTAGATCACATTCAAATTCATACAATGATGAAGCTACTATAAATAATATTCCTGATATAGGATTGAATAGTATAAGTGTAAATATTGAAAGTGTAAGATGAGCAGTTTCATTTTCAGTACCCACATTTTTTAAAGCTTTTTTTCCCATAATATACATAGGAATTAATCAAGCAAGTGGTATTAACATAACAATAAAAAAAAGTAAAAATCCAAAAAAATTTGATCTCATAGCAATTCCTAAAATTATAGCTGTAATAGCTAAAGATACTGCCATTAAAATAAGTACTATCAGATTTAAAATATTTCCTACTTTATAAAGTTTTGTTCTTGTTTTCATTTTTCTCCTTAAATATAAATACATTTTTTTAACTTAGTGAGTTTTAAATTAATAAAACCCACGTATATTATACTTTTTAAATTAAAATAATAACTCTTTTTTTAATATAATAGTGTATATTATTTTTTAAGGGGGATTGGAAATTTGAAAATTTTTATAGGAAATGATCACACAGCAACTGAAATGAAAAATAAAATAGTAGAATATTTAAAAACAAACGGACATGAAGTTGTAAATATTGGAACAAATTCTAATGATTCAGTAGATTATCCAGATTTTGGTAAAGAAGTTGCAACAAAAGTTGTAGAAGAAAAAGCAATGGGAATAGTAATATGTGGAACAGGTATTGGAATATCAATATCTGCAAATAAAGTTAAAGGAGCAAGAGCAGCTCTTTGTTATGAAGATCAAACAGCAATTCTTGCAAGAGAACACAATGACGCAAATATATTAGCACTTGGTGCAAGAATGATAGCAATTGAAAAAGCAGTTAGATTAGTAGATATTTTTTTAAATGCGAAATTTGAAGAAAGACATTCTTGTAGAGTAAACAAACTTAACAATCAATAAAAGGGAGAAAAAAAATGGCATTTACAATAATCAAACATCCTCTTATTTTAGATAAATTAACTAGAATGAGAAAAGAAGAGACATCTTCAAAAGATTTTAGAGAGAATTTAAATGAGATAGGACAGTTAATGGTTTATGAAATATTTAGAGATGTGCCCTTGGCAGAAATAGATATTAATACTCCAGTAACTAAAACAAAAGGATATACTATTGATATTCCAGTAGTTTTAGTACCAATCATTAGAGCCGGACTTGGAATGACAGAAGGAATTCAAAGATTAGTTCCAACTTCAAGAATAGCACATATAGGACTTTATAGAGATGAAGAAACTTTAGAACCTGTTCAATACTATGCAAAAACTACAAAAGATATTGAAACAAGTTATGTAATTGTTGTTGACCCAATGTTAGCAACTGGAGGTAGTGCATCAAAGGCAATTGAAATTGCTAAAGCATGAGGAGCTAAACAAATAAAATTTGTTTGTTTAGTTGCTGTACAAGAAGGTGTTAACAGAATAGTTAAAGATCATCCAGACGTTGATATTTATACAGCTAGTTTAGATCCAATTCTAAATGATCATGGTTATATTGAACCTGGTCTTGGAGATGCTGGAGATAGAATATTTGGAACAAAATAATTATTAAAAGATAATTATTTTTTTTAATTATGAATAAAATTTTCATAGATTTTGCAAATTAATAGGAGTATTATTAACTAGATGGAACTTGATAAAGGTGATTATAATGTTGTTTAAAAATAAAAGAACAATTATATTTCTCACATTTATTTCAATAATTCTAGTTTTAATATCAATTCTTACTTTGTTTAAAGTTGTTGATTATACATTTATTACAGGGTATATTTTAGGGTCAATTTTTTTGTATATTTCTTTTATATTTATGAAATTATCAATAAAAGATTTAACTGCTAATTTAAACCCTTATAATTTCATGTTTTTTTCCACTTTAAGAGTTGGTTTTTACATTGTTCCATTCCTTATAAGTTTTTATTTACCGATTATATTCAATATATATGGACTATTAACGGCATTTTTAATAAATTGAATTCCTTTAATTTTTATAAATAAGCAAAAGTAAGTAAATTTTTATATGGTACCAAAAAAATAAAAAAAGGAGGTTTTTATGTTCCTTTCAGAAAAAAGTGAAAGTATGTTGGGCGTTTGAAGCTCAATAACACCTCAGCTTTTATCTATTCTATTAACTTGTATTATTATTTGTACATTTTGTATAGTTTATAATGTCAAAATCAGAAATTATAAAGAAGATAAAAAATTAACTGGTTTTTTAGTTTTAACAGAAATGTTTATTACTAAAGTTGAAAATATGGTAGTTACAATTATGGGAAAAGCTCATAGAAAATTAACACCATATGTTATGTATCTATTTATGTATATTATGGTTTCTTCAATAGTGGCAATTTTAGGTATAGAACCTTTAACTAGCTCATATACTGTAACATTCTCAATGGGAATGGTAACATTTATAGGTATTTATTACT
Source organism: Spiroplasma floricola 23-6 (assembly GCF_002813555.1). NCBI lineage: Bacteria > Bacillati > Mycoplasmatota > Mollicutes > Entomoplasmatales > Spiroplasmataceae > Spiroplasma > Spiroplasma floricola. The sequence goes on from NZ_CP025057.1 coordinate 52,750, forward strand.
ATGGATTAAGATATCAAAAATTAGCTTTCTTTAAAAGATATTATAATCCAATTGAAATTATTGGGCAATTCGTACCTCTAGTTTCAATTTCCTTTAGGTTATTTGGAAATATTCTTGGGGGAAGTATTTTACTAGGATTACTTTATGCTAGTTTAATAAAACTTCAAGGAAATATATTTTGACCAAGTGGTCCTGGAATGGTGTGAGAAGATAAATTAAGCTACTGATGAGCGGGATTTAATATCTTCTCAGTTATTTCACTTCCTTGATTACATTTATACTTTGACTTATTTGACGGAGCAATTCAATCGATAGTTTTCTCAATGTTAACTTTATCATATTGATCTGGAGCAAAAAATGGTGAAGGTGGAAATGAAGGAAAAGAAAAATTAGAAAGATAGTTTATAAAAGGAGAAAAAATTATGTTTGTAGAAACACTTACAACACTTACAACAACAATGGGAGGTAACATTATTTCAGTTATGCCTCTTTATACAACTTTGTTAATGTTTTTAGCTGAAAAAACAACTGGTGATGGATTAAAATTAATGGGTGCAGGTCTTACTGGAATAGGTATGATCGGAGCATCAATAGGACAAGGACTAGTTGGATATGGTGCATGTATTGCAATTGGAAGAAATCCTGAAACTGCACCAAAAATCACTTCAACATTAATTATTACTGCTGGTTTTGCTGAATCAGGAGCAATTTATGCATTAGTTATTGCAATTTTATTAATTTTCGTAGCATAAGAAAGGTGTGAGAATTATGCTTTTAGTAACTGCAGGAATTCCTAACGTCATTGAAGGATTATTTCCTAATTTAGCTAATTTTATTGCACATATCTTATCCACAATAGTTATTTTGATATTACTTACAAAATTAGTTTATAAACCATTTAGAGAAATGATAAAAGAACGTAGAAAAAAAATTAATGAGCTATTAGATGATGCTGCAGCAAAGCTAGCAAAAGCTAATAGAAATAATAAAGAAGCTTCTAAGTTTTTAGATTCTGCAAAAGAAGAGTCTAAACAAATTATTAATTCAGCTAAATTATCAGCAGATAATTTGAAATTAGAAATAATTGAAAATGCTAGAAATGAAGCTACAAATATTCAAACACATGCTAAACAAGCAATTGATTTTGAAAGAAATGAGATGCAAGAACAAATGAGACAAGAAGTAATTGATCTTGCATTCGTAGCAGCTGAAAAAATAATGAAAGAAAATATTAGTAAAGAAAAAAATGAAAAAATGATTAAAGATTTTATAAAAAGTTTGGACTAATTAAATGATAAAACAAGGTCTAATTAATAATTGAGCAACAGCAATTTGTGAATTGGCAATTGAGGAAAATAAAGTTAAATCATTTATAGAAACATTGGAAAATCTAAAAAATATTTTTGAAGAAAATGAAGAAGCTATAGTTTTTTTATCAAACAAATTTGTTCCTTTAAAAAGGAGAATAAATTTTATTAATGAGATTTTTAAAAAAGAAATAGATATATTACTTTTAAATTGTTTAAAACTAATAATTGAAAGAGAAAATTTCTCATCTGTGAATTATATTTTTAAAGCTTCAATAGATAAACTTTGAAAAACTTTGAAAATTGAAAAGGGAATTGTTTATTCAACAATTGAAATAGATAAAAAATCTATTTCAGAAATAGAAGAAAAAATTCATAAAAAAATAAATCAACAAATAAAATTGGAAAATAAAATTGACAATTCATTAATTGCTGGAATCAGAATTGAAGTTGCCAATAATATTTTTGACTATTCATTAAAAGGAAAAGTTGAAAATATGAAAAACAGTATTTTAGAAAATAGAAAATAGAGGTGATTACATGTCACTTAAGATAAATGAAATATCTGAAGTCATAAAAAAACAAATAAAAGAATATGGTAAAGAAATTATTGAATCTCAAGAAGGTACTGTAGCAAGTATTGGTGATGGAGTTGCTTTACTCTTTGGATTAGATAACGTTATGATGGGTGAACTTTTAATTTTCTCAAACAATATTTACGGAATGGCTCTTAACTTAGAAGATGGAGCTGTTGGTGCAGTTATTATGGGAGATGATTCAAAAATTCGCCAAGGTGATAAAGTTATAAGAACAGAAAAAGTTGTTGAAACACCTGTTGGAGATCAATTACTTGGAAGAGTTTTGAATGGTATAGGATTACCAATTGATGGAAATGGACCACTAAATAATGATAAATTTGCTCCTGTTGAAAAAATGGCATCAGGAGTTATGTCAAGAAAATCAGTTAATGAACCAATGGAAACTGGAATACTTGCAATTGATTCAATTATCCCAATTGGAAAAGGACAAAGAGAGTTAATTATTGGAGATAGACAAACAGGTAAAACTGCTATTGCAATTGACTCAATCATTAACCAAAAAGGGAAAAATGTTAAATGTATTTATGTAGCTATCGGTCAAAAAGAATCAACAGTTGCACAAGTTGTGGAAAAATTAAAACAAGCAGGTTCAATGGAATATACAACAGTAATTTCAGCATCAGCTAGTGAATCAGCACCAATGCAATATATTTCACCTTATACTGGTGTTTCAATTGCAGAAGAGTGAATGTCAAAAGGTGATGATGTTTTAATTATTTATGATGATTTATCAAAACACGCTATTGCTTACAGAACATTAGCTTTACTTTTAAGAAGACCACCAGGTCGTGAAGCTTATCCTGGAGATGTTTTTTACCTACACTCAAGATTGTTAGAGAGAGCTGCTAGAGTAAATGAAAATTATGGAGGAGGAAGTATTACTGCTCTTCCAATTATTGAGACTCAAGCTGGTGATATTTCAGCATATATTCCAACAAATGTTATTTCAATTACAGATGGACAAATTTTCTTATCAGAACAATTGTTTAATTCAGGAATAAGACCTGCAGTAGACACAGGTTTATCAGTATCAAGAGTTGGTTCATCAGCTCAAATTAAAGCTGTAAAACAAGTTGCAGGTACTTTAAAATTAGAATTAGCTCAATATTATGAACTTCAATCATTTGCAAAATTTGGAAGTGATTTAGATGAAACAACAAAAGAAACTTTGAATCATGGTCAAAAAATTGTTGAGTTATTAAAACAAAGACAATATAAACCTATATCTCAAATAGAACAATCAATTATATTATTAGCTATTAAAGAAAGATTAATAAGATGATTACCATTGAATGAAATGATTAATTTTAAAGAATCAATTATAAATCATTTTGAAAGTAATAAGGAAGCAAAAGCACTTAGAAAATTGCTAGCAACAGAAAAAGATTTCTCAAATGAACTTTATGAAAAAATAAAATCTCATGTTGTTTTAGTTTTAAAAGATATGACTTCAAAAATAAAAGGTTATGAAGCATCTGATTTTGGTAAAGAAGAAGAGTTTAAAAAATTAAGCTAGTATGCCAAATCTTAGTGAATTAAAAAATGAAATAAGTAATATAAAAGATATTAGAAAAATTACAGGGGCAATGGAGTTAGTTGCCACTTCAAAATTAAAAAAAATATCTAAAAGAATGGGTAACATTCAAACTTATTTAGATGAAGTTTACGAAGTTTTTAACTATATTATTTCTCACTCTGAGGACTCAATATATTTAAAAAAACCAAATCAGAAATTATCAAGTACTTTATGAATAGTTATTGGATCAAATTTAGGACTGTGTGGAGGATATAATTCAAATATTGTTAAAGTATTAAAACCTTTAATAAATAAAAAAACAGATAGTGTATTTGCTATTGGAACAAAAGTTATAAATTTTTGTAAAGCAAATGGTATAAATATGAAAGAGCAATTTACAGATATTGATGTAGATTTTTCAAATGAGTACTCAAGAGAAATGTCTGTTAACTTATTAAACTATTTTGTTCAAAAAGAATTTGATCAAATTAAAATAGTTTACACAAAATTTATTAATAATGTTACTTTCGAACCAAAAGTTTTAGATATGTTTCCAATAGAAAAAAAAGTGGACAATTCTGATACATATGAAGATGTAATATTAGAACCAGATCCAGAAACAGTATTAACAACAAGCGTTTCAATGTATTTGAATACAATTTTATTTGGAACAATAATTGAATCGCAAGTATCAGAACAAGCAAGTAGAAGAATGACTATGGAAGCTGCAAATAAAAATGGAAAAGAACTTTCAGAAAGTTTAAGAGTAATGCTTAATCGAAAAAGACAAGAAAATATTACTCAAGAAATTAGTGAAATCATTGCTGGAGTTAACGCTCAAAATGAAGATTAGAGGTAATAAAAATTATGGAAAAAATTACACAAGGTAAAGTTGTTCAAGTCATGGGTCCTGTTGTTGACGTTAAATTTAAACAAGAGGATATGCCAAAACTTTACAACACAATAGAATTAGATAATAACGGAGTTAAATTAGTTCTTGAAGTTGTTCAACATATAGGTGATGATTTAGTTAGAACTATTGCTATGGGTCCAACTGAAGGATTAGTAAGAGGAATACTGGGTACAAATACTGGAGGACCAATTAGTGTTCCTGTTGGAGAAAAAGTTCTTGGAAGAATGTTTAATGTGCTTGGAGATCCTATTGATGACAAGCCTGAAGTTGAAAGTGAAAGAATGTCTATTCATAGATTAGCTCCAAGTTATGATGAGCTTGCTACTTCTGCTGAAATTTTAGAAACAGGAATCAAAGTTATTGATTTAATGATGCCTTTTGCAAAAGGTGGAAAAATTGGATTATTTGGTGGAGCTGGAGTTGGTAAAACAGTTTTAGTTCAGGAATTGATTAACAATATTGCCAAAGCACATGGTGGAATTTCTGTTTTTGCAGGAGTTGGAGAAAGAACAAGAGAAGGTAATGACCTTTATTATGAAATGATTGATGCAGGTGTTATTGATAAAACATCTCTAGTTTTTGGACAAATGAACGAACCACCAGGAGCAAGAATGAGAGTTGCGCTTACTGGATTGACAATAGCTGAATATTTTAGAGATTTTAAAAATCAAGATGTGTTGCTATTTATTGATAATATATTTAGATTTACACAAGCAGGTTCAGAAGTTTCTGCCTTACTTGGAAGAATGCCTTCAGCTGTTGGTTATCAACCAACACTGGCAACAGAAATGGGAGCACTTCAAGAAAGAATTACTTCTACTCAAAAAGGATCAATTACTTCAGTTCAAGCAGTTTATGTTCCTGCAGATGACTTAACAGATCCAGCACCTGCAACAACATTTACTCATTTAGATGCTCGTGTTGTTTTAGACAGAACGATAGCATCTCTTGGAATATATCCAGCTATTGATCCATTAAACTCAAGTTCAAGAATGTTAGATCCTGAAATAGTTGGTGAAAATCATTATCAAATTGCTTTAAAAGTTCAAGAAATATTACAAAAGTATAAAGAACTACAATCAATTATTGCAATTCTTGGTATGGAAGAACTATCAGAAGAAGACAAAATAGTTGTTAATAGAGCAAGAAAAATCAGAAACTTTATGTCACAACCATTTACTGTTGGTGAAAAATTTACAGGAAGAAGTGGTAAATACGTTCCTGTTGCTGAAACAATAAACTCTTTTGATTCAATTTTAAAAGGGGATGTAGATAATATTCCTGAAATTTTATTTATGTATGCAGGATCAATTCAAGAAGTTATTGAAAGATTTAAAAGTAAAAAATAATGCAATTAACTAAATTGAAAATAATTACTCCTGATGGTATATATATAAATGATTTAGAAGTTGAAAATGTTAGTGTAAGAACAGCAGATGGACAAATTACAATTTATGCAAATCACTCAGCTATAGTTTCTACTTTATTAATTGGAGATATGAGATATGAAATAAATGGTACTGTAAAGTATATTCATTTACATAGAGGAATATTGAGAGTTTCAAAAGAACAAATTAAAATATTAACTCAAAGATTATATGAAGTAGATGAAAAAGGTCAAAGATTAAAAAAATAAAATAGTTATTTTATATAAATTTTAATAATAAAAAAGCAGATTTAAGATTTCAACTCTTCCTCTGCTTTTCTTTTTTCTCTAATTGCTAATTGTTTTTGTACTTTATCTTCAATCATTTTTGTGAATGCTCACATTTTTTCTCTTTTTAAAAATCCCATAAATCTAATATAGTTAACTTTTAAAGGTTTAAAATTTATTCTTCCAATTTCAACATTTTTTAAAATACGAGCAATTTGCTTATTCATTAAAACTTGATCTTTACATTGTTCAAGTTTTTTTCTTTGTTCTTCTGGAAAATCGTTTAGATTCTTATAAACATTTTCAATACAACCATATTTTGAAATAAGTTTTGTAGCAGTACTATAATGCATACCTCTAACACCTTTTATATTATCGGATTGATCTCCCAATAGAGATTTAATATCTGGTATTTGACATGGCTTACATCCAAATTTTTCAATTACCTCTTTTGTTGTTATTATTTCTTGTTTACATTTCTTTGATTGTTGTGAAACAATTCTTACATCTTCTGATACTAATTGATATGTATCTTTATCATTTGATACTATATCTACTTGATATCCTAGTTTTACTGCTATTCTAGCAATTGTTCCCATGATATCATCACCTTCAAATTTCACTTTTTCATATCATGGAATATTTGCTGAGGTTAAAAAATCTCTTACCAATTGCATTTGAGGAATCAAATCAGATGGTGTTTCTTTTCTTGTAGCTTTATATTCTGGATAGATTTCTCTTCTTCAACATTCTTTACCAACATCAAATGTTACTATAACTGTATGATATTCATTTGATTGAATTAATTGAAAAATATTTGCAACAAATACATATACGGCATTTATTAAATAACCTTCTCTATTTATTGCAATTTTTTTTCTTTTTAAACTTCCATAATAACCCTTATGAAGAAGGTGATATCCATCTATGATTACCACTTTTTTCTTATTCATTTTTATTCTCCTTCTAGTAATATCCTTGTTCTTTTTTTGTTATTTTAATTTTATTTTTAATTGAATCCAATTCTTCTAATTCTTTTAGTTTAAAATTGGCATAAACAGTTTCATTTACAAATTTATAGTTAATTTCATTTCATATATTTTTTAAAAATAGATTAATACTTTTAATATCAGAGATATTAAAACAGATTTCTATATTATAAAGAAATTCTAATTTTTTAAAATTAATTTCTTTTATCATTTTAATAGCACTAGCACTATAAGCTTTTTGCAAGCCCCCAGTTCCTAATTTAATACCTCTATAATATCTTTTTACGAAAATAATTAAATTAGTTAAATTATTTACTTCAATTAACTTTAGCAATGGTTCACCTGCTGTTCCGTTAGGTTCTCCATCATTATTGTATCCATAAGTTAATTTTTCATCACCATATCTATATGCATAGCAATTATGGGTTGCGCTTTTATCTCTATTATTTTTTAAGAAAATATCTAATTCTTCTTTACTTTTAATTTTTGAAATATAGGTAATGAATTTTGATTTTTTAACTGTGTAATCTGATTCAACAACTTTTTCATTGTTTAATATTTTTAAAAATATCATAACTTTTACCACTTATTATTTTACCTTTAATAAGAATAAAATATAATAAAATTTGCATTTATTATAAATTCTTTCAAATATTAATACTATAACTTTATATTTCTTAATAATAATTGTATAATTATTAAGATTTTGACTTAATAAAAAGGAGTAGTTTTAATGGCAAGAGATAAATCGATAATTAAAAAGCACGGAAAAATAGCTGATGAAATTATCTCACTAGAATCAGTTTATGAAAAATTAAGTGATTCAGATTTAGCAAAAAAAACCCAAGAATTTAGAGAAAGATTAGAAAAAGGAGAAACTTTAGACGATCTATTAGTTGAAGCTTTTGCAGTTGTAAGAGAAGCTGCATTTAGAGTTTTAAAATTAAAAGCATATAAGGTTCAACTTATTGGAGCAATTATCTTACATCAAGGAGATATTGCAGAAATGAGAACTGGGGAAGGTAAAACTTTAACAGGTCTTTTTCCTGCCTATTTAAATGCTCTCTCAGGTTTAGGAGTTCACGTTGTAACAGTTAACGAATATCTTTCTCAAAGAGATAGTGAAATAAATGGAAGTGTTTATAATATTTTAGGTTTAACTGTTGGTTTAAATGGAAGAGATCTTTCAAAAGAACAAAAAAGATTTGCCTATGCACAAGACATTACTTATACAACAAACTCAGAATTGGGATTTGATTATTTAAGAGATAATATGGTTTATCGTTTAGATCAAAAAGTTCAAAGAAAATTAAATTTTGCAATTATTGACGAAGCTGATTCAATTCTTATAGATGAGGCAAGAACTCCATTAATTATTTCTGGAGGTAGTCAAAATAGAATTAATTTATATAAAGCAGCTGATTCTTTTGCAAAAACTTTAGATCAAAAAACTGATATAGAAATGGACTTGGAATCAAAACAGGTTTATTTAACAGAATCAGGAATAAAAAAAGCTCATAAATTCTTTAGTATTGAGAATTTATTTGATTTTAGAAATACTGAACTATTCCACTTAATTATGAATGCTTTAAAAGCTTTATTTACATTTAAATTAGAAGTTGAATATACTGTTCAAGATAGTGAAATTATTTTAATTGATCAATTTACAGGAAGAACTATGCCAGGTAGAGCATACAGTGATGGATTACAACAAGCACTTCAAGCAAAAGAAGGTGTTGAAATAGAAGATGAAACTACAACACTTGCAACTATTACTTATCAAAATTTTTACAGGCTTTATAGTAAACTTTCTGGTATGACAGGTACTGCAAAAACTGAAGAAGAGGAATTCTTAAAAATTTATAATACAAGAGTAATTGTTTGTCCTACAAATAAACCAATTATTAGAGTGGATGAACCAGATTTAACTTTTGGAACAATAAATGCAAAATTAAAACATTTAGTAAGAGATCTAGAAGAAGTTACACAAGCTGGAAGACCTGTACTTATTGGTACAACTTCAGTTGAATCTTCAGAACAAGTAGCTCATTATTTACAAAAAGCTAATTTAAAGTTTGAAATGATTAATGCTAAAAATCACCATAGAGAAGCAGAAATTGTTGAAAAAGCAGGACAAGTAGGATCAATTACTTTAGCAACTAACATGGCAGGTCGTGGAACTGATATTAAACTTTCTGATGAAGCAAAAGCAAATGGTGGATTGTTTGTTATGGGTATTGAACGTAACGAAGCAAGACGTATTGATAATCAGTTGCGTGGTAGAGCAGGAAGACAAGGAGATCCAGGAACTTCAAGATTTTATATTTCAATGGAAGATGAACTTATGGTTCGTTTCTCTTCTCCAAAATTAAGACAAATGTTTTTAAAACTTGGAGATGATCATATTAAATCTAAATTATTTACAAGAGCAATTACAAATGCTCAAAAAAAATTAGAAGGTTTAAATTTTGATCAACGTAAAAATGTTCTTGACTATGATAATATTCTTTCACAACAACGTGAAGCTATTTATGCACAAAGAGATTCAATTTTAGAACAAGAATCTTTAAAAGTTGTTCTTTCAAGATTCCATTATACAATTGCATTTGAAATTGTAGAAAGAAACTCTGAGTTGGTTCGTGGAGAAAGAACAATTAATATTCCATTGCTAATTCAAGAAATAGATGGAAAATTTGTCTTTGAAGGAAGTTTAACAGAAGTAGATTTTATAGGTTTAGAAAAACAAGAAATAGCTAAAAAAATATCAGAAAAAATGATGGAACATTATTTAAATAAATCTAGCTCAGTTCCTCATGAAGTAATTTCTGAAATGGAAAGAAGAACAATTCTTCAAACCTTAGATTATCATTGACAGAAACACATTAATTTAACTCAAAAATTAAGAAGTGGTATTTACTTACAACAATATGCACAAAATAACCCATTACATGAATATGTAGAAGAATCTGCAAAATTATTTAATAAAATGAAAGTTATGATTGCAGAAGAAACAATTATAAAATTAAATGGTTCATTTGTTAGAGAAATGAAAATGGATGAAGATATTAATTTTGTAGATTTACAACCTAAAACTGTAAATATAACAGATAAAGATATTGATGATATTCTAAAAGAATGAGATATTCCAAAAGAAAACTTTGGAAGAACAGCTGTTGAAAAAAGACTTAAAGAATTGCAAAAACAATTCAAAAAAGATAAAGATCAATTAGAAAAAGTAAATTTCCAATTTGCAGTTCTTGATGGTTTAATGAAAAAACTTGACGAGATGTTTGCTCAGCAAAATAAACAAGCAGCTGAGTTATCATTTGAAGCAGTAGAAAAAATAACTAAGAAATTTAATCTTGATAAAACATTCACAAAAGAACAAGTTAAAGAAAGCTTTGATAAATTGATAAAAGAAGCTGAAAAAGATGAAGAAAAAACTAGTCTTTTAATAGAAACTCAAATATTAATGGCAATAGCAACTCAATTTGAATCTAACCAAAAAGAATTCACAATAACTGATGAAGAGGGAAATGTGAAAAAAGTTTTCAAAACAAATCCTGATGGTTCAATTTCAGAAGATGATATTGAAGATACAGAGCAAGTTCAAACAAAAACAAAATTAGGATAAAAAAAAATTTTATAATTACTTTATATAAACAAGAACTATATATTTTTCTTGTTTTTTTCATTTATCTATGTAAAATAATTGCTAGGAAATGACATCTCTAGGGGCTAAGCTCTAGATTTTTTAGTTCCTGTAATGGAGATGAGTATGAGATATGGAAAATTTAAAACAAAAATTTGAATTGGTCACTGATTATAAACCCAGTGGGGATCAACCAAATGCAATTATAAAATTAATTGATGGCTTAAAAAATAATGTTAAAAACCAAGTATTAATGGGTGCAACAGGTACAGGAAAAACTTTTACAATGGCAAATGTTATTAAAGAAATAAATAAGCCAACCTTAGTTTTAGCACACAATAAAACTTTGGCAATGCAATTGTATATAGAATTAAAAGAACTATTTCCAAATAATAGAGTAGAATATTATGTTTCAAATTTTGATTTTTATCAGCCTGAAGCATATATTCCCTCAAGAGATTTATATATTGATAAAGATGCAAAAAGAAATAATGATTTGGAAATGATGAGATTAAGTGCTATGAATGCATTAATGATTAGAAAAGATACAATAGTTGTCGCATCAGTTGCTTGTATTTATGCAACTCAAGATCCAAAGGAATATGGAGATGTATTTTTTGAACTACAAGTTGGTCAAGTTTTATCTAAAAAAGATTTATTAACTTTTTTAGTTCAAACAGGATATACAAGAGATGAAAATGATCTTGCAATGGGATATTTTAGTGCAAAAGGTGATGTAATTAGAATTGCACCTAGCTGAACTGATAAATATCATATTAGAATTTCTATGTTTGGTGAGGAAATAGAATCTATAGAAATGATAGATATTTTAAACAATCATGTTTTAGAAAAATTAAGAATGTTTACAGTTTATCCTGCTGCAGCTTATGTGACTAATTTTGACAAAATGAAATTAGTTGTGGAAAATATTGGAAAAGAACTTGAACAAAGAGTTATATGATTTCAAGATCAGAAAAAATTTATTGAAGCAGATAGATTAATGAAAAGAACAAAATATGATATGGAAACAATGAGCGAGTTTGGAATCTGTAGTGGAATAGAAAATTACTCTCCTCATTTGGATTTTAGAGCTCCAGGTGTTCCTCCTTTTACATTAATAGATTATTTTGGAGATGATTTTTTAACAATTATTGATGAATCACATATGATGATTCCTCAATTGAATGCAATGTACAATACAGATAGAAGTAGAAAAGAAACTTTAATTGAGCATGGATTTAGATTACCAAGTGCAATTGATAATAGACCACTTAAATTTGAAGAATTTGTAGGAAAATTAAAAAATGTAATTTATACTTCAGCTACACCTGGACCCTATGAATTAGAGTTAACAGAAAATAAAGTTATTGAACAAATAATTAGACCTACTGGTTTAGTTGATCCACAAATTGAAATTCGCTCGACTATAAATCAAATGAATGATATAGTTGATGAAATAAATAATGTTGTAAAAAAAGGACAAAAAGTTTTTATAACTGCTATTACAATTAGAATTTCTGAAGATATTACAACTTATTTACAATCAAGAAATATAAAAGTTGCTTACCTTCATTCTGAATTAAAAACTTTAGAAAGAAATCAAGTTTTAACAGATTTAAGAAAAGGAGTTTATGATGTTATTGTTGGAGTTAACTTATTAAGAGAAGGTTTAGATGTACCTGAAGTAAGTCTTGTCTGTATTTTGGATGCAGATAAACAAGGTTTTTTAAGAAATACTAGAAGTTTAATTCAAACAATTGGTAGAGCTGCAAGAAACTCAGAGGGTAGAGTTATATTTTATGCAGATTCAACTTCTCAAGCTATGAAAGAAGCTATTGAAGAAACTGACAGAAGAAGAAAAATTCAAGAAGAATATAATGCAGTTCATGGAATAACTCCAAAGACAATTATCAAAAAAATATCAGATATTATTTCTGATTCAGCAATTAGAAATAAAGTTGATGAGTTAAAAAAATTAAAAAGAAAAGACAAGGAAAAGAAAAAAGAAGATTTTATTTCAGATTTAAGAAAACAAATGTTAACTGCGGCAAAAGAACAAAATTATGAAAAAGCTGCAGAACTTAGAGATCTTATTTTAGAACTACAAGCAGAAAGTTAGAAGGTATAATTATGAATAAAAAAATTATTGTAAAAGGTGCAAGAGAACATAATCTAAAAAATATAGATATTGAAATTCCCAAAGAAAAACTTGTTGTATTTACGGGTCTTTCAGGAAGTGGAAAATCTTCATTAGCATTTAATACAATTTATGCAGAAGGTGAAAGAAGATATATTGAGTCATTATCTTCATTCTCAAGACAGTTTTTAAAATCTGTAGAAAAACCAGATGTAGATGAAATAGAAGGTTTAAGTCCAGCAATTTCAATTGATCAAAAAACTACAAGTCATAATCCAAGATCAACTGTTGGTACTACAACAGAAATTCATGATCACTTAAGATTATTATTTGCAAATATAGGAACACCATTTTGTATAAATGGTCATGGTCCTATTAAAACTTCTTCACTAAAAGAAATAATTGAAACAATTAAAAAAGAAACAAAAGAAGATGATCAAATTTTTATTTTAGCACCAGTTGTAAGAGATAAAAAAGGGACTCACAAAGATCTATTATTAAAATTAAAAAAAGAAAATTTTTTAAGAGTTCAGATTAATGGAGAAATAAAAAATTTAGAAGAGGAAATTGAATTAGAACAAAATAAAAGACATAATATTGATATTGTTGTTGATAGATTAATATACAAATCAGAAGATGAGGATCTGCAATCAAGAATTTATTCTGCTATTGAAGTAGGTTTAGGATATTCAAATGGTTTAATAAAAATTAACTATCCTAAAAGAAATGACTTTACAAAATTATTCTCAACAAAATATTCTTGTAGTGAATGTGGTTTTTCAATTCCAAATTTGGAAGCAAATTTATTTTCCTTTAATAAAAAAAATGGAGCATGTGAAACTTGTTCAGGTTTAGGTGTAAATTTAGAAGCTGACCCAAGTTTAATAATTCCTGATTCATTACTTTCAATTAGAGAAGGTGGAATTTTATATTATAAAAATATTATTGATACAACAAATATTGAATGACAAAGATTTAAGCTACTTTGTGATTATTATCTAATTGATTTGAATTCACAAATAAATCAATTAAATGAAAAACAAATTAATGTAATTCTTTATGGAAGTGAAGAACCCATTGAAACAAAAATTGTAACAGTCAGTGGTAATGTTTTAAGAGCTTTTGATTATATTGAAGGTGTAGCAAATTTAATTGAAAGAAAATATATAGAAACAAAATCAGAAGAGAACAGAAAATATTATGGCAAATATATGATGTCTAAAATCTGTAAAACTTGTAATGGTAAAAGATTAAATGATGTGGCTCTTAGTGTAAAAATTAATGATTTATCAATTGCTGAATTTGTGGAAATGACAATTGAAGAAGAGTTAGAATTTTTATTAAATTTAAACTTAACAGAGCAGCAAGAAAAAATTGCAAACTTAGTTTTGAATCAATTAGTATCAAGAATTAGTTTTTTAAATGAAGTAGGATTAAATTATTTAACTTTATCAAGAAGTGCAACAACTCTATCAGGGGGAGAAGCACAAAGAATTAGATTAGCTAAACAGCTAGGTTCAAAATTATCTGGTGTACTTTATGTTTTAGATGAGCCATCAATTGGATTACATCAAAGAGATAATGATAAATTAATTAGTACTTTAAAAAAATTGAGAGATTTAGGAAATACATTAATCGTTGTTGAACATGATGAAGATACAATGAAAGCTTCTGATTGAATTGTTGATATTGGTCCTGGAGCTGGAGTCGAAGGAGGATATATTACAGCTCAAGGTACTTATGAAGAAATATGTAAAAATCCAAATTCTTTAACAGGAAAATATTTATCAAAACAGCTATCAATACCAACTCCAAAAAAACGTAGAGGTGGTAATGGATTAAAAATTGAAATTAAAGGTGCTACAGAAAATAACTTAAAAAATATTGATGTAACAATTCCTTTAGGTAAATTCATCTCTATTACAGGAGTTAGTGGAAGTGGAAAATCAACTTTAGTAGAAGAAGTTATTTACAAAGGTTTAAAAAAAGAACTGAACAAAGAATTAATTCGTCCTGGAAAATATAAATCAATGAAGGGGTGAGAAAATATAGATAAAATAATTTATGTTTCTCAAGATCCTATTGGTAAAACTCCAAGGTCAAATCCAGCAACCTATACATCAGTTTTTGATGATATAAGAGATCTTTATACTGAAATACCTGAATCTAAAATTAGAGGTTACAAAAAAGGAAGATTTAGTTTTAATGTTCCTGGTGGAAGATGTGATGCATGTTGAGGTGATGGTGTTGTTCGTGTAGATATGCAATTCTTAGGTTTTGTTGAAGTTGTTTGTGAGATTTGTGATGGAAAAAGATATAATGAAGAGACATTACAAATAAAATATAGAGGAAAAAATATTTGAAATGTATTAAATATGACAGTTCAAGAAGCTCATGATTTTTTTGAAAATATTCCTAAAATAAGAGAGAAGCTAGAAACAATTTTAGCAGTTGGTTTAGGATATATTAAACTTGGTCAAAATGCAACAACTCTATCAGGGGGAGAAGCGCAAAGAGTTAAGTTATCAACATTTTTATTAAAAAAACAAACTGGAAAAACTTTATTTTTATTAGATGAACCAACAACAGGGCTACACATTGATGATGTAAAAAGATTAATTGAAGTTTTAAATATTTTAGTAAATCAAGGAAATACTGTTTTAACTATTGAACATAACTTAGATTTTATAAAAGTTTCAGATTATGTAATAGATTTAGGTCCTGAAGGTGGAAGTGGTGGAGGAACTATTCTTGCTACAGGAACACCTGAACAAATAATTGAAAGTAAAGAAAGTTTTACTGCAAAATATTTGAAGGAGTATTTAAATGATTAATGTAGAAGAAGAGTTAATTTCATCAGATATAATTTTTAAAAAGAATTATAATTTAAAAAAACTTTTAAAAGATTTAGGAAATCCTCAAAATAACTTTAATATAATTAGTATTGTAGGTACAAACGGAAAAGGATCTACTTCTCAATTTATTTTTAGTGGACTTAAAAAAAAGTTTAAAAAAGTAGGCTTATTCATCTCACCTGCTTTTATATATCAAAATGAAAGAATCCAATTTAATACAGAAATGATATCTGATAATGACTTAAAAAGATTGTTATTAGAAAATGAAGAATTAATTAAAAAATACGAACTTACTTTTTTTGAAATATGAACTTTTATTGCAATACTTTATTTTAATGAAAAAAAAGTTGATATAGCAGTTATTGAAGCTGGTATTGGAGGAGTTAAAGACTCTACAAATGTTTTTGAAAAACAACTTGCTGTTTGTGTTACATCTCTAGGTTTAGATCATCAAGAAATACTTGGTTCTTCTATAGAAGAAATAATTCAACAAAAGTTGCTAATTGCAAAAGAAAATGTAAAAATTTTTATAAGTGCTGATAACTTAAAATATAAAGAGATTATTGATAAAGTTAATAATAATGCAAAAGTTTATACAAAACAAATAAATGATCCAATATATTTTCAAAGTTTTAATAAGGGACTTGCTTTAGAATTATTACAATACTTAAATATATCTGTCACACATTTTGATATATCTCCACTTGGTAGATATACTATATTAAAAAAAGATCCCTTATTTATTTTAGATGGCTGTCATAATTATGATGGAGCTTTAAAACTTTCTAAACAAATAAAAGATATAGATAATTTGATAATTTTATTTGGTTCTAGTGAAGGAAAAGATCAAATAGAAATGTTAAAAGTTTTTAAAGAACTAAAAAAGGAAATATTTCTAACAGAGTTTGTTCATAAAAAAGCTTGAAAAATAGATAAGAGTAAATTTGCTGAATTCAAGATTATAGATAATTGAGAGATATTTTTAGCAAATAATAAAGATAAAAATATTTTAGTTTGTGGAAGTTTATATTTTATTCCACTAGTTTATAAATGATTTGAGGGACAATAACATGAACTTTTATTTATATACAAATATAGGAGCTGGAATTTTAATTATGATAATTTTTGTTTCAGCTCTTGCCTTAGAGAATTTTACATTTAAAAAGATTAGTTTAAAGCACTTAACAGTTATATCTTTATTTGCTGCATGTAGTGCTATATTAACAGGACTTACATATAAAATACCTCCAATATTTGGAAACATTCATATTGCTTTGGGAGACTGAATAATATTTTTATTAGGACTTATTTTTGGTCCTTTGTGTGGAGTTATTTCAGCAATTTGTACAGATACCTTAATGGCAATTGTATTGCCAAGCAATTATGGTTATCATGCTGGATATATGTTTGGAAAGTGTGTTTTAGCGTTTTTTGGTTCGCTTGTATTTTTAACAAGAGGAGAAAAACGAATTTTATTAAAAGTAATTGTTTTGTATACTGTGGCCTATATTCTTCAAAGTCTATTTTTAAATCAAATATGAATGATGTCTTGGAAAGGAATGGCAGCGTGATTGGATTTTATAAGTAAACTTATTAAGTTGCCTATATCTCTGCCAATATACATATCAATAACTTATTTATCTTATTTGCCAATAAGAAAATTATTGGAAAATTGAAATAATGAATTTGTTTGGTGTTTTAAATCCGAGTATTTAAATAAAAATCTAGATTACTAAATCTAGGTTTTTATTTCATTTATTAGTTATAATTACTAAAGAGGTAGTTAAAAATGAGTAAACTTTATGCAAAAAAAATAATTGAATCCTTTAAATTAGAAGTGGTTTCTGGAGAAAATAAATTAAATAATATAATAGAAGTTTATGGTATAAATAGAGCTGGACTTGAATTAACTGGCTATTTTGAAGAGGGTGAAAAATCACATAGAGTAATTGTTATGTCAACAAAAGAATACTCATATATTATGAATTTCGAAGAAAGTGAAAGAGAAAAAAGATATGAAAAGCTATTTTCAAGAAATATTCCAATGATTATTCTTACTGACAAATTTGAAGATAATATAGCAATTGAAGTTGGTAAAAAAACTAACTCATTAGTTGTTAGAACAAATACTGAATCAACTAGTGATTTTACTCAAAATGTTTTGGAGTTTATGGATGATTATTTTGCTCCTTTAACAGAAGTACATGCCTCTTGTATAAATATTTTTGGTAAGGGTGTTTTATTAATTGGTGAATCAGGAATTGGTAAATCAGAGATTACACTAGACCTAGTTAAAACAAATCACTTATTTGTAGGTGATGATAGAATAGTTATTACAAAAAAATCAAATGAATTATATGGTAAAAGTCATGAAATTTTAAAGAACCTAGTAGAAGTTAGAGGAATTGGAATTGTTGACGTTTCTCAAACAAATGGATATCAAGTTATTTTAGAGAAAACTAAAATAGATTTAGTAATTGAATTAACTCAATTTAAAAAAAATGGAATAGATGATTCAGAAAGATTAGGAAATGCTTTTGTTGGATATAATATTCTGGGTGTTGATGTTCCATATATAAAAATTCCTGTTTCTTCAGGAAGAAATATACCAAATATTATTGAAGCTGCGGTTGCTAAACTAAAAATTAAACAAAGTGGTTTATATCAAGATGAAGCTCAAATTTTAAGCGAAAGAGCAATGAAATTTAATGATGATTAATTTTTTATCAAATATTATTTGAGATAATGGTCAACCAATACCTTCTGATTATTATGATTCTTTAAAATTTATGTATCCTGTTTTAGTAGGAATTGGTGTTTTTTCTGTAATTGGTGTATCTGCTTTTAAAATTTGAAAAAGGGGAATCCCATTAAAAGAATTTGTAAATGCAATTTATATTTCTTTGCCTGTGGGAATTCTTGGTGCAAGTATTTTTGGTAAGTTGGGATCATATGGAGATCAATGAAAAATATATATGCTACTTTTCTTTTGACATGGAGGTATGAGTATTTTTGGAGGACTCTTGTGTGGTGGAACTGTAGCTTTTTTATGGTTTTGACACAAAAGTAAAGTTACAAGAGTTTCTGTATATGTATATGCTGATTGTATAGTTCCAAATATTTTATTAGGTCAAGCAATTGGTAGATGAGGGAATTTATTCAATCACGAAATTTTGGGAAGAAGAGTTGATGATGTAAGCAAAATAAATTGATTACCTGATTTTATTTGACATAGACTTTTTTATCTTCATGATTTGTCTCAACCAGGTCAACCTGAAATGACAGAAATGCAATTTTGTGAACCCTTATTTTTATATGAATCTATGGCAACATTAGCTTTGTTTATTTTAATAACTTTTGTTTTTTCAAATATAGGAAAATGAATTAGTAAAAAACCATGAAAAATAGATCCAATAAACTTTCCTTGTAAAGCTAATAAAACTTATAAATCTGTTGAAAGAGATAGTTTAGATGAATATCCTACTCAAATACCAGTTAAATATTTAATTGACAAAGATGGAAAAGTTTATTTATCAAAAAGTTGAGTTTGAAAAAAAGCATATCTTTTGTATGAACCAAAAAAAGCTTTAGTTGAAGCAGAACAAGTAAAAATAAATAATCAAAAATCTATTGCTTTAAAAGCCAGAGAAAAATATAATAATATGGTAAGCAAAATAAAACAAGAAATAAATAGTCAAAAAGCAAAATTAGATAAAAATAAAATAACAAAAAATCAATTTAAATCAGCTAAAAAAGACATTAAAAATAATTATAAAAATGATATTAAGATGTTAAAAAAACAAAAAAGTCCTTTAATGAATTTTATTAAGAGAGATTCAAAAGAACTTTATAATTTAAATAATCCAAATAATTATAATGTAGTACATTGTGGAGTTTTAACTAGTATTTATATTTGTGGATATACTTTTATAAGATTTATATTAGATCCACTAAGAAATCCATATGAATTAACTGTAAAAGAAAATTCAATTTTAAACTATTTATTCTTAACAGCATTTTTACTTTTTGGAATAGTGTTGTTTATTTGCTCACAGTTTATAGCTCCAAAAAAATGAAGAGAAGAGGGTTGATTATATGAAAAATCATATTAATACAGATTATGATTTAATAATTGCAGGTGCAGGACCAGCTGGATTAAGTGCTGCAATTTATGCTGGAAGAGCAGGACTTAATGTTTTAGTTTTGGAAAAGGAAGCACCTGGTGGAAAAGTTATTAAAACTGGAGAAATTGAAAATTATCCAGGTTTTACAAATATACAAGGACCGGATTTAGCAATGCACTTTTTTGAACAAGCAAATGCAATGGGAGCGAAATTTGAATTTTCAGGACTTAAAGATTTTGAAAAAAAAGAAATATTTGAAATTGAATTAGAGAATGGAAAAGTTTTAACTGCAAAAGCATTAATAATAGCAACAGGAACAAAAGAAAATTTACTAGGTGTTCCTGGAGAAATTGATCTATATGGAAAAGGTGTTTCATACTGTGCAGTTTGTGATGGAAGTTTCTATAAAGATATGCCTGTAGCTGTTGTTGGAGGGGGATATAGTGCTATTGAAGAGTCACTATTTTTGACAAGATTTGCATCAAAAGTTTATCTAATTCACAGAAGTCAAAAATTTAGAGTTGATCAAAAATCATTGCAAAAAGCTAAAACAAATGAAAAAATAGAATTTATTTTAGATACAATTGTTGAAAAAATAGAGGGAAAAGATAAAGTTTCATCAATTAAGATTAAAAATACAATTAAAAATGAAGAAAGTGAATTAAAAGTTAATGCAATATTTCCATTTATTGGGCACTATCCAGTAACAAGTTTTATTAAGCAAATTGAAGTATTGGATGAAGAAAAGCACATAATCGGGGATGAAAGAATGAGAACCAAAATTGAGGGCTTATTTGTTGCTGGAGATGTTAGAAATACTCCTTTTAGACAAATAGCAACAGCAACAGCTGATGGGGCATTAGCTGGTCAAAATGCTGTAAACTATATTGAAAATAAGTATTAAAATATCAAAGTGTTTTTATTCTTTGCTATGTTAAAATATACAAAGTTAAAAGGTGTTGATTATAGATGTTATTTAGTTGAATACAAGGCGATAACTGAAAAAGCCCTACAGATAGTCAATGGTGAACAGTAAGAGACGACTATGGTTTTTTTCATGTATATGCTTTTACTATGACATTAGGTGTAATATTTGCTATTGCTATATCTGCAATTAAATTATATAGAAGAGGAATATCCTTAACAGAACTTTGAATTGGAGCAGCAATAATTGTTCCTGTAAGTTTATTAGGAGCAAGTTTTTTTGGAAAATTAAATGCTGAGGGAATTGGAATGAATGCTAATGGAGCAGGCTTTTTTGGTCTATTTGCTTTTTGAGAAGGTGGAATGGCAATTCACGGAGGAGTTTATGCAGGAGCTTTTGTTGGATTAATAGTATTTTACTTTCTTGGTAGAAGAACAAAAGTATCTCTATGAGTTTATTCAGATTGTATAATTCCAAATATTCTTGTTGGACAAGGAATTGGAAGATGGGGTAATTTCTTCAATCATGAAGTAATAGGTGGGCCAGTTGCACAATGACATGGAAAAGACACAGATGCTTTAAATTGGTTACCTTACTTTATTAAAAGAAATATGGTTTGAGAATATAAAGGTGCAAATGATAGTTTAAATGGAGTAGATTTAGTAAAAGGACAAGAATATCTTATGTCACCGATTTTCCTCTATGAATCAATAAGTTTAATTGCTGCTTGAGCAATAATTACATTTATTATTCCAAATATTGGAAAATGATTTGGCAAAAAACCTTGAAAATTACATCCAGATAAATACGATATAAAATATCCTAAATATAAAATTTGAAGAAATGAAGTTTTTGCAAATCATAATAATAAAGAAATAGAAAAATATAAAAGTGAAATAAATAATATTAATGATAAAAATTACATTGTAAAAAAATGAAAACAAGGAAAATTATTATCAGATTGTAATAACCCCGAAAAATATATGCTCGTAAGAACGGGGGTGCAAGCTGGAGCTTATTTCTTTGCATGGAATTTAGTTAGATTTATTTTAGAATTAGGACGGCCAGATGATCATTTATTCTTAATGTATAGAAAAGAATTATCACTAGTTATAATTGGTTTATCGATGGCAGCAGGTTTAATAGTTGCGCTATTAGCTCAATTTGTTATTCCATATTTATTTAGAACTACTGGATTTATATATGAGCAAGAATATTTCTATTTAGAAGATAACAATAAAACAAAAAACAAAGATAAACTAGTAATTAGTAAAATTGAAAAAAATAAAATTAAAGAAGAAAAAATTAAAGAAAAATTAAATAAGAAGCTTGGTAAGAAATAAGGTGAGAGTATGTCTTTTGCAATGGAAGTTAAAGAAGAAATTTTAAATCATACATTCACTAAAGAGCAAAAAATTATGCTCTTATCTGGTTTTATTAAATATAACGGAGAATTAATTTACACAAGTAAAGGTGCTGTTTTAAAATTAACAAATAATAGTAATAATGTTATTAGAAATATTTTCTCAATGCTAAAAACAATTTATGATGGAAATATTGAAATATCAATTATTCAAATTCAAAAACTTAGAAAAAATAAAATTTATCAATTAATGTTAACAGATGAAGTTATTTTTTTCTTAAAAAGATATAATATTTATGATATTAATTCAAGCACCAAAATTATTGAAATAGATTTAGAAAATTATGACAAAAAAATAAAACAAGAATTAATACGAGCATATATTTCAGGAATTTTTATAGCTATTGGAAGTGTAAACTCTCCAGAGACTACAAATTATCATTTAGAATTGCAATTCAAAGAAAATGAATCTTCAACTTATATTACAAAAATTCTTAAGAAATATAATTTTACTTTTAAAACAACAAGTAAAAAAAATAAATTTGTTTGTTATATTAAAAAATCTATAGCAGTTTCTGACTTTCTAAAATTCATGGATGCCTCAATTTCTGTTATGAAATTTGAGAATACAAGAATTAATAGAGATGTTAGCAATAACATAAACAGAATGATAAATATTGATATTTATAATCAACAAAAATCTTCTGTAACAGGTTCTAGACAAGTTGAAGTAATAGAACTAATTAAAAAAAATAATCTAATGTCAGAGTTATCGCCAAAGGCGCAATTACTTTCACAAATAAGATTAGAGAATCCAGACGCATCATTTTCTGAATTAGAACAATTAATGAATGAAAAAAATGTATCAATTACAAAGTCTGGAATAAGCAACTTATTTAAAATTATAGATAAGATTGCAAATACAATTGGAGACTAAAAAATGAAAAAAGACATTATTATAACATTTAGTAAAAACATGAAAAGAATAAGGGTAAATGCGCAACTAACTCAGGAAGAATTAAGTTTCAGATCTCAATTACATAGAAATTATATTTCAGATTCTGAAAGAGGTAAGAGAAATATATCACTTAAATCTGTTGAGAAAATTGCAAAAGCTTTAAATGTTGAACCAATTGAATTTTTTAGGGAAATAGAAGAATAAAAAAAATAGAACTTAGGTTCTATTTTTTTATAACTTGCACAAATTTAAAAAAACAACTTATAGTATTTAATTTTTTTATAAATATAGTATAAATATTATTAAGAATTAGGGGTAATTAATTATGAGAGATGAGAGCATACTTCAAGATATTGGAAGTTTAATTAGATATGATAGAAAAATAAAAGCTACTTTAAGACATATACTTTTTTTAAGAGTTTTTTGAAAATTTCTGTTTATGTTTTCTCTAATATTTTTTATTATTTTTGTATTATCAATTTATTTTTTAAAGACAGCAAGTATAGAAAATTTTATTATTAAAGCCAGTCTTGGTTTGCTTTTTTCTCTTTCTATTGGTCTTTCTTTTATTTTTTTATTCTTAGATACATTTTATTCACCAAATCTAAGTAAAAATATTAATAAAATTATTCATAAAAAAGAGAAGATTGAATTAATTTACTCTAAATTTTTAAACTCTAGAACAGATTTACAAGATATTACGGATTTCAAATTAAGTATTGTAAATTTTAAATCTGAACCAAAAAGAAAAAGAAAGTCATATGCAAATTATATGAGTACTTTACTTAATAGAGAAACACCAATAAAAAAGAATAATGAAAACTCACTTGATTTCAAATTTAAAAATTATCAAGCTAGTTTTGTAATTGAACATCCACTTGAATTTACTAGATGAACACTAAAATACTCATGAAAAGAATCTAGATCAACAATAGGATCAAAGAAACTTTCAATGAGTGTTTTATACATTGAAAATAAAGAATTTAGAAAAATGTATTATAATTTAAAAATTAAAAAGAGCGGTGAACTATCAGGAGATTATAGAACTGAATCTATAGCATTCAATAATAAATACTCAACTAATTTAGAATCAAACGACCTCGAGGGTGCTAAATTTTTAAACCCTACTGTTGTAAATAATTTAGTAAATTTTAACGATATTAATTTTTTTGCATTAGGAGTTTATAAACAATTATATGTTGAAAGATATGAAACTAAAAGAGAAAATTGTCAAATAGGTATATTTAACTTTTTATTATTGAAAAATAGAAATAAAGTCATAGAATATATCTACGATAAAATAGTTAAGGATATAGATTTTCTTAAAAAATCTTATGATTATATTAATTTTATTCTTTAATTAAATAAAAGAGTTTTATATCAAAAATGATATAAAACTCTTTATAATTATTTGTACTTTTAATTTTTAATATAAAACTACTTTTGTTAATTCATCAAATTCTGGATTATTTCTTATTTTTTTGTATCCCTCATAAAAAATATAAGCTTTAAATCCTTTACTTTTTAAATTTTTATAAATAGAAAGGTGACTTCTAGAATCTTCATCAATTATAAGAATTTTGCTTTTTTTATCTAGAACTTTAAAATATTTAAAATTGAAATTTATAACTGGAATATTAATTGTCTCTTTAAGATGATTTTCATTATAAGATAATGAGTTTCTTATATCTATAACTTGTCATTTTTTGCTCTTTAAAATATGAGTAAGTTTTTTACTACCCTTTGTTTTATACTTTGCTTTAAAAGCATTTGTTTTAAAGATTTTTTCTAAAAATTTAAATACATATTCTAGTCATTGCATTTTTATCACCAAAATTATTATATATTGAAATACAAAATAATATACTTCTAGATTAGAATATAGTATATAAAAATATTAAGCAAATAATTTAAAGATTTATAAAATAATACTTATGGAGATTCTTTAAAAAATACTATTTTCTTAGAATAAAATAGATAAGCAAATTTTAATAAGAGAGCTATTTTTTTATAATTTAAAGTATACTATAATATTTAAAGTGAAAAAATAAGTTTAAAAGTCAAATTATTTTGAGATAGAATGGAATTTATTATATGATTGATGAAAAATTATATAGTGATATAAAAGAAGTTGTTAACAAACGACCAGAAATTAATAAAATCTGAAAGCAGTTTAAAAATGAAAGAAAAACTAAAATTATACTTTACACTTTTCTTTCTGTATTTTTTGGAGCTTTTGTATTTTTAGCTTTTATGTCAAATATTATTGATATGAATAATGAAATAATATTTTTTCTAATTGGTATGTTTTTGTTTCTAGGATTTTTAGCATTTTTAATAGCTTCAATAGTAGTTTATTTTAAGCTAAAAAATATAAATGTAAGATTAAATAAAATTGTAAATGAAAAATTAGATTTAGAATTAATTTATTTCAATTTTTTTAATTCATCAGCTAATTTAAAAAATTGTTCAGATTTTAAAATGAATATTATAAGTTATTATCCAAAAATTGTAGATATTGATGGAAGCTATAAAGTTTATTTAGCTCATAGAAAAGTTCCCATTAAAGAAGATCATTATAATTCACTAGAATTTACATATAAAAATAGAAAAGTTACTTTTATAATTGAACATCCTAAGAATTTTATAGAACGTCACTATTATACTTCTAATGGACGTTCAGGTTGTAGTAGAACAGTTACTCCTCTTTCTATGACTGTTTTGTATGTTACAGATGATAAATATGTGAAAGATTTTAAAAGTTTGAGAATTGAAAGGAAAAAGGGCAATCTTAAAGGGGATTATAAATCTGAATCAATTGTTTTTAATGATAGATATTCAACTAATTTGACTATGAATAATATTGTGGCTGCAAAATTTTTAACACCTTATGTTTTAGACAATTTAGCTAATTTAAATCAAAAAGATTTTTTCTCATTAGGAGTCAATAAGGATATATATGTGGAAAAAGCTACAACAAAGTACCATATTCTTCCATTTGGCATTTTTGATTTTTATTCATATTTAAATGAAAAAAATTTAGCTACAGTTATATGCAAAGAAATGATAAGTCAATTAAATTTAGTTAAAAATTCTTTGGAATATGTCTCTTTTCTAGAAAAAATTAAATAATATTGCAACAAAAGTACTTTTTACTCTTAAATGTAGTATTATATATTTAAATGAATGGAGGGCCTTGTATGAATTTACTTGCCGGAACTGCATCGCAGCAAACACTTGCAAACCAAATAATCCTAGGTTTTGAAATTCTATCTTTAATTGTCGCAATATTGATGATAATTGTAGGTTTAGTGCAAAATAAAAGTTCACAAACAGGATTAAGTGCTTTAAATGGTGGGAATGATGAATTATTTTCTAACTCAAAAGAGAGAGGAATGGACAAAACAACATCAATTTGAATGTTTAGTTTAGGAGTTTCACTCTTTATAATTACAATTGTAATAGGAATAATTACAAACACTGTACTAAACTAATGATGTTTTTTAGTAGAAAGAAATGTTATGAAAAATACAATACTATCACGGGTAAAAGAAAAGGAAAAAATGCATCTAAATGATTTAATTAAAAGTATTAAATCAGATTATGAAAGTGTAACAACTATATTAAAAGAATTTCAAGAAGAACATTTAATTGGTTGAACAAAAGAAAACGTTATATACTTCATTGGAAAAACATATAAAATAGGGTCTATAAAAATTAATGATAAAGGCTTTGGATTTGTAAAAGAGTTTAATATTGAAGGAGAAGATTTTTTTGTTCCTCCAAATGGATTAAATGGAGCAATTTCATCTGATGAAGTTGTTTTTACAGTTCAAAAAGAAAAAGACGATAGAATGAAAGCTATGGTTGAAGATATAGTTTTGAGAACAAAAATATCATTGGTTGGAGAAATTGTAAAAAGTAAGGATGGAAGATTTTTAGATTTTGTAGCAAATGAACCTGGTTTTAAAAATTATCGAATTGTAATGATAAACTCAAAAGATTATTCATTAAAAGAAGATTTAATTTTAAAGGTAAAAATTCTAAATGTTAGAGATAAAAAGCTATTTGTAAGAATTCAAAAAATTATTGGTGATGCTAATAAAGCTGTTGATAGAATTTTTTCAATTGCTTATGAATATGAAATTAAACCAGAATTTAATAAACTAACAATTGATAATGCAAATGAGGTTGCCAAACCTATTGATTATGATGATCCAAAAATTAAAAGAAGACTTTCAAACTCAATAGTAAATAAAAATTTAGTAACTATTGATGGATCAGATTCTAAAGATTTAGATGATGCAATTTATGTTGAAAAAACATCTAATGGATATAAATTGATAGTAGCTATTGCTGATGTTAGTTATTATGTCACTCCATTTTCACCTTTAGATAGTACTGCCTTATTTAGAGGTAATTCAGTTTATCTTGCCAACAAAGTTATACCAATGCTTCCAGAAAAATTGTCAAATGGTGTTTGTAGTTTAAATCCAGATGAAGAAAAGCTTTGCATGGTAGCTGAAATGGATTTTGATTTACAAGGAAATGTAATAAAGAAAAAAGTTTATGAATCAATTATGATTTCAAAAGCAAGATTAACTTATAAAGAAGTAAATGAACTTTATGAAAGTGGCAAATCAAATAGATCAAAAGAAATAATAGATATGTTAAGGCTCTCAAAAGAACTTCACGACATTATAGATTTATCAAGAAATAAAAAAGGATCAATTGAATTTGATGTTGCAGAGCCAAAAATTATTTTAGATGCTGATTCTAATGTTATTGAAATAGCAAAACGTGATAGAGGAATTAGTGAGAAATTAATAGAAAACTTTATGGTTAGTGCAAATGAATGTGTAGCAACAATAATTTATGAAAAAAAGCTTCCTTTTATTTATAGAAATCATGATGTTCCAAAAGAAGAAAATTTAATTGAATGACATTCAATTTTAAGAGCACTTGGTATAAATGTAAAGTTAACTGATTTGGATAAAATTAATCCAAAAGCAATTAAAAACGCACTTCTTCAAATTGAAGAACAAATAAAAGATCCAACAGAAAGAGATGTAATTAATGTAACTCTTTTAAAATTTATGGAAAAAGCAGCTTATGAATTAGAAAATATAGGTCACTTTGGTTTAGCAAGTGAATGTTATACTCACTTTACAAGTCCAATAAGAAGATATAGTGATTTAATAGTTCATAGATTCTTAAAACAATATTTAGTTGATAAAGACATAAGAGAATTTAAATTAGAACAAAATGAAAAGTTTGTTTTAAAAGCATGTAGTATTATTAATGATACTGAAAAACAAGCTGTGTCTGCTGAAAGAGAAGTTAATAAGGTTTGTATGGCAGAATATATGCAATCAAAAATTAATCAAGAATTTGAAGGCATTATTGCAGCTGTATTAAAATTTGGGATATTTGTTCAGTTAGATAATTGTGTTGAGGGTTTAATTCATATATCAGAACTGCCTGATTTTAGTTTTGATGAAAAAACAAGTATTATGGTAAATAAACAAAACAAGATTTTTAGACTAGGTCAAAAAATAAAAATTAAAGTTAAAAATGCAGATGTTAAAAAAAGAATTATAGATTTTGTGCTTGCTTAATGGTGGTGAATAAAAATGGGAGAGCATCTTTTATTAAAAAATAAAAAAGCTTATTTTAATTATGAAATATTAGACACATGAGAAGCGGGTATAGTTTTAACTGGTCCAGAAATTAAATCTATAAGAAATAAAGATGTTTCAATTAATGAAGCTTTTATTCTTATAAGAAAAGGACAAGTTGAAATATTAAATATGAATATAAAAAATTATGAGTTTGCAAATCATATTAAGCATGATCCAACTAGAAATAGAATATTGCTTTTGCATAAAAACGAAATAAAAAAAATTTTAAAAAGAATTCAATTGGAAAATCTTACTTTGATACCATTAAAATTATATTTGAAAGGTAATTATGCGAAATTAGAAATTGCTTTAGGAAAAGGAAAAAGAACAGTTGATAAGAGAGAAACAATTAAACAACGAGATATTGAAAGAAGATTAAACAAAATTAGAAAATAAAAATAACTTTTATATATGTTAAAAAAATGATAATATTACTTGGGAGGAAAATGAAATGAGAAATGCAGCATATATACTTTGTATAATATCAACAGTTTTATGTTCTTGAATGTTAATACCAATGGCTTGAATGATTCCAATGACATTGGCAGCAAAAAAAGTATTGGTGATGGTCAACAACATATTGCTTTAGGAGTATGTAATATATTATTTATGGCTATACCATTTGGAATTATATCTGGAATTTTAATATTAATTCCAGAAGAATAAAAAAGAAATTTATTAAGTAAATAGAACCTGCAAAAGCTCCTAATAATGAAAGTCCTGCAATAACAATTGAAATTATTCCAGCAGCAAGTATTTTTTTATTACTTTTATTTTTAGAAGTTAAGAATACTAAAATAATAATTGGAAATATTAATGTTATAGCCATAATTATAATTGATATTATTACTGCAATAGTTCCAGCAGCTATGTTAGTGCTTCCACCTGCTGCTATTAGAGTAAAGCCAGCTAATATTGTTATAATTGAAGCAATTGCTGTTGTTACAATCATAACTATTGAACCAGCAACACCTAAACCTTTTGATGTCTTAGTCATTTTTTACCTCCTTCCCAAAATATTTTATATTAAAAATAAAAATCTTATAAGTTTATTAAAAAAATAATTTAATATTCACTATCATCTTCTTCAATTTCTTTTACTTTTCTATCTTTTTTTTCTTTTTCTTGATTATCTACTGGCGTTGACATTAATATTATTCCGCTTGCTAATGTCAGTCCACCTGATATTAATTGCCCAAATAATAGTGATAGTCCTCCAATTACTATTTGAAATACGCCTAATCCTGCATAGTTATCCTTATCTTTCTTAGATAACATAACTAAAATTGCAATATTTAAACCTAAAGAAACTCCAAAACCAATTATAAGTATAATCATCATTGTAAAAATTAAAAATCTTGCTCCTGGATTTGCGTCTTGATTACCTACTGCTAATATTATAAGAGTAATTATCAAACCTAATGATACAATTGCTCCTGCTAATCCCAGACTTTTTGCTGTTTTATTCATATCTATTCCTCCTTAAATTTATTTTATACTAATAAGTAAAACTAAAAAACCTATTAGTAAATTCACTAATAGGTTTTTTTATTTATTTTCAAATATAGACTAAAATATTTGCAGGTTTTCCACAACCACAAATTCCACAATTTTCTTTTTCTTCTTTTAACTCTATATATGCATTTAAGTAATCAGAAAATCCCTTTGCTAAACTATTGCTTACATGTTCACCTTTTTCTAATGCCATTAGAATAGTTTGTCCTTTATCCAAAATTTCTTTTATATCTTTTAATTCAAATTTAGACATATCAGAAATTTCAAAAACATTATTTAAGTTTTTGCTCATTTTTTCACTCCCTAATTAAATTATATTCTTAAATATAAAATATAATAGAAACTTTATTTATTAAAATATTGTTTTATAATATATGTATGGGGGTGTCCCGGTTTCGACAGGATACATCTGATCCATAACTGCAGTGGTTTGGTAAACCTTAATACTACTAGGTTTGATAAAATGCAAACGAAGAAAAAAATGAATTTGAAATGCCAGCATTCATGATCAATAATGCATCAGCTGGAGTTGCTTTAGCAGCTTAATAAACTCTCGAAGTTTATAGCAATTCAACGTTATGAAATGTGTTTGTGCTTCATTGATTAACGTATTACCTAGCACAATAGAATAAATGATTTTAATGATAAATTTATTTGAAATATAATCATTAACGCTATAAAATTGAATCTTGTTGAATCTGTTGTTTTATAGTGTAAGTTAGATACAACTAAACTGTAGATGTTATGGGTTGGAGTATTTTGGACGCGGGTTCGATTCCCGCCATCTCCACCATTTTTTATTTTTAATTGTTTTATAAGAAAGGAATGTAATTTATATGAATATTGTGTCAATATTAATTGCATGTTTTTCTTATACAACAATTATAGCTATGTGTTATACAATATTTTGAGGTTTAACAAGACATTTATTTACTAAGTTAAAAATTTATTATGAAATTTTTTTGGGATTTGTTCTAGGATTTATTTCAACATTCTCAATTATTTTAATAAACTTACTTAGTGGAAATAGTAGTAATTTGGGTCTTACTATTTTAATGCCAACTTTTTTATATTGAGTTGCTATTATTTTTATTTCAACATTCTCAAGTATTGGAATATTAACTTGTAATATATTAAATTTAGTTTTATTTTCTTCATTATTTGGTGAATACTTTGGAAAGCCAACAGATACTTGAACAATTACAATGTTAACAATAGCTTATACAGTTCCTCTTTTAAATTATTTAATATCAACATTTTGAAAAAAAATATCAAATTGATCTAATTGATCAATAACAACAATTATTTTACTTCTTGTGGGTCTAATCTGAAATTTATTTAGAATAAAAACACCACAAGATCTTCCAAATTTAGCTAATTTATTATTTTGATTAGGTAGTGGGTACTTAGCATATGCATATATTACACTTATTAATCAGATATATCTTCATGCTCTGAAATTACAAAATATTGTTAGATATGATAACTTATATTATTTAAATTTTTCATCAGCTCACGAGCAAATTCTAAATAAAATTCAAGAAGATAAAATAAAATATGGAATATATTTAACATATTTTATTTCTGATTTTGAGAATTTTGAATTAAAAGTAAATCGAGAAATAAAAGATATAATTGTAAATTCAGTTTCTGAAGAAAGTTATACATTAATAAAAAATAGTTTCTCAAATGCTATATTTTTTAAACCTAATTACAAAACTTTTGGTACTTTTATTCCCTTTGAATTTAATGAAAATTTTAATGAAAAGGAAAATAATTATTTAGAAAGAATAAAAAATATATTTAAAAAAATAAATGTAACTTTTAAAATTGAAAATTATAAAATATCTGTAAAATTAAAATCAGTTTGATCATATTATGGTTTACATTCTAATAATTTAGATACTTTATTAGAATATAATAGACACGTTGCCAATGATTTTTTATTAACTTATCATGATAAAAATATTATTGTAAATCCTATGGAAATTTTAAAAGAAAAAAATCAAAATAAAAAAATGCTTTCATTGAATGAGGTAGCTAATTTAAATCAATTTGTAACTTTATTTGAACCAATATTTTCTATAGAACAAAAGGATTTTACTTCATATTTTTTAAATGGTATGATTGATGGAATTGAAATAGATTCTGAATTATTTGATAAAAAAAATCAACTTATTTCAGATATGGGATTATCAACTTTATTTTTAAGATACACTTCATTTCAATCTTTAAAAAAGTTATCAAAGCAAAATAATCTTGTTAAGGAAAAATCTATTTTTATAGATTATGATAGCAATTATTTGTCAAATGAAAACTTTGATACAAATGAATTTTTATTAAAACTAAAAAACTTAAAAATAGACTTATCAAAATTAATATTAAACTTTAATTTAAATAAAGAAATTGATAATCAAAAGTTATTGGAGAAAAATATTCAAAAATTAAAAAAACATTTAATTAGAATATCTGTTTCAAACTTTGGCTCATTAAAAACAGACTTTTCTTTAATTAGTTTATATAAGCCTGAATTTATTTTTTTAGAAAAAGAAATTTCAAAAAAAATAAATTATATTAAAGAAAATGAAAATATAGTATTGGAAAGTATTAAAATTGCGAATAAAATAGAAGCAAAGTTAATTGCAACTTCTGTAAATAGTTATATAGTTTATAAACATCTAAGATTTTTAGGAATTAAAATGTTTACAGGAGAACTTATTGGTAGTTCAATTGAACCTAAAGAAATAATTTCAGAGGAATTAAAATATTTATTAAATAAATAGAAGGAAACTTATAAATGTTAGAAAAAAGCGAAAATATAAAGCACTTAAGTGAAGAAATTGAAAGATTAGTAATTGATAATGATATTAAAAAACTTAGAGAATTTGAAGAAACACATTATCCTCAAGATATTGCAGAAGCACTTGAAAAATTAGATGAGAAAATTATTATTATTGCTTTGAGATTATTTACAAATGATACAAGCAGTGAGATTTTTCCACATCTTGATGCGGATATACAAGAAGAAATTATAAATAAAATGTCTTCTAAACAAATATCTGAATTATTTTCAGATTTATATACAGATGATATTGTAGACATTTTAGAAGAAATGCCATCAAATATTGTTAAAAAGGTTTTGCGTTCATCAACTCCAGAGGCAAGAGCACAAATAAACAATATTTTAAAATATAATGATGATACTGCAGGAAGTATTATGAGTGTTGATTATACAAGATTTAAAGTAGACTGAACAGTAACTGAAGCGATTGAAAAAATTAGAGAGCGTAATGAAGAATCAGAAGATCATAATACATTTTATGTAGTGGATGATTTAAATAATTTAAAGGGAACTGTAGAATTAAAAGATTTAGTTTTTTCTAAAGGGAATTTAAAATTATCTGAAATTATGGATGAGCGTGTTCTTTTTGCTTTTACAAAAGATGATCAAGAAACTGTTATAGATAAGTTTAAAAAGTATGACATAACAACTTTACCAGTTATTAATATTCAACAAAAATTAGTAGGGATTGTTACAGTAGATGATGTTCTTGATGTTATTGAAGAAGAAGTAACAGAAGATATTCATAAAATGGCAGGTATTAGCCCAACAGATGATGAATATTTCAAAACAAGTATTTGAAAAATGGTTAGATCAAGAAGTATTTGATTAATGTTTTTAATGATTTCTGCAACTTTGTCACAAATTATAATATCTATGTTTATGAGAATTTATAGTGTAAATCAAACAAATAATGGTCAAAGTTCAGCAAATGAAATTAGTTATATTATTACAATGTTTTTAACTCCTTTACTAACAGTTATATCAGGAACGACTGGAAATGCAGGTAGTCAATCATCAACTATGATTGTTAGAGCTTTATCTTTAAAAGAAGTAGAGACCAAAGATTTTGCAAGAGTGTTATGAAAAGAATTTAGAGTAGCTCTTATTACTGGTTTAATACTAATATCTGTTAACTTTGTAAGAATGGTTGTAATTTATTCAATTGAAACAAAAGGAAATCTTAATGACCCAAGAATTTGATATACGATAGCAACACTTTCTATTTCAATGTATTTATCTGTAATAATGGCAAAGGTAATTGGAGGAACTCTTCCAATACTTGCTAAAAAATTAAAATTAGATCCAGCTGTTATGGCAGCGCCTTTACTTACAACAATTGTTGATGCTTTATCTACTGCAATATTCTTCTCAATTGGTTTAATATTCTTTGCCCAATATATTTAAAGATGGAGGTTAAAAATGAGATTAAGAAATAAAAATTGAACTAAAAACTATATTGAAGAAAATTCAAAATATATGATAAATGCAGAGAAAAAAATTAATATTGATAAATTATTTAAAAAAAAGCAAGATACTTATTTAGAAATAGGTTGTGGAAAAGGTAAATTTATAATTGAACAAGCAATTAAAAATAAGGATAAGAATTTTATAGCAATGGAAAAAGAAACTACAGTAATAGGTGTGGCTTTAAAAAAAGCTATCACAACTGAGGATTTTGATTTAACAAATTTATTATTTTTAAATAAATATGCTGAAAATTTATTGGATTTATTTAATCTAAATTCACTTAATGGAATCTTTCTTAATTTTTCAGATCCTTGACCTAAATCAAAGAGTTTTAAAAAAAGATTAACATATATAGATTTTTTAAATATATATTGAGATTTACTTAAAGATAATGGAATTATCGAAATAAAAACAGACAATGATAAATTGTATGAATTTAGTTTAGAAGAAATTGCAAAATCAAAATTTAAATTAATTTATAATACAAATAATTTATATTCTGAAAAAGAATTATTGAAAGATAATATAGCAACTGAATATGAAGAAAAATTCCATAATTTAGGCAAAAATATAAATAAAATAGTAATAAAAAAAGAGGTTTAACTTTTAGTTTCAACCTCTTTTTTTGGTGGATTTTTAATAAAATCTAAATAAGCTTTTTTAAAATCTTCATTTAAGCTTATTAAATATTTAGTGATTTCAAAAAATAAAATTAAATATGTAAAATTTATTCAAAATAATATGAAAAATATCCATCATGTTTTTTTTGCATTTTCTGCTCAACTAATTTTGTTTATTAATGATCCACTAGTTAATTCAATAAAAAAAGCACCTACAGTAAATAAAATTATGAAAGTATAAACAAATCTATTTTTAATAATTTTTAATGTTTTTTCTTCTGTTTCAATGTTTGTTGTTACTTCCATGTTGTAAAACAGAGAAACCGATGTTTTACTTAAGTTTGTAGTCAAACAAACTAGATAAATTAAAATAAAATTAAGATTAATTTGGCAAACAAGAGTTATTTTTTCTTTAGTTGATAAAGGTATACTTAACAATATTATTGAGCAAATTACAATAAGTGATAAAGTTATTGAACCAAATCACAATATTGGTTTTCTAAGATCTGTTTTGATTAATTTAAAATCCATTTTTTTCACCTTAATTATTATATTATAAATATCTCTTTATAAGAAAAAAATCTAACTCTCTAAATATATATAATGATAAAAAACATAAAAGAAATATATTTACTTAAAGTATTGAACAGATTTTAAGAACATAAATAATTATTGATTCATAAAATTATTCAAATAAAAGTTTTTATGTAAAACTATTTGAAATGAACTAATCAAATTTTTACAATTTATTTTATTAAGTTTAGCTTATAATTTTGTCTTTACAAAAACACGTATAAGCATATTTCTTTTAACAAAACTTTAAAATAAAATAAAAAAGAGAAGTTCTATTTAAACTTTTTATTTTTTGTTTAAAATTAAAATTATAAAAGGAGATTTTAATATGTCAAATATACCTACACCCCATATTGAAGCTAAAAAAGAAGATATAGCAAGAATAGTATTAATGCCAGGAGATCCATTAAGAGCAAAAAAAATTGCAGAAACATATTTAGAAGATATAAAACTTGTAAACAGTGTTAGAAATATGTTTATGTATACAGGAAATTATAAAAATATAAAAGTAACTATAGCAGGAAGCGGTATGGGTTGTCCTAGTATTGGTATTTATTCTTATGAACTGTTTAAATTTTATGATGTTGATTATATTATTAGAGTTGGTAGTGCTGGAAGTTATAGCGAAAAAATAAATGTCTATGATATTTTCAATGTTAAAGAAGCTTTTGGTGAAAGTAATTATGCAAAAATTGCAGCAAATATTGATTCAAATATTATTCAATCAGGAGAAAAACTATTTAATAAAATTGAAGAAGTAGCTAAAAAAAATAATATAGAAATTCATTCAGGAAGATGTCATTCATCTGATGTTTTTTATAGATATGAAGACTCAATGAAATTTGCAAAAGAAAATAATCTTGATGTAGTGGAAATGGAATCGTATGCTCTATTTGCAAATGCTATTGCAACAAATAAACAAGCAGCTTGTTTATTGACAGTTTCAGATAGTTTTATTACAAAAGAAGTTACAACATCTGAAGAAAGACAAAATAATTTTTTACAAATGATTGAATTAGCTTTAGAAACTTCATTAGAACTTAAATAAAATCAATAACAGAAATAAAATCAATAAAGTCACTAAAAATTGTAATTTTTGGTGATTTTTTTCATTTGGAAAAAAATTCTACTAACTTATTACACAATTATTTAAAATGTAGTAAAATATTTATGATTTTATAAAAGGGGTATCTAAATGAAAATTTTGGCAATTGAATCAAGCTGTGATGAATTTAGTGTTTCAATCATGAATAATGGTAAAATTTTGTCAAATATTATTTCAAGTCAAATAGAGGAACATTCAAAATTCGGGGGAGTTGTACCAGAATTAGCTTCAAGATTACACGTTGAAAATTTTCATTGAGTCTTAAAAGAATCACTTTATCAAAGTAAAATACATTTGAAAGATATTAACTATATTTCTTATACTTCAAATCCTGGATTAATAGGAAGTTTAATTATTGGAAAATTAGTTGCACAAACATTAGCAATGTATTTAAATAAACCACTTATGGAAATGAATCATATTCAAGGGCACATTTATGCAGCAAATATTGAAGAAAAAATTCTATATCCAGCTCTTGCTCTTGTAATAAGTGGAGGTCATACACAAATACAATTATTAAAAAAAGCTTTAGATTTTAAAATAATTGGATCTACTCAAGATGATGCAGTTGGAGAATGCTATGATAAAGTTGCCAGAGTTTTAGGATTAAAATATCCAGGTGGTCCAAAAATTGATAAATTGGCTCAAAAAGGGGATTCAACTAAATATATATTACCTATTAGTAAAAATGATGATACTTATGATTTTTCTTTCTCAGGATTAAAAACTGCAAGTTTAAATCTTATAAGTAAATTAAATCAAAAACAAGAAAAATTAATAATTGAAGATTTTTGTGCAAGTTTTCAAAAAACTGTTTTAGAAACTCTAATGTTGAAATTTGAAAAAGCTGTTAAAGAATTTAAACCAAAATCAATAGCAGTTGTTGGTGGTGTTAGTGCTAATTCAGCAATTAGAAGTAAATTTTGTGAAGTAGGAAAGAAATATAATATAAATAAAATTATTATTCCAAAAATGGAATATTGCACAGATAATGCAGCAATGATTGCGGAATTAACTAATGAATATTTGAAAAAAGATAATCAAGGGGGATTATAATATATGAGATCATTTTTAAGTAAGTTAACAACAATTGATGATAAAGATTTGACAATTAAAGAAAAGAAAATTGTAGAATATATTAAAAATCATTTAAAAGAAATTGTTGACACAAATATGAAAATTGAAAGAATGGCACAAGAAGCTGGAACAGGTTATAGTGCCATATATGGACTTTTAAAAAAATTAAATATTAAAGGATTTAGAGATTTTGCAATTTCACTTGCAAATGATGCTGAAAATCAAGAAATTAATGTTGCGAAGAATGATGAAAATGTTGTTTCAGGATATATAAATATAATTAAACAAAATTATGCATTAATTGAAAAAAAGTCAATTTTTGAAACTCTAAATATAATTAAAAACTCAAAAAGAATTTTCTTTTGTTATTGAGAAAATTTACTTTGAGGACCAGCACATGAATTATCAAACTTTTTTTATAAAATAGGATTTAATGTTTATTTATTAGACAGTGATCAAGAAACTATAAAAGATAGAATAAAATTCTCAAATGAGGATGATGTATTTATTTTCTTAACAAGATATGGTAATTCTTCAAGATTAGATAATGTTATTAAAGAACTTGGAGAAAAGAAAAGAAAAATTATTTATATATCAGGTAAAATTGCTTCTTATGATGTTACAAAATATTTAAACTCAATACATACATTAATAGTTGATAATCCAGATGAAAGTATTTATAAAGGACATATTTCTCACTCAGTTCCTTTTAATTACTTTAATGATTTATTAATTTATCATTTTTTAAATTCTGAAAATTAGTTTTTTATAAGTTATAATTAATTTATGAAAAAGAAGAAGAGAGTTAAGAAAAATAAGCTTATAAATGCTATTAAAAAAAGTTTTAAAGCTTTTTATGGAGTTATGGAAAAGCCATTTTGTGCACCTAATTTTGAGGTATCTAAAAAAATTAAACAATTTGAAAAAACAAAAGAAGACAGAAAATGAATGAAAGAAATTTTAACTACTAATAGAATAGTTAGAAAATTTTACAAAAGATCTGAACTTGAAATAAAAGATCTTGAAAATGTCTCTCTTTTTTCATTTAAATCAAGAGATAATCTTGATCTTGTTGGTTTGATTTATGAACCAAATAAAAATTCAAATAAATGGGTTATAGCATCTCATTGATTTGCAGGACATAAAACATGAGCTTTACATCATGCTATGATATTTGCCAAAATGGGTTATAACATTATTGCATATGATTTTAGAGGTCATGGCCAATCACAAGATTACTCAACTACAATGGGTGGTAAAGAACATTTGGATTTAATGGGGGCTGTTGACTGATTAAAAGAAAATAAACAAATTGATCAACTTGCGTTTATGGGTACAAGTATGGGAGGTTTTGTTTCAAATTATTGCTCAATATTTTATCAAGAAGAACTGCAAAAACTAAATTTTAAATTTGTTATTTCTGATGTTGCATATGCAAGTATATTTACTTTATTTTTACACATAAAAAAAGTTTATTTATGAATAATTCCTAAGAAAAGAACTAAAAAATTTATTAATAAAATTATTGAAAAACAAAATAAACAGGAATCTAATATAAATCTTCATGAAATAAATATTTTCACATTATTAGAAGAACAAGAAAAGAAGAATTTATTCCCAACTTTATTTTTTCACTCAACTGATGATAAGGTTACAAGTCCTACAGATACTTATGAACTTATGATTAAAAGAAATTTTGAAGAAGATGATTATGTAATGTTTAATTTTTCAATGCATACACAATCCATTAGATATCATTTTAAAAATTTTAATTATAAAATAGCAGAATTTATTTCCAAATTTGAACAGGATAATACTTCATTTGAAAATATTGTAGAGGAATGAAAATTAATAGAGTTTGAAAAAAGAGATGAAATTTCTATTCTACTAAAATAAAAATAAAGAGGGTGTAAACTTTCTTTTTTTGTATAATATTAATATATAAAAAGGAAGTATTGGCATGAAAGATATTAAAACATTATTTTTGGAATTTAAAAATACTAAAGAGATTACTTTAATAGCAAGAGTAAGAAGTAACAGACAAGGAAAAGTAGTAAGTTTTTTAGTTTTAACAGATGGAACAACAGTAAAAGATGTACAAGTTGTTTATAAATCTGATGTTAAGGGATATAAAGATGCAGTGCAAGCAAGAGTAAGTTCAATTGTTGAAGTAAAAGGAATTGTTGTTTTAACACCAGATAAACAACAAGATTTTGAAATACAAGCTCAAGAAATTATTTTATTAGATCAATCTATTGAAGAATATCCACTTCAAAAAAAAGAACATTCACCAGAATTTTTGAGAGAAATTTCTCACTTGAGAGCTAGAACAAAAACATTTCAATCAATTTTTAAAATTAGATCAGTTACTGCATTTGCGATACATAAATTTTTTCAAGAAAAAAATTATGTATATATCAATACACCAATAATTACAGAAAATGATGCAGAAGGAGCTGGAGAAGCTTTTATAGTTACAACAAGACAAGATGGAAAATATGAAGAAGACTTTTTTGGGAAAAAAGCAAATCTAACTGTTTCAGGTCAATTAAATGCAGAAGCTTATGCTCAAGCATTTAAAAATGTTTATACATTTGGCCCAACATTTAGAGCTGAAAATTCTAATACATCAAAACATGCAGCTGAGTTTTGAATGATAGAACCTGAAATGGCGTTTTGTGATTTAAAAGAAAATATGCAAATAATTGAAGATCTTGTAAAATACTCAATTAATTATGTTTTTGAAAATGCAAGAGAGGAATTAGAATTCTGTAATGAAAACTTAGAAGAAGGTCTAATTGATAAATTAAATAATGTTAGAAATTCTAAATTTGTTATTAATAAATATGAAGAAGTTATAAAAATTCTTCAAAAAGCAGTTTTGGATGGACATAAATTTGAAGAATCATCTATTGAATTTGGATTAGATTTAGCAACTGAACATGAAAGATATATTTGTGAAGTTGTAAATAAATGCCCTACTTTTGTAACTGACTATCCTAAAGAAATTAAAGCTTTTTACATGAAACAAAATGATGATAACAGAACTGTTGCTGCAACAGATTTATTAGTGCCAGGAATTGGTGAATTAGTTGGTGGAAGTCAAAGAGAAGATGACTATGATAAAATAACTGATAGATGTAAAAAAATGGGTATTAATATTGAAGAATTAAGTTGATATAATGATCTAAGAAAATTTGGTTATTATAAATCTTCAGGTTTTGGATTAGGTTTTGAAAGACTTATAATGTATATTACAGGGGCTTCAAATATAAGAGATGTTATTTCATTTCCAAGAACTCCTAGAAATCTACTATTTTAAAAGCAATTTATTTGCTTTTTTATTTTCAAATTACTTGAAAACATTATTTTGTATTTATAATTTAGTGTAAAATTAATATGATACAGGGGGCGAATAGATATGTTAGTTTCATTTGTTATTACATGGCAAGAAATTGAAGAAAATATTAATGCCACATTACAAAGTGTTCTTGATCAAACTGATAAGGATTATGAAATAATTTTAATTTCAGATAAAATGCTAGAAGATAATGATGAATTATCTATATTGAGAAATTATTTTTGAGATATTGATAATGTAAAAATTGTTATAAATAGTTCAATTCAAGGAGCAGCAGTTTGTTGAAATACAGCAATTGATTTAGCTGAAGGAGAATATATTAAGTTTATTTCTCAAGGTGATACTATTAATTCTAATTTTGTAAAAACTATTAGAGAAAACTTAAATAAATTTAAAAATAAAGAAATTGATTTAATTGAGTATAATGTTCAACTAAGTGGATTATCAAATAAATGCATAGATACTTATTTAGAAAAAGGTAAAATTTATAATTTAAATGAAAATTATGACCCACTTGCTCAAAGTGCTGCAACTATTTCAAATAAATTATTTAGAACAAATTTATTAAAAAAATTTGGTTTTAAATTTAGAAGATTTGTAAGATTTGATATGTTATTTGTATACAAAGTTTTAGGTCAAACAGAATCATATTTATTTTTGGATTCAGAACCATTAGAAATAATGTTTTTAGGTCCAATTCAATATTCAGCATTTGATTTAGTAAATCAATGAACACATATTTTAAATTATTATAGAAGAATTGGAAAATTTAAAGATTTAAAAGATTATTTAAATTATGCTTATTATAAAACACTAATTCATACATGATTGTGAAATATTAGAAAATATAATAATAAATTATTAATTAAAAAAGCTGGAAATTTTGCAAATAGAAAATTTGAAGATAAAAGAGAAGATTTTTTAAAAAATAATAAAGCTTTTAAAAAATCAAAAGATACTAAATTTATTGAAATAGTTGAAGATTTCCCTAATTATATTAAAAAATTATTAAAGCTTGCAAAATAAAAGGTAAATTTTATGGAGAAACAAAATGACAAAAAACCTTTAGAAAAATCTTCTCATAAATTGGTAAAGCCACATTTGGGAAGAATTTTTTTATCTAGACTTTTTGATATTATTATTTGCTCGATACCAACAATAGTTTTATCATTTTTAAATCCAATTCATGATTGAAAAACATTTCTGATAAATATTCCAATAAGTCAAACTATATTGTTTTTATATTTTATTTTAATTCCTTATTTTTTAAAAGGAAATACACTTGGAAAATTAATTTTCAATTTAAGATTAAAAAAAGAAGATGAATCAAAAATTAAATTAAAAGATATTTTTTTTAGAGAGTTTTATTTTCTGTATATTCCTTTATTATTCCAAATTGTAGTTCAAATAATTATGGGAATT
The DNA here is from genome assembly GCF_002813555.1 of Spiroplasma floricola 23-6. Classification (NCBI taxonomy): domain Bacteria; kingdom Bacillati; phylum Mycoplasmatota; class Mollicutes; order Entomoplasmatales; family Spiroplasmataceae; genus Spiroplasma; species Spiroplasma floricola. The sequence continues at coordinate 95,408 of NZ_CP025057.1, forward strand.
ATAATTTTTACTAATTCTAAAGATACAGATTTGAATTTTGTATTAAAAATTATAAATAGTATTGGTTATACATTTTTGGCTATGTGATTTATATATATACCTTTAACAATATATTTACAAAAAGAAAATATATCTTCTATAGATTTAAAATTAAATACAAGAGTATACTATTTAGAGAAAATATTAGTATTTGAAAAAAAAGAAGTTAATAAAAAACATGTTCATTTAGAAAATGAGAAACCAGGAAAAATAGATATATCTGAAATTGATAAAATAATAGGAGAAGAAAATGAATAAGTTTGATAATGTCATAAATAAAATTCAAGAGTTTGTGGAAAAAAAATATTTTACAGGAGCTGTTTTAAAAATTAATCAAAATAAAGAAAATATATTTTCTTATTCTTTTGGAATAAATGACTTAGAAAAAAATACTTTAATGAATGAAGAATTAATTTTTAGAGCTTATTCGATGACAAAAACTATAACTGTTGCAGCATTTTTAACTTTAGTAGATGAGAATAAAATTTCTTTAAAAGATCCTTTATCAAAATTTTATCCTGAATTTAAAAATATGAAAGTTCTAGATAAAAAAAATTTAAACGAAGTAGTAGAATGCAAAAATGAAATTCTAATGAGTCATTTACTTACAATGACATCTGGTTTTACCTATTTTGGAAACAAAAATAAAACTCAAAAAGAAACTACAGTTTTACTTTCTCAATTTGCTAAAAAACAGAATAATAAATTTATGAATTACGAATCTTTTATGAAAGAACTAAGTAAAATACCTTTGGAGTTTGAACCAGGAACTAATTGAAGATATGGTTTATCTTTAGATGTCATTGCAGCTGTTATAGAAAAAGTAACTAAAAAATCTTTCCGAGACTTTGTTAAAGAAAAAATTTTTGAACCTTTGAAAATGAATAGTAGTGATTTCTTTTTAGTAGATAAAAGTCGTGAGGCCAAAGTTTACGAATGAAGTTTAAATGATGATAAACCTAATTTAAAAAAGATTGAAAACTTTAATTTTTTTATTCAAGAACTTGATAAAGTTCCAAATATGCCAATGGGTGGAGCAGGTTTATTCACAACAGCACCAGATTATTTAAAATTTTTAGATTTTCTTTTAGATGGAAAAGATTCAAAAAAAAATGAATTGCTAAGTTCTAAAATTCTTAAAGAAATGACAAAAGATCAATTGAACGAACTTAGAAAAAATTTTATATGAACTTTAAATAAAGACTATAGCTATGGTTTTGGTGTCAGAGTAAGAATAAAAAATGAAAGCTATCCCTTAACAGCAATTAATGAATTTGGTTGAGATGGTCTTTTAGGTTCAACAGGTCTTGTAGATCCAAAAAATAAAATTACAATGTGTTTAATGTTAAGTTCAAAACCAGGACATAATAAATTAGTAGAATCAGAATTTTTTGAAGCTCTTTATAAAGATTTAAAAAATAATGAAATAATTAGTAATGTAGATAAATTATAAGGAGTATTTTGTATGATAGAAAATTTATTAAAAGAATTAAATGATGAGCAGTTAGATTCTGTAATTACAACAGATGTTCCTTTAAGAATTATAGCTGGAGCAGGAAGTGGTAAAACAAGAGTTATTACAACTAAAGTTGCATATTTAATAGAAAAAGAAGGAATGAATCCTTCTAAAATACTGGCTGTAACGTTTACTAATAAAGCAGCTCAGGAAATGAAAGATAGAGTAAAAAAAATACTACCTAGTTTAGATAGAAATCCTATCATTACAACTTTTCATTCTTTTTGTGTTAGAGTTTTGAGAGAGGATTGTGAATATATTGGTTTATCAAAGGATTTTACAATAATTGATAATTCTGATCAAAATAAAATAATTAGAGATATAGTAAAAAAATTAGATATTAGTGATGATAAAAATAAACCAGAAAAAAAGATTCTATCAAAAATTAGTAATTGAAAAACAAAGCAATTATCTTGAGAAGAGGCTTATGAAGAAACATATAATATAGTTGAAAAAAAATGAGCAAAAGCTTATAGAGATTATGAACAACATTTAAGTAATAAAAATTATTTAGATTTTGATGACTTAATTTTAAAAGTACATAAATTGTTTAACGAAAACATAGATATTAGAGAAAAATGAAAATCACGTTTTGACTATGTTATGGTTGATGAGTTTCAAGACACAAATTATACTCAATTTGATTTGATTAAATGATTAACAAAATCAAAAAATAATCTAACTGTTGTTGGAGATCCTGACCAAACAATTTACTCATGAAGAGGAGCAAAAGTTAATATAATTTTAAATTTTAAAAATGAGTTTCAAAATGCAAGAACAATTATGTTAACTGAAAATTATAGATCTACAAAACCAATTTTGGATATTGCAAATCATTTTATTGATAATAATAAAAATAGAGAAAAAAAAGATATCTTTACACAAAAAAAAGAGGGAGAGATAGTTCATGTAAAAGAAGTTGCTTCAAGAAATTTTGAAGCTAAATTTGTTTCAAAAAAAATTAAAGAATTAATTGAAACAAAGGAATATAAATACTCAGATATATATGTTTTATATCGAACTAACGCTTGATCTCAGGAATTTGAAAAAGAGTTTCAAAATCAAAAAATACCTTTTCAGTTAATTGGTGGATTTAAATTTAGAGATAGAAAAGTTATTAAAGATATTACTGCATTATTAAGAACTGTAGCTTTTAAAGACGATTTAGCAATAGATAGAGTTTTTAGTTTTACACCAAAAGTTGGAGTAGTGACAGCTTCAAAATTAAAACAAGCAGCTTTTGATTTAAATGTTAGTTTATTTGATTTCTTAACAAAGTATAAAGAGGAAGTTTATTCAATTTCAAAAAATTTAAATGAGTTAATAAATTGTTTAATAAAAGCTAGAGAGCTTTTCAAAGAAAATAAAAGTTTATTAGAATTAACAGAATTACTTGTTAAAGAGTCAGGTTACAGAGATAGATTGGATTTAAAAGATAAAGAAGATGTCGAATCTTTGCAAAATTTAGAAGTCTATTATGATCAAATGGAAAAATATGATTTTGACTATAATCAATCAGAAAATGAAATTAATAGAACTGTAAATTTTTTACAAGAAGAGGCATTATCAAGTGATGAAGATAACTTGAAGGAAATTAATAAAGTAACTTTATTAACAATTCATTCAGCAAAAGGATTAGAAAATAAAGTTGTTTTTATTGTTGGATTAAATAAAGATGTTTTTCCATCAAAAATGAGTTTTTATTCAATAGAAAGTTTAGAAGAAGAAAGAAGAGCATTTTATGTTGCAATAACAAGAGCTCAAGAAAAACTTTTTATTTCTTATGTTTCTGGAGAATATTCTTACATTTCAAGTGGGGAGTTGGGACCTTCTAGATTTATTCAAGAGTTAAATCCAGAATTATACGAAATTGAAAAGAGTATTTATTTCCATTCAAATAATGACATATCGAGCAGTTACAGAGGTAGTGCTAAAAATTTAGATGTTAAACCAATAAAATTAGAAGCTGGTGTTATTAAGGGAGATAAAATTAAACATATGATCTTTGGAAAAGGAAATGTGATTAAAGTTATAGAAAAGCATATTTCTGTTGCTTTTGATGACCCTAAACAAGGAGTTAAAATGATACCTATAAACTCGAGCTCATGAGAAAAAGTAGACTAATTTATACAAGAAAAAAAATCTTTTTCTTGTATAAAGAACTTTTTTATATAAAATAATATTGTTAAGGAGGATAATACATGACTTCATTCACAGCTAAAGTAATTGATCCAGTAGGATTACATGCAAGGCCTGCATCAGTTTTAACTAAAGAAGCTTCAAAATTTGCTTCAGAAATTAAAATTAAATGTGGAGACAAAGAAGGTAACTTAAAATCAATTATGAACGTTATGGCACTTGCTGTTAAAACTGGTGCTGAAATTACAATTGAAGCAAATGGCGAAGACGAAAAAGAAGCTATTGAAGCAATTGAAAAAGCAATGAAAGATAACTCAATTATCTAGTAATAACAAAACCCTTCAAAAGGGTTTTTTGTTTAAAAAAATAGTAACTTATAAAAGACTAATTTTAATATAATTTTTTTATATTAATTTTTTTTAAAAAATGGGGTACCTTTTTTCCTTTTTTTTAGATATAACAATATTGAAATTAAAAACACAATTTCACAAAAAAAGACCTTGCAAATTTGGTGAAAGTCCAAAACTGTACCAGCATCTCTAATAAGAACATAAATTAAACTTATAGTTTATAACAATTTGAGTCAGATAATTTGGTCTTTTTATTAAATCTTTTACTGGCTATAAAAGAGAATATTTATTTGATAATATTTTAGCCACGATACAAATATCGTGTTTTTGTTTCACTAAAAATGTATTTTATGACGTATTTTGTGAAATGATTAATTTTTAAAATAAATCATTTTTAGCAACTTTATTTTAGGTATTAATTTAAGGTGTCTTTGAGGCACACAATTCTATAAAAATATAGAAATTTTAAGAAAGGTAACACAAGATTATGGCAAAGAAAAAAAATCAATATTACTACGATTCTCTTTCTCCAATTGAGTTTGCAATGAATAAATTTAGTGGAAGAATGAGATCAGTAAATTGAAATGTTATGAATGATGATAAAGATTTAGAAGTTTGAAATAGAGCAACTCAAAACTTCTGATTACCTGAAAAAGTTCCAGTTTCAAATGATTTAGTGTCTTGAAAGACTTTAACTCCAGAATGACAACAATTAGTTACAAGAACTTTTACAGGATTAACATTGCTAGATACAATACAAGCAACTGTTGGAGATGTGGCACAAGTGCCAAATTCATTAACAGATCATGAACAAGTTATTTATACTAATTTTGCATTTATGGTAGCTGTTCATGCAAGATCATATGGAACAATATTTTCTACTTTATGTTCAAGTGAACAAATTGAAGAAGCACATGAATGAGTTATTAATTGTAATAGTTTACAAGAAAGAGCTAAGGCTCTAATTCCTTACTATGTGGGAAATGATCCTTTAAAATCTAAAGTAGCAGCAGCACTTATGCCAGGATTTTTATTGTACGGAGGATTTTATCTACCATTTTATTTATCAGCACGTGGTAAATTACCAAATACTTCAGATATAATAAGATTAATTTTAAGAGATAAAGTTATTCATAACTATTACAGTGGATATAAATATCAAAGAAAAGTTGAAAAATTACCTCCTAAAGAACAAGCTGAAATGAAAAAATTTGTTTTCGATTTATTATATGAATTAATTGATTTAGAAAATAAATTTTTATATGAATTATATGATGGATTTGGAATTGCAGAAGATGCAGTAAGATTTAGTTTATATAATGCTGGAAAGTTTTTACAAAATTTAGGTTATGAGTCTCCATTCTCAGAAGAAGAGACAAGAATTGAACCTGAAATATTTACTCAATTATCAGCTAGAGCTGATGAGAATCATGATTTCTTTTCTGGAAACGGTTCATCTTATGTTATGGGTGTTACAGAAGAAACTTCAGATGAAGATTGAGAATTTTAAAAAATGCACGAAGATGTAATTAGAATATCCAAGAAATATATTAAAAAACCAAAGGGAGAAATATTTGTTGTATATTTTTCTTCAATATCAAATAACACACATAGATTTATGGAAAAGTTAGATGTAAATGATTCAAGAATTCCTTACGATTTAGATGAAGAATTAATTGTAGAAAAGGAATATGTTTTAATAACTCCAACATATGCTGGTGGTGGAGGAGATACAAAAGGAGCTGTACCAGCTCAAGTTGTAAAATTTTTAAATAAAGAAGTTAATAGAAATTTATGCAGAGGTGTAATAGCATCAGGAAATACAAATTTTGGTGACACATTTGCCATAGCAGGACCTATAATTTCTAGAAAATTAAAAGTGCCTTTTTTGTATCAATTTGAACTTTTAGGAACAAAACATGATGTTAATACAGTTAGAAAAATCTTAAATGATTTATGAGAGGGAAAAGAAAATGACTAAAGATAATATTAAAAGCCTTTCTGGAACAAATGAATCTGAAGAGTATATAAAATTAAATGCTAGAGCAAAATTATTTGTTCCAGGACAAGATAATTTTAAATTAGATATTCAAGCAGCTGATCTATATATGAAAGAACATATTGAACCTAATATGATGAAATTTTCATCAGTGAAGGAAAGAATTGATTATTTAATAAAAAATGAATATTATGATGAAGAAGTTATTAAAAAATATTCTTTGAAAGAAATAGAAGAGTTAACAGAATATGCATACTCATTTAATTTTAAATTTCCAAGTTTTATGGGAGCATTAAAATTCTTTAATGCTTACGGATTAAAATCATTTGATGGAAAAAAATATTTGGAAAGCTATGAAGATAGAGTAATTTCAAATTCTTTATTTTTAGCTGGAGGTAATTTTCAAAAAGCTAAAAATATTTTAAAACAAATAATTTTGGGACGATTTCAACCTGCAACACCAACATTTTTAAATGCTGGTAAAAAGCAAAGAGGAGAATATGTTTCTTGTTACTTATTAAGAGTAGAAGATAATATGGAATCAATTGCAAGAGCAGTTACAACTTCATTACAATTATCAAAAAGAGGTGGAGGAGTTGCTTTATGTTTAACTAACTTAAGAGAGTTTGGAGCACCAATTAAAAATATTGAAAATCAAGCAACAGGTGTTATTCCAGTAATGAAAATTTTGGAAGACTCATTTTCATATGCAAATCAATTAGGACAAAGACAAGGTGCTGGAGCAGTTTACTTGAATGTTCATCATCCTGATATTTTATCTTTCTTAGATACAAAACGTGAAAATGCTGATGAAAAAATTAGAATTAAATCATTATCATTGGGAGTAGTTGTTCCAGATATTACTTTTGAATTAGCAAAAGAAAATAAGGAAATGGCTTTGTTCAGTCCTTATGATGTTGAAAAAGTTTATAAAAAACCATTCTCAGATATTTCTATAACAAAAGAATATGAAAGTATGTTAAAAAATACACAAATAAAAAAAACCTATATTAATGCAAGAAAATTATTCCAAGCAATTGCTGAATTACATTTTGAAAGTGGATATCCTTATTTATTATTTGACGATACTGTAAATAATAGAAACGCACATCCAATAGCTGGAAGAATTGTTATGAGTAACTTATGTAGTGAGATTGTTCAAGTCTCTACACCAAGTGAATTTAACTCAGATTTATCTTTCTCAAAAGTTGGTGAAGATATTTGTTGTAATTTAGGAAGTATGAATATTGCAAAAACTATGGAAAGTGGAGAAGAATTTTCAGAAGTAATATATAACTCAATTGTTGCTCTAGATCACGTTTCTAGAAATAGTGATATATCAAGTGCTCCTTCAATTGAAAATGGGAATAAAAATAATCATGCAGTTGGTTTAGGTGCTATGAATTTACATGGATTTTTAGCAACAAATCATATTTACTATAATTCTCCAGAAGCAATTGATTTTACAAATATTTTCTTTTATACAATGGCTTTTCATGCATTTAAAGCTTCAAATAAATTAGCAAAAGAGTTTGGTTCATTCTCAGGATTTAAAATTTCTAAATTTGCTGATGGATCATATTTTGATAAATATACAAAGTGTGAAAAAGATAAATGAACTCCAGAATCAGATACAGTAAAAAAATTATTTGAGAAATACAAAGTTGCAATTCCAACTCAAGAAGAATGAATTGAATTATCAAATGAAATTAAAAAATCAGGATTGGCTAATTCTCACTTAATGGCTGTAGCTCCAACAGGATCAATTAGTTATTTATCTTCATGTACACCAAGTTTACAACCTGTAGTTGCACCAGTTGAAGTAAGAAAAGAAGGATTACTTGGAAGAGTTTATGTTCCTGCATATAAAATTGATTTTGATAATATGGGTTACTACTCATTAGGAGCATACGAAGTTGGACCAAATCCAATTATTGATATTGCAGCTGCAGCTCAACAACACGTTGATCAAGCAATATCACTAACCTTATTTATGACAGATCAAGTAACAACAAGAGATTTAAATAAAGCATACATTAGAGCATTTAAAAAAGGATGTTCTTCAATTTACTATGTAAGAGTTCGTCAAGAAGTACTTGAAAATAGTGAAAATTACGAATGTGATGCTTGTGTTATATAAAAATAAAATAAATGTTATATAAAAATAAAATAAAAACAGTAAAATGTTTTTATTTTTTTTTAAAAAATTATGAGTAGGGTATAATAGTTTTTAAAGGAGTTAATTATGATTGAAATAAAAAATATATCGAGGAAGTTGGGAAACTTTGGATTAGAAAATGTAAGTTTTAACATTGAAAAAGGTTCCGTAGTAGCATTCGTTGGAGATAATGGAGCTGGAAAAACTACAACTATTAAAGCTCTTTTTGGAGAACTTAAATTAGATAGTGGAGAAATATTAATAGATGGAGAAGACTTATTTAAAAATAATAATTTATCTAAGGTAGCTTTTTTTCCTGACTCAAATAATGTCCCTTTAGATATTAAAGTACATGAATATTTACACTATATTTGTGCAGCAAATAACATGAATAAAGAAAGAACAGAATTAAGCATTGATAATGTTTATAGATTATTAGAACTTAGACCTTATAAAGATAAAAGAATTAAGGAATTATCTTCTGGTTGAAAAAAGAAAGCAATTATGGCAAGCGTTTTGGTTAGATCACCAGAATATATTATTTTTGACGAACCAACAGCAAATGTTGATGTTGAATCAAAATTATATTTTATGGATATTTTTAAATTATTATCAAAAGTTGGTATAACAATTTTAATTACTAGTCATATTATTGAAGAACTTCAAGAATTAGCAAATTATTTAGTTTTAATTAAAAAAGGACAAATAGTTTATTCAAATAATTTTGATAAAAGTAAAGAGCATATTATGGATGTTTATAAGAGACATATGAATGAACCGATTAAAGATTTGCATATTTTAAGGGATTTATATAGTAAAAAGGATAAAAAATAATGGAAAAATTAATAAAAGAAAATAAAATAAAAAAGGAAAATAAATCAAAAGAGTTTAAAAACTTTAGTTTACTTTACTTAATTAATTTAAAATTGAGTCTTAAAAATGTAGGTTCAATTATTAGTGGAATTATTTTTTCCTTAATAACAATCATTTTTTTTATAATCGAATATACAAAAGTTATTGAAGCATCTTCTTTAAGCAGTTATGGTGTTTATAAATATTTAACATTTTTACTTGGAGGAATGGCTTTAATATTTCATATACTTTTAAACTCTCTATATTTATTTAAAAAACAAGTAAAAGATGGTATATCTTCAATTGAATTAAGAGCTGGTTATAAAACTTGAAAGTCTTATTTAATTAGAGTCCTTATTATCTTTACAGTTGCAACTATTTACATAACATCAACATTAGTAATAGCTTTAATTTTAAACTTTTCTAGTTTGAGTAATACTGCATTTTTCTTTAATCTGCATTATTCACAAGTTTTCTTTTTCTACTTTTTAGCTTACTTTTCAACAATAGTATTAGTTACTATTATGGTACTTTTTAAAACATCATTAGCAACAGCATTTGGGATGTTATTTATGGTAGTACTTACAATGGCTCCAATGTTTGCTTCATTTAAATATATGTTAGGATATAGCGTTACAGAAAATTATAAAACAAATATTAAAATGATTGGTGCACAAGATTTTTATAAAACTACAAAATCAAATCAAGAGTGATTCAATGATAATGATGGCAGTGATAATTCTAAATCTTTAAAAGGTATTAATTCATACTTAAAAGAAGTTTTAGATCCTCTAAAAGTATATGAAAAAACAGGAAATGAAAATGAAGGAAAATATAATCAAAAAATAATTCCTGAAGAGATGCTTCCAAGCTGAAACTTAAAAAAATATATTAAAAAAAATGAATTTATTAGTGGTGGTTTATATGACTATGAAAAAGCAATTAGTATAATTATGAAAAATATGGCTTTTGGTCAAGTTTATTATAATTATGATGTATTTAAAAGTGAAAGTAGTGGAGACTCAAAAAAACTTACAAATAATTATTTACTAGAAACTACTCCAATATGAAATTTATTAAAAGATATAAATAAAACTGTATTGGATAATCAAAATAATATAAAGAATACTAACCAAGATTTAATTCCTTCAATTTTTGTTAAAAACTTAGATTGAACAGGAAAAACTATTGATACAGTAGATATGAATATTGATAGTTTTTCAAAAGAAATGTCTTCATTACTTCCTCAGTACTCAATAGTGTTTGATTTTATAAACGATTATTATAATAAATATAAAACTGCTATTATTGCAGAAAGTAAAAATAACTCTGGTAGTTTTAATTCAAGCACTGCAATATATCATGGAATAATGGATACTCCTTTAGCATATGAATACAATAAACAAAATAAAAATAAAATACAGTTTTATTCTTGAAAGAAATTTTATGAATCTCGAAATCAAAGTTCAAATAATTATGGAGATGATGATTTTTGTTATTTAACTTTGAATAATAGTAGAGAACCTAAAAATGTTTGTGATACAACTTCAAAAAATATAAAAAGTAATGACGAAATGGCTGAGGTTTATAAAAAATTTCCTGAATTAACAATTATTAATCAATTAATAATTAATTTATGAAGGGATTCAATGGAATTTAGTATAGGAGATTCTATAGAGGATGGTTTGTACAGTTATCATGAATCTACTATTAAATCAAATACTTTAAAAACAGATTTATTTAGACACTTTGCTGCAATGTCAACTGGATTATTTTCACCAGTACTGTTAAATGATTCATATAATACTCAAAGTTCAATATTCTATCAAGGTCAGTTTTTAAATATATCAAATATATTTGACTTTGAAAATTATAGTTCTGAAAATAAAAGTGCTAAATCACCAATGGCACCAGTATATGAAAAAGTACAAATTAAAAAAAGAGTTGTATTTATGATACCTTTAGCATATGCAATGTATTTTATATTAATAACTCCATTAGCGTATGTTGGATATATTTTCTTTAACAAGAAAGCTAAATTATAGAAAGGAGCTTTAAGAATATGATTGAAATTAAAAATATAACTAGAGATTTAGGTGGTTTTGTTATAAATCAAGTAAGTTTTAAAATTAAAAAAGGTTCAGTAGTAGCATTTGTTGGAGATAATGGTGCTGGAAAAACTACAACTATTAAAGCTCTTTTTGGAGAACTTAAATTGGAACAAGGTGAAATACTAATGGATGGGAAAAATATTTTTGAAGAAGAGAATCTTCAAAGAATCGCTTTTTTCCCTGATTCAAATAGTGTTCCTTTAAATATGAAACTTAAAGATTATGTATCATACATTTGTGCTGTTAATAATATTCCAAAAAAAGAAGCTAAAGAAACAGCTGATAAAATATTTAAAATGCTTTCTTTAGAACCGTATATTAATAAAAAAATTAAAAGTCTAAGTGCGGGTTGAAAAAAAAGAGCTATAATGGCAAGCGTTTTGGTAAGAACTCCTGAGTATATAGTTTTTGATGAACCAACAGCTAACGTTGACGTAGAAGCAAAATTATCATTTATGAATATTCTTCATGAACTATCAAATATTGGAGTTACAATTTTGATTACAAGTCATATTCTTGAAGAACTTCAAGAAGTTGCAAATTATGTAGTGTTAATTCGTGATGGAGAAGTTGTTTTAGAAAAAGATTTTGATAATAAAAAAGAATCAATAGCACAAATTTATAAAGATGTAATGGCAGAAAAAAATAATGGAGAAAAACTTTTAAAAGAAATTTACAGTTTAAATGAAGGGGTGGTTAGTTAATATGGAACAAGCAACATTAAAACTTGTTAAAACTCAAAAACCTAAAAAAGAAAAAAAATTTAATGGTTTTAAAACTTTGTATCTAATTAATTTAAAGAGACTAATTAGAAATAAGGGTATATTAGCCACTTCAATTATATCAATGATAATTACATTAATTTTCTCACTAACTGTTGCTAATACTATGAAAAGTCCAGAAACTGCTATGGAAATTGGATTGATAATGTTATCTATTGGATTTATTATTCAAATATTTTTCTTTATATTATTTATGATAATTATGTCAACAGAATTAATTAAAAAACAAATGTTAGATGGTATTCAAAATATTGAAACCAGATCTGGAATGAAATTTAAAACCTCTTTTTTATTAAGATGATTAGTATTTATTACATTTGTTGGAGGAGTATGGGCTATAAATACACTAATTACTATTTTAACCTCATCTTCAGTTTTGTTTAAATTCGATTTAATTTCTGGAATAATATTTGGAACATGTATTTTCTATTTATTCTTAGTATTTTTTTGAACACCAATAATATTTTTTATAACTATTATTTGTTCTATTGCTTGAAGTGTTATGTTAAATATATTTATTACATTAGTTTTAGTTTTTTCAGGAATGATATCATCAATACCTATGCTATTTAGTAATGATCAAATACGAAATAATACAATGGTAATGAATTTAAATTTAAGATTAGAAATTGCAAATTCTTTTTATAACACATTTAAAGATGATGAAAATATAAATTTTATTTTTAATGATAATGAAATGAATAATCAAACATCAAAGTTCTCAGCTGCAATCAATTCAAATAAGTCATTAAAGACACAAAATATTAATGTGACAGATCTTTATTATTACAATTTAATATCTAATGATAATATAAAAGATAAAAGAGATGTTCAAATATTGGAAAGATCTTTATATGGGGGAAAGCCAAATTTAAAATATTCTTATAATAGTGAAGATGCATCAGTTACACCTAAAAATGTATTAAGTGGAACAGATATTTTTGAAAAGATATTAAATCCAATTTATGAGGAAGTTTTAAAAGGGATGAAATCTGACAATAATAAACCTCCAGTATCAAAACCAGCTTACATGGGTGGTTTTATAAATAAAAGAGAAACTTCACAGGGATTTCATGATTTAGCTCCTTTATCTAAATGATTATCAAAACAAGAAGATACAAAGAAATATGCATCTCTTCTTAAATGAGTGGAGAAAATTTATTCTAATTATTCATTTACATTAACTGCTACTAGACCTTATGGAAGTTATTCTTCTGGCAGCGGAACTTATGAGCCATATATTTTTGCAAGTAAATTTATCTCAAATAATAATCAAGAAAATTTTGATGATGAAATAAATACAGAAGCTAATAGAGTTTACAAGAGATATCCAGAATTAATGATAATAAATGATATTATTACTGAAACTTGATTAAATACAATGATGTCAAGAACTGAACTTTATAGAAATACAATGTATGGTTCTTCAAGTGGATCTTCATTTAAACAAGATGAAGTTTATTCAACTTATCAAGAATGAGTTAATAAATCTATTTTAAAAAATAATTTAAATATATTTCAACATTTTTCTATAATGTATGGACAATTATTTGGTAAAGCAATGAATAAAGATTTAATTTTTTCAAATTCAATACTTGCTTATTCAGGAATAACAACTGGATATTCAAATTATCAAGATTTAAATAAAGTAGATATAAGAAATCGTAGTTCTCAAGATCAAAACAAACCTTTAGAACCAATTTTCAAAGATGTAAAATTAAAGAAAAAATTTGGATTTAGTGCACCATTAGCTTATTTAATGTATTTATTAGTAAGTTTTGCAATGATGTATCTTGTTTATCTATTATGATCTAGAAGATCAAAAATTTAAAAAAAATAATAAAAAACTACTAAATAACTTTTAAGTAGTTTTTTATTTATAATTTTCAAAGAAAGAATAAAAAGAAAAAAAGTATTCAAAAAAATGAAGAGAATTTAAAAATTTTAAAAATTAAGTATGAAATAAATTTTTAGATATTTTTTATACTTAGTTTCAATTATTAAGTCTAATAAATTGTGTATAATATATTTGTTTAGCAGGAGGATTCTTAATGTCTAAAAAATTATCAGGAATTGGAGCAAGTAATGGTATATCTTTTGCAAAAGTATACGTACTTGATGAAAAACCAATTATTATATCAAAAGAAGCAACTAAAAATGTTGATTCAGAATTGTCAATTATAACTTCATCAATAGAGAAGGCAAAAAATGATTTAATAAAGCTACAATCTATTGCAAAAGAAAAACTAGGTGAAGAAAAAGCAGCTATTTTTGAAGCGCACGCTTCAATTTTAGAAGATCCAGCAATGGCAGAAGAATTTACAAATTTAGTAAAAGAAAAAAATTACAATGCAGCAAGAGCTATTAAAGAAGTAGCTGATAAATATGTCTCAATGTTTGAAGCAATGGATGATGATTATTTTAAAGAAAGAGCTGCAGATGTTAAAGATGTAACAGAAAGATTAATTAGATATGTTTTAAATCTACCAGTTGCAGATTTAGCAACAATAAATGAAGAAGTTATTATTGTTGCAGAAGATTTAACACCATCACAAACAGCACAATTAAATCCAAAATTTGTAAAGGGTTTTGCATGTAATATTGGAGGAAGAACTAGTCATGCTGCAATTATGGCAAGAAGTTTAGAAATTCCAGCAGTTTTAGGATTGAAAACAATTGTACATGATGTAAAAGAAAATGATATTCTAGCATTGAATGGTGAAACAGGAGATGTTGAAATAAATCCTAAAAATAAAGAAGAATGAGAAAAACTTGTAAAAGAATTTGCAAAAGAAAAAGCAGAATTACAAAAATTAAAAGATCAACCAACTTTAACTAAAGATGGATTTGATGGTTTTATATTGGAAGGAAATATTGGAAGTCCAAAAGATGTAGCTTCAGTTTTAGAAAATGGTGGAGAGGCAATTGGATTATTCAGAAGTGAATTCTTATATATGGACAATGATCATTTCCCAACTGAAGAAGAGCAATTTATTTCATACAAAAAAGTTGTAGAAGAAATGAATGGTAAAATTACAGTTATTAGAACTTTAGATATTGGGGGAGATAAAAAATTATCATATTTTGCATTTCCAGATGAAATGAATCCATTTTTAGGATATAGAGCTATTAGATTTACTTTAGATAGAAAAGATATTTTCAAAGATCAAATTAGAGCTTTATTAAGAGCCAGTGCATTTGGCCCAGTAGGAATTATGTTTCCAATGATAGCAACTGTTGACGAATTTTTAGCAGCAAAAAAATTTACATTGGATTGTAAAGCTGAATTAGAAAAAGAAGGTCAAAAAATTGGTTCAGATTTAGAAATAGGTATGATGGTTGAAATACCTGCAGCTGCAGTTAATGCAGAAAACTTTGCAAAACATGCTGATTTCTTTTCAGTAGGAACAAACGATTTAATTCAATATACAATGGCTGCAGATAGAATGAGTGAAAATGTAACTTACTTATATCAACCATATAATCCTTCAATTTTAAGATTATTAAAAATGACAATTGATGGAGCACATAAACATGGAAAATGAGCTGGTATGTGTGGAGAAATGGCAGGAGAACCAGATGCAATTCCATTATTAATGGGATTAGGTCTTGATGCTTATTCAATGTCAGCTACAAGTATTTTAAAAGCAAGAAGTATTATGTCAAAACTTACTTTAAAAGAAACACAAGAATTAGCTAATAAAGCACTTGAATGTGAAACTTCAGATCAAGTATTAAAATTAGTTAAAGAATTAATGAAAAATAAATAATTAAGGGCCATTAGGCTCTTTTTATTTATTTAGCAAAATTTAAAAGGAATAAATAAAATGGAAAACAAAAGATGTAATTGAAATAGTCAAAATGAACAGTTAATTAAATATCATGATAATGAATGGGCAAAAATCGTACATGATGATAAAACTCTTTTTGAAACTCTTATACTAGAAACTATGCAAGCAGGATTAAGTTGATTGACAGTTCTTTTAAAAAGAGAAGAATTTAGAAAAGATTCGATAATTTTGATTTTATTTTAATCTCACAATGAAATCAAAATAAAATAGAAGAGTTATTAACAAATAAAAATATTATAAGAAATAAGTTAAAAATTCAATCAGTTTTATCAAACTCTCAAAGCTTTATTAGTATTCAAAAGGAATTTGGAACATTTGATAAATATATTTGAAATTTTATTCAAAATAAACAAATAATAAATAACTGAGATAAAGAATCACAAATACCTTCTCAAACTGATCTTTCACTTAAAATTTCAAAAAATTTAAAGAAGAGAGGTTTTAAGTTTTTAGGTCCTGTAACTGTTTATTCCTTTTTACAAGCTGTTGGAATGATAAATGATCATATAAATGATTGTTTTGTTAAATATTTATAATTTAAAAAGTAAAGAAATTGAGTTTTTATTGTAAAATTAATTTTGAGGAGAAGTTAATATGGGATTATTTACAAAAAATAAAAGTTTAGATGTATTTGCACCAGTTGATGGTGAAATAATAGATCTTTCAAAAGTTGAAGATGAAGTTTTTTCAGAAAAAATGTTAGGGGACGGAATAGCTTTCATTCCTGAAAATGGAGAATTTGTAGCACCAATAGATGGTAAGTTAGTAACAGTTTTTCCAAGTGGTCATGCTTATGGAATAGCAAACTCAAATGGAGTTGAAATTTTATTGCACATTGGTTTAGATACTGTTTCATTAAATGGTGAAGGATTTGACATAAATGTGAAACAAGGTCAAAGTGTAAAAAAAGGTGATTTATTAGTAAACGTTGACATTAAAAGCGTGTTTGCTAAAGTTCCTTCAATGCATACACCATTGATATTTACAAGTGATTCAATGAACGGAAAAAATTTTGAGATTCTTAAAACTGGAAAAGTTAAAAAAGGTGATTTAATAGCTCAAGTAAAATAGTTTAATAATTATCTAAAACCTCTAAATGAGGTTTTTTATTTATTTATATTACTATTTAGTAGTAAAATAAATAAAGGTGATTTTTATGAAAGAAAATTCAAATAACTTTTGAACGAATTTAAAAAATAAGAACAATAACTTTAGATCTAAACATTTTGATTTAAGTGAAGAAGCAAGATTTAGATTTGATATTTTAAATTATAAAATTGATGGAATGATTTTTGTTACATCAGTTTTAATTGTGCCTTTAATTCTTTCACTATTTATTCCACTTGTAGCTGATTCTAATTCAGCTATTTCTCGTGCTTCAGCATTTTCAATTTTATATATTATATCTGTTTCTATTGGAATGATATTCAATTGTATTAGAAATCGGGCAGGATTTTTTAAAGGGGGCTATTTATGAATTTATATGTTCATATTAGGTCCACAAATTGTCTCTATAATTATTTTTCCTTTATTAAGGGTTTTTTTAAAGGGAAATGTTGAACTTACTAATTCTTTTGCTTCTTTAATAACAATGATAGTAACAGAAGTAATTATTATTACTCTTGCTTTAATTTATGATAGAAAAATATTTAAAAGAGTAAAAGAAACAATCAAAAATAAATGAAAAGAAATAATTTTAGTAACAATTATCTGTACTGCTTTAATGTTTATTTTTGTTACTTTCATAATTCAAAATTTAATTGAAACTAAGTTAATAGGAGTAGGGGAAAGCAATAATCAAGGTTCCTTAGTGAGTATATTAAAAGAGGACAAATATGGATTAAATGTAAAAATAGTTTATGCCATTATGTTATTTATATTAACTGTAATAGTTGCATCATTTTGTGAAGAATTATGTTTAAGAAATAGTTTTAATTTAAATGCCTCAAATAGATGACTTGGCTTTGTTTCAAGTTCACTGTTTTTTGGTTTTATTCATTGAGGTCCAAATTTTGACTTTGGTCATATAATGAGTTATAGTGCAGCAGGCTTTATTTTATCAGGAATATTTTTATACACAAAAGGTAATATGACATTTTCATGATTTGTTCATATGTTAAATAATTTAATAGCCTTTATATTAATATTTGCTATATAAAAAATAGAAAAAAAGAGGTTATTTATGACAATAATTAAAGTTAATCAAAATGATGTAGATCAAACAGTTTTTAATTTTATTAAGAAAAACTTTAAATCAACAAACTTATCTATTATTTATAAATGATTTCGAAAAGGAAAAATAAAAATAAATGATGTAAAAGTTAAAGATGGTAAAGTAAAAATTAAATTGGATGATGAAATTAAAATATATGACAGTAGTCAAACAGAAAAGAGAGATCAATTTGTTGAAGTTGATTTCTCAAATTTAGAAATTATATATGAAGATGAAAATATATTAATTGTTGACAAACAACCAAATTTAGAAGTTCATTCACCAATTAATATTAATTTAGATCAAATGGTTAAAAGTTATTTGAAAGATAAGGGAGAATATAATCCTGAACAAGAAAATAGTTTTGTTATAAGTCATGTTCATAGAATTGATAAATTAACAAAAGGTTTAGTGATATATGCTAAAAATAAAGTTACTTTAGATATTCTTTTAAAAGAATTAAACAATAAAGATAAACTTATTAAGCTATATTTAGCAAAAACAGAAAATAATAATTTACAAATAGGTAAAATAAATGGTTATATAAAATATGACAATGATAATCAAAAAGCAAGATTTAGAGTTGAAAAATTTAACAATACTAAAAAAGTTGAACAAATAAATACTTTAATTGATGATAAAAATAATATTTATGAAATTCAAATATTGACAGGAAGAAAGCATCAAATTAGAGCTGTATGTAGTTTTTACAAATCACCAATATGCAAGGATTTCAGATATGGTGCCAAAAGAAGTGAATTAAAAGAAATTGATTTGATTGCATATAAAATAATTTTTAAAAATTTTGAAGGTCATTTAGCTTATCTAAATGAAAATGAATATAAATCAAAATATAATTTTTAATGTTAAAATTAATGTAATGTTTTTTCTAGGAGGTTGCCAATGTTATCTACAAAACAAGGTATATTCAGTGTAATTGTTGGTACAACAATTTCCACACTTAATGCTATAATTCAGTTTTTAACTATGTACTGAGTTTTAGAAAAATTTGGTACAGAGTTTAACGGGTTTGTACGTTTAGTAACCTCTTTTTCTGCAATAATCTCAACTGCAGAAGGAGCTTTAGGTATTGCAGCTTCTATTTTACTTGTTAAACCCTTAGTTAATAATGATTGAATAAGTGCAAATGAAATTTATTCAACAACTAAAAAAAGCTTCAAAAGATCAGCAATTACTGGATTAATTTTAGTTTCTTTAACTGCTATTGCTTATCCACTTTATGCTGGAGTTAAATCTGGGGGAGGAAATATAATAGATCCTACTTCTTGAACAGATATATCAATGGGTTTAGTTGATAAAGATGGTACTATTTATGCCAATGCACAATATTGAATGTTAATGTTAGTTGCATTAATCTTTGGAACAAAAAATTTTATTTCAGCTTATTGATTTAGTGTTTATGAAACAATAATTATTGCTAATAATAAAAATGTTATTAGAAGAATAATAATTTTATTTACAGATGTTTTAGTAAGTGGTTTGACTTTCTTTTTACTTGCAAAAACTAAAAATCCTGTAATTCCTTTTATTCCAACCTTCTTTTATTCTCCTATTAAAGGTCTATTAATTTATATGTATGTCAAAAGAAAATATTTATGATTGAAATATTATAAAGATTTTAATAGTTTTAAACTTAATACTACACAAAGTAAAATTTCATGATCAACATTAGGTTCATCACTATTGTTAAATTCAGATATAGCAATAGTTTCAGTTATTTTGGGGTTGAATGTTTCGTCAACTTTATCACTTTATTTAGTTGTTGCATTAAATGTTAGATTAATTATGACAAATTTTGTAGTCTCCTTTAGAGAATTTTTTGTAACATTAGTTGCAAAAAAAGGAAGAATAAATTGAGAAAGTTATACAAAATATGAATTATATACTTATTTAATAGCTGCCTTTACATTTATAAACATGTCAATTTTATCACCATATTTCGTTAGTGCTTTATATGGAGAAAACATTAATATTAAAAATGATATAGCAAGTCAAAAAGCATTTGAATATATGTTCTATACTCCTAAATTTTCAATATTATATGCTGCTGTAACTGCATTTACTATTTTGTGTGATGGACAAATGACTTTAATACAAGCAAAAGGAAGATATGGAGAAGTATCTAAATTTCAAAATATTGTTGGTATTGTTTATATAATTTCAGCTCCCTTGATTACCTTTATTTTAGTTACTAGTGGTGTAGGGGGAATAAATAAATTAATTGTGGGAATAGTTATAATGTATTCAATAAAATTATTATGCTTAATTGTTAGATACTCCTATTTATGAATTTATGTTTGAAAATATGTGACATATAATTCAAATAAAAAATATGTTATAAATAACTTCTTAATTTTGATAGTTCCTACATCTATAGCAATTCTACTAAATCTTTTATATATTAGTAAAAAATTGAATATTGAAACTGCAACATCATCAGAGGGACATATCGCTCCTTTAATTGGAATGTTTTTTGGATTAATTTTTACATCTATTTTTGTACTAATTTTATTTTCTTATATTTTAAATGCAAAAGCATTTAATGGAATTATAAAGAATTTACCAGTAGTTCAAAGAATTTTATTAAAAAAATCAACTGAAGCAAGAAAAAAACGTTTTGAAGAGTATGGTATAGATATTGATGAAATAGTTGATAACAGTGATAAAATATCTCAAGCTATGTATGGAATTGAAGATTCTACAATTACTACTGAGATTATAGATGATCTTGCAGAAATAAAAATAAATCCTAAAAATGATAATATTTATATATTAAAAGGTAAATAGAAAATCAATCGATTAAAATCGATTTTTTTTATTTACTTTTTAAGAATCTTTAACTTGCTTTGAGATGCTATAATTTATAAAGGTGATAATATGTTGACAGGCTCATTGTTTATTGCTATTGGTATCTCTATTTTGTATTTATTTATGTTTTATACATCAGGGTTAATTGCAATAGAACTTTTTAAATTTAAAATAAAAAATTACTTTGTAGCTATTGCTACAGGTTTTTTCAGTTATTTTACATTTCTTTCTGTATTTACATTTCCATTGCAACTTATTTCAGTTTTACCTTATGTATTCTTTATTTACTATATTTTTGCAATATCTATAATATATTTACTATTTTGTTTTGTTTTTATGAGATTTTGATTGAATACTAATTTTTTAAAATTAGACTCTTTATTTTTTATACTTGTGGTTTGTCTCTTTATAACTTTAAATTATTTTTCTATGACATATATTTCAAAAGAAAATTTTAGTAGACATAAAAATACATTAGCTATTTTATACTGATTGAAAGGAAACTCAGTTTCTTTTTTCAATGATTCTACACTATATAACTTTTTAGGATTTAAACCATTTCAAGGATGATATAGTTTTCAATTATCAACTATCATGATTGCAAATGTTCAACCTTATCAATATAAAGATTTATTAATTCCTTTATCAATAATTTTAGATGCATTTTTATTATCTTCAATTTTCTTTACCTTTTATGAATCATTTTCATTGAAAACTAGAAATAAAAATAAAATTATTCTATTTTTATCAAGTTTGATATTGTTTATGATAACAAGATTGGTATTTTGAAAATTAGAATACTCAATATTTAGTGGAGATATGATTTTACTCTACTTGATCTTTTATGCTGTAATTATGCTACTTAGATATACAACGTTTAATACTAGAGAAAGATATAATCCTGTCTTGATTGGTTTAGTGCTTGGAGGTTATATTTCATTTTCATGAGAAAGTTCATATCAAATACTTTTCTTGTTATATGCTTTTATTTTTATAATTCAGCGAAAATTCAGTCAAAACTTTACCAAAGATATTTTAAAGATTGTATTATTTCCAATGGTTTGTTTTATCTTCTATAATATTATTTTAAATCTTTATATACAAGTAATTGTATTTGGAGCAATTCTCTTTCTTATGATTATTACTTCTATATTAATGAATAGAAAATATAGTTTTGTTATTAAGTTTGAGAATTTTTTAGAAAATAGAAGTATATTTACAGTTTTGTTTGTACCAATATTTTTTATGACCCTATCAACAGCTTTTATTTTAGCTTTTAATGAAAATATAATTTCAGATAAATTTAACTCTCTAAATATTTTATATATTTGGCTTTCTGTAATCAAAAATAACATTGCAAAGCAAACCTTAACGTTTATAATTTCAATGTCTTTATTAGCAATATCTTTCGTGTGAGTATTCTTTAGAAAAAGAGTAAAATGTGATTTATTAACAAATATAGTAGACTTATTTTTAATAAGTTATTTAACATTTTATAATCCAATATCAGTAAGATTTATAAATGTGTTTTATCCAAACATGTTTGAAACAAATGGAATAGTTTTACTTGTTCTAATATTTTCACTTCTGAACTCTATTCCATATTCAATTAAACAAAAAAAAGCAAAACAGGAAAATACTGAAGTTGTTGTGATAAAAAAATATTCAAGATTAAGTTTTTAAAGGAGCATATATGAAAGATATTAAAAATAGAATTGAAAAATTAAAAGAAGATCTAAATGAATGAAATTATGCGTATTATGTTTTGGATAACCCTATAGTTGATGATTCTGAATATGATAAGTATTTAAATGAATTAATAATGTTAGAAACAGATAATCCAGAATTTAAAACTGATGACTCACCAACACAAAAAGTAGGTGGTCAGGTAATGGATAAATTTGAAAAGTATAAACATAAATTGCCAATGTTAAGTTTATCTAATGCATTTAATAAAGATGACTTAGAAACTTTTGATGAACAAATTTTTAAAGAAATTGAAAGTAAAAAATATAACTTTTTTGTTGAACCTAAAATTGATGGATTATCAATCTCGTTAATTTATAAAAATGGTAACTTTTTTAAAGGTGTAACAAGAGGTGATGGAATTTATGGTGAAGATGTAACTTCAAATGTTAAAACAATAAAAAGTATTCCTTTATCAATTTCAGATAAAAGTGATTATGTTGAAATTAGAGGAGAAGTATTTTTATCTAAGGTTGAATTTGAAAAAATAAATAAACAAAGACAAAATAATGATGAAGAATTATTTGCCAATCCAAGAAATGCTGCTGCAGGAACTTTAAGACAATTAGATTCGTCTATTGCAGCTTCAAGAAAACTTGATGCTTTTTTATATTATTTTATGAATAGAGAAAAATTTCATACACATAGTGAGTCACTAAATTATTTAGAGAAAATGAATTTTAAAGTAAATAAATTAGGAAAAATCTGTAATGATATTGAAGAAGTTTACAATCATATTAAATTTATTGAATTGCAGAGAGAGAAATTAGAATATGAAATTGATGGAGTAGTAATCAAAATAAACGATTTTGATCTTTATGAAAAAGTGGGATATACTGCAAAATCTCCAAAATGAGCTATAGCCTTTAAATTTCCAGCTGAAGTTAAAGAAACATTATTAAAAAATATTTATGCTACTGTAGGAAGAACGGGAAGAATAACTTATAACGCTACTTTAGAGCCAGTTCAAATTTCAGGAACTATTGTCCAAGCTGCAACTTTACATAATGCAGATTTTATTATTCAAAGAGATATAAGAATTGGGGGAAAAGTTAAAATAAAAAAAGCAGGAGATATAATTCCTGAAGTAATTGAACCTATCCAGGATAATAAGTATAAAAGTTTAACCAAATGAGTTGAAGAAATAAAATGTCCTGTATGTAACTCAAATTTAGAAAGAGTTGAAGGAGAAGTAGATCAATATTGTATCAATTTTGAATGTCCAAGAAAAATTATTAGAGGACTTGAACATTTTGTTTCTAGAGATGCAATGAATATTGAAGGTCTAAGTATTAAAATTATTGAAAAGCTTTTTGAAAATAAGTTTATTAAGAACGTTGCAGATATTTATAAATTAAGTAAATTTAAAGATGAACTTATTCAACTAGATAAAATGGGAGAAAAATCTGTGTCTAATTTATTAGAATCAATTGAAAAATCAAAAAATAGCTCATTGGAAAAATTATTTTTTGGTTTAGGAATTAGACATGTAGGTAAAAAAACTGCAAAAACTTTAGCAATAAGTTTTAAAACAATGGAAAATATCTCAAAAATAAACTTTGAGGAATTAGAACAAATTAATGATGTAGGACCTATTGTTGCAAAATCAGTTTGTGATTGATTTGAAATAAAACAAAATTTGCAATTAATCAATAAATTGAAAGAAGAAAATATTAATATGATTTATTTAGGCAATGAAGGTTCAAAAAATAATGATAAAATAACTTTGAAAAGTTTTGTTATAACAGGTACATTAAGCAAACCTAGAAATTATTTTAAAGACTTACTTGAAGAGTATGGAGCTAAGGTAATTGATACAGTTAGCAAAAAAACAGATTTTTTATTAGCAGGTAAAGAAGCTGGTAGTAAATTAGAAAAAGCTGAAAAATTAGGAGTCAAAATTATTTCAGAAGAAAGTTTATTAGAAATGATTGGTGAATAAATAATGAAAATAAATTTAGAATTATTAGAAGAGCTTCAAGAAGATGCAATGTTAACTTTAAGTAAAAAAGAACTGGAAAGTATTCTTAAATATGAAAATGATTTATTAAAAAAATTTGAAAAGGTTTTATCAGTTGATACAAACAATGTAGAGGAATTACATTATCCATTTGATATTTTACAAACACACTTAAGAGAAGATGATAAGATTAGTGTTTTACCTCAAAGTGAAATTTTAAAGAATGCACCAACTATAGATGGTGACTTTTTAACAATTACAAAGGTGGTTAAATAGGATGAATTTTAAAAAAACTACATTAAAAGATGTTCATAATAAATTAATAAACAAAGAAATTAGTATTACTGATTTAGTAGAAGATGTTTTAAAGACATCTGAAAAAGAAATGAAAAGTAATTTTTTAATTACTTTGTGTAAAGAAGAAGCATTAAAAAAAGCAAAAGAACTTGAAAAAAATATTGATAAGGAAAATATTTTGTATGGAATACCTTTTATTCATAAAGATAATATTTCTACAAAAGGAATTCTAACAACAGCTGGTTCTAAAATTTTATCAAACTATGTTCCTTCTTTTAATGCGACTATTGCAGAAAAGTTTCTAGAATCAAACTCTATTATGATTGGAAAAGCTGCACTTGACGAGCTTTCAATGGGAGGAACAGGATTATTTTCATTTAATGGGGAAGTAAGAAATCCATATGATAGTAATAGAATAGTTGGGGGAAGTTCAAGTGGTAGTGCTTATGCTGTTGCAAAAGGTATTGTTCCCTTTGCAACTGGAGGAGACACAGGAGATTCAATTAGAAAGCCAGCAAGTTTAAATGGTATAGTTGGTTTTAAACCAACATATGGATCAATATCAAGGTATGGTGCAATTCCTTATGCTCCAAGTTTAGATCATTTAGGTTTTTTTACAAATAATGTTGAGGACTTGACTTATTTATGCGAAGCAACATATGCAAAAGATGATAAGGACTTTACATCAATTGATAATAGAGATGAGTTTGTAAAGAATATTAATAATTTAGATAAAAAAATTAAGTTTGGATATATTAAACATATTGAAAAATATTTAGATGGTCAATTAAAAAAAGATTATGAAAAACTATATGAGATTTTAAAAAAAGAAGGTCATGAAGTTCTAGAATTAGATTTTGACAAAAAATTATTACATGCTGTTCCTGCAACATATATGATGATATCTTTTGCAGAAGGAGTTTCAACACATTATAATTTAGATGGAATTAAATTTGGTCTAAGAGCTGAAGGTAAAGATTATAGAGAAATAATTAAAAATTCTAGAACTCAAGGATTTGGAGATACTGTAAAGAGAAGATTTATTATAGGAAGTTATCAGCTTAAATCAAAAAATCAAGAAATTCTTTTAGCTAAATCAAAAAAAGTTAGAAGGTTAATTGTAGAAACTTTAGATAAATTATATGAACAAGTAGATATTTTAATCATTCCCCCAACATTTAAACCAGCACCAACTGTTAATAATGTTTATGGAGTAGATGTTGAACAAAAAGATGATAATGAAGGTTCGTTTGTTGAAGATGTTTTAATTTTAGCTAACTTTAATGGTATGCCCTCAATTACAATTCCTTTTACAACTCAAGATAATATGCCAAT
The DNA here is from genome assembly GCF_002813555.1 of Spiroplasma floricola 23-6. Classification (NCBI taxonomy): domain Bacteria; kingdom Bacillati; phylum Mycoplasmatota; class Mollicutes; order Entomoplasmatales; family Spiroplasmataceae; genus Spiroplasma; species Spiroplasma floricola. The sequence continues at coordinate 121,584 of NZ_CP025057.1, forward strand.
AGGAATTAATTTAAATGCAAAACCAAAAAAGGATTTAAAAGTTTTACAAGCAGCAAAATTTTTAGAAGAAATAATTTCAAAAAATTTTAGACAAGTAGGTGATTTAATTGAATAACTTTGAAGTAATTATAGGAATTGAAAATCATGTGGAATTAAAAACTAACTCTAAAATGTTTGGATTAGGTCCAGTTACATATGGAGAAATTCCAAATTCACAAGTTTCAGAAATTGATATGGGTTATCCAGGAACAATGCCTTCTGTAAATAAAGAGGGAGTTAGATTGGCTTTACTTGCATGTAACGCATTAAATATGATAATAGATCCTGTTTTAAGATTTGATAGAAAAAATTATTTCTATCCAGATTTAGTAAAAGGTTTTCAAATTACACAACAATTTTTTCCTATTGGAAAAGAAGGTAAACTTGAAATTACTTTAGAAGATGGAAGTAAAAAAGTTATTGAAATTGAAAGATTGCATATTGAAGAAGATACTGCAAAACAAACACATAAAGGTGATTTAACTTACATAGATTTTAATAGAAGTGGTGTTGGATTAGTTGAAATTGTTTCAAAACCATTCATAAGAAGTGCAAATGAAGCAGTGGAATATGTAAATAAACTTAGAGAGATTTTATTATATCTTGGTGTAAGTGATGTCAAAATGAATGAAGGCTCATTAAGATGTGATGTTAATATTTCTTTAAGACCTTATGGATATTCAAAATTTGGTCCAAAAGTGGAAATCAAAAATTTAAACTCTTTAAATAATGTTAAAAAAGCAATTGAATTTGAAATTAATAGACAATCAAAAATTTTGCTATCAGGTTATAGTGTTCAACAAGAAACAAGAAGATTTGATGAAAGTACTCAAGAAACAGTTTTAATGAGAAAAAAAGATAATGCTATTGATTATAAATATTTTAGAGAACCAAATATATTTCCAATTCAACTAAATGAAAAATGAATTAAAGAAGTTATAAATAGTTCTCCAGAGTTAGCTTCACAAAAAAGAGAAAAATATATTAAAAAATATCAACTTTCTAGTGAAGATACTAACTATATTCTTTCAGATTTATCCTTAGTTTACTTTTTTGAAGAATGTATAGAGTTAGGATCAGATGCAAAAAAAGTTGCAAACTATTTAATAACAGATATTAAATCTTTATTAAATAAAGATGGTATAGAGTTGAGTCAATCCAAACTTAAACCCAAAGATATTAGTGAAATAATTAAAATGTTAGAAGAAAACTTAATCTCTTCAAAACATGTGAAAGTAATTTTACCAATTGCTTTTGAAACTGAAAAAACTATAAAAGAAATTGTAGAAGAAAATAATTTAAAATTAATATCTGATGTAAAAGAAATAGAAAAAATGTTGAGCAAAATTATAGAACAAAATAGTTCTTTAATAAAAGAACAATATGAACAAAGACAAGAAAGAGTTGAAAAAACTCTAATGGGTCAACTTATGAAAGAAACTGGAGGAAATGTAAATCCAACAGTAGCAACAGAAATTCTTATTAAAATGATTAAGGATTATTTAAAAAAATGCTAACGTAGTTAGCATTTTTTTATTCTTCAGCTTCTTGTTCACCTCTAATTTTTAGAACTAAATCATTTACTATATTATTTTTTGCATATACTCCAAGAATATCTCCTTCTTTTAAAATTGTATATTCATCTGGAAGTAAAGTTTTACCATTTCTTTTTATTTGAATAATATTGAAGTCTTTATTAGAGCTTAAGCCAGCATCAAAAATTGATTTATCAATAACTTCTTCTTCTTTTACTGTAATACTTGTAAATACATATTCATTATCAATTGATTGAACTTCACTTTCAATGTCAAACAATGATTTTGTAGCAACCATTTTACCTGTTATAACATCAGGAATAATAACTTTATCTTCTTCTAAACCAAGAGCAAGCAAAATTCTTTTATGTCTTTCATCTCTTGCTTTAACTATAATATTTTCAACACCTAAATCTAAAAGATTTAAAACTGTTAAAATACTTGATTCCATATTTCCACCAAAACAAACAATAACTCCATCATATTGAGCAATACCATTTTTTTCTAAGGCATTTTTATTTGTAGCATCTAACACTATACCTTCAACAGATTCAAATTCATTAATATGTAAATTTAGTTTTTCTTCATCATAGTCAAATATTTTAATTAATTGTTTTTTTTCATCAAGTGTTTGAGCAACTGATAAACCAAAGTAATTTGCACCAAATATAGCAAAACTTTTTTTTCTAGCCATACGAGCACCAACTTTCTAACTCTTTAAATTATACAACTCTTTTGAGGTTTAATGTATAATTTAATGTAGATTTGAAAGAGGTAGTTTTTTGTGAAAAATTCTTTAAGCACAGAGCAAGAAAATAGTAAAAAAAATAAAAAAGCTAAAGAACCAAAAAAACAAAATGAAAAGTTTTTTTATAAATTAAAAAACTGATGACCTTTTTCTCGTGTTAGTGGAAGGATCATTATAGCATATGCACTTGCTATTATAATTGGAGGTTTTTTACTTTCAATTCCTGGAGTTGTAAAGGATTCAAATAACTATTGAAACTTTATTACTGGAATGTTTACTGCATCAAGTGCAATATCAGATACTGGTATTACAATTGTACAAACAAATACAGGATATTCATTTATTGGGCAATTATTAATTATTATTATGTGTCAAATTGGAGGTATTGGTATACTGACAATTAAAATATCACTTTTAGTTATGATTGGGAGAAAAATATCTCTGGATGATCAAAATATAGCCTCATCAGAAAGAGGTAACAATAGTTTATCAAATACAGTGGAAATGATTAAAGATGCATTTATTTTTTTAATTGGTTTAGAAATAGTTGGGTCAATTATTCTATTTTTTGGATTTTACTTTACTCCAATTGATATTAATAATTTAGATGTATCAAAAGATTCTATTACAAATGCTTATAATGATTTTGGAAAATCTCTTTGAGCAGCTATTTTTCACTCTATAAGTGCTACAAATAATGCAGGATTTGATATTGTAAGTGGAACTTCACTTGTTCCGTACAATCAAGCAGGTTCAGCTGGATATTTAATACAAGTGACTTTTTTATTTCAATGAGTTATTGGAGGTTTGGGTTATCCAACTTATCATGATATTAAGAAAAAAATTAAAGCAAGAAAACAAGGAAAAACTGTTAAATTCTCTCTATTTACTAAATTAAATTTTATAACATATATAACACTATTTATATTAGGCCCAATATTGGTTTTTTTAACTGAATGATTAACTGTAGAAAATAGTAAAATTCTATTAGATGGTGTAGAGCAAAAGTATACTAAAATGATGGATGGGGGACAAGTTGTTGAAGTAAAAAAATGAATACCAACTGGTTGAAAACCTACAAATGTTTGAATAATGGACTTAATTTTTAATGTCTCTTCTACAAGAAATGCTGGTTTTGCAACAGTTGATGTTAATAACTTTACTGCTGGAAGTAAATTCATATTATCCATTTGAATGTTTATAGGAGCTGCTCCTTCCTCAACAGCAGGAGGAATTAGAACAACTACTTTTGCAATATGTATTTTAGCTATTTTCTCAATTATAAGAAATAAAAAGTCAGTAGAAGCTTTTAAAAGAAAAATTCCAGATGAAACTGTAAAAAGATCATTTGCTGTAGTATTTATTTCATTCTTTATTGTTATTACAAGTATTTTTGTAGTTTATTTAGATAGTAATAAAATGCTATATGGAACTGACACTACTGAACATACAGAAGCAACTATTATTAAACTGATAATGTATGTATGTAGTGCTTTTGGAACGGTTGGGTTTCAACCATTTCCAAATGAACAAATAATTCAGTTGGGTGTTTTAAGCAAAATTATGCTAGTTCTTACAATGTTTATAGGACAATTAGGTATTTCAAATACATTACTTGCTTTTGTAAAACCTAAAAATAAACAGAATTATGGATATTTGGAAGAAGAAGTTACTATAGGATAAAATTATCTCAAAAAATTGAGGAATCCATTCATTTTTAACATTTATAAATGTTATATAACCAAAAAAAGTTTGACTTTTAAATTTAAAGTTGTATGATAAGGTGGTTAAGATTTTAAATCTTTTGAGGTGTCAAAATGAATATAAATGAAAATAAAAATGAGTTATCAGATGTAAAAACTGATAACGTATCTTTAAATCAAGAATGATATAAACTTTCAAATAAAAAAATATGCAATATTTTTGAAGTTAATCCTGAAACTGGATTGAGTAATAAAGAAGCTAAAAATAGATTAGAAAAATATGGTCGAAATATTCTTCCTAAAAGTAAAAAAACTAACTGATTTAAAATTTTTCTATTGAGTTTTTTAGATCCGTTAAGTTTAATTATGATTTTATCTGGATTGGTTTCTGGATTGGTTTCTATTATTTCACAAAAAATTGAAGTAGTTGATATAACAGGTTTAGTTATTATTTTAGTTATAGTTTTAACTAACTCTATTATTGCAACTATTCAAGAAGTTAAATCATTAAATCAAGTAGCACATTTAAATGAAAATAAACAAACTGCAATTGTTTTAAGAAGTTCAAAAAAAACTGAAATAGATATTGAAGAATTAGTTCCAGGTGACATAATCTTTGTAAACTCTGGAGGTTTTGTTCCTGCAGATACAAGAATTTTAGACAATCAGTTACTAAAAATTGATGAATCTGCTTTAACTGGTGAAAATGAACCTGTTAAAAAAATCTCTGATTCTATCAAAGAAAAAAATTTGATGTTGGGAGATCAAAAAAATATTGCATTTATGTCAACATTAGTTATTGAAGGAAAAATGATGGGTGTTATTTTTGGAACAGGGCAAGAATCTGAAATTGGTAAAATTGCTACAAAAATTACAGGTCATAAACCTGAAAAAACTCCACTTGAAAGAAAAGTAACTCGTTTAACAACAATAATAGGTTTAACTTCAATAGTTCTAGGACTTATATTATTCTTAATTTCTTACTTCTTGTCAGATAGAATTCATGATGTACAACCTGGTAAAGCAGATATTAAAAATCTTCTTCTTATTGCAGTTTCTTCTGCTATTTCTTTAATTCCTGAATCATTAACAATTATTGTCAAAATTTGTTTAATGGTTGCTACAAAAAAAATGGCAAGAAAAAATGTTATTATTAAAAATCCAAAATCAATTGAAACATTAGGAAATGTTAATGTTATTTGTTCAGATAAAACAGGAACATTAACACAAAACAAAATGACAGTTGATAAAATCTTTTTAGATTTTAAAGAAGATGATTATAATAACTTTGATAAAACAAAATATAATGATCTAATTAACTGTATTACTTTATGTAGTGATGCAATTGTGGAAAAAGAAAAAATTGGTAGTGCCACTGAAATCGCAACTATTGAATTTGTTAAGAAATTTAATATTAATTATAAAAGCATTAGAAAAAATAACGAAAGATTGGATGAAATTCCATTTGATTCAAAAAGAAAATTAATGACAACAGTTAATAACGTTGATGGCAGAAAAATGGTTTATGTTAAAGGTGCTGTTGATTATCTTTTAGATATTTGTACTAATAAATTAATAGATGGAAAAGTAACTCCTTTAACACAAGAAGAAAAAACCAAAATTAATGAACAATTATATAGTTTTGCTAAAAGAGGGTTAAGAGTTTTAGGTTTTTCTCAAAAAGATATAACTGAAGAAAAACAACGTTATGAAAATAATTTAACTTTCCTAGGTTGTGTAGCTATTATTGATCCACCAAGAGAAGAAGTTAAAGCATCAATTGAAGAAGCAAAATCTGGGGGAATTCGTGTAATTATGATTACAGGAGATCACAAAATTACTGCTTTTGAAATTGCTACAAGATTAGGTATTACAGATGAAAACTTTGATGGTGTTTTAACAGGACAAGATATTAATGAATTATCTAATGAACAATTAAAAGAGAGACTTCAAAGAACAAATGTTTTTGCAAGAGTTAATCCAGAGCATAAAGCACTTATTGTTGATTTACTTCAAGAAGATAACAACATTGTTGCTATGACAGGAGATGGAGTAAATGATTCACCAAGTTTAGTAAAAGCAGATGTTGGTATTTCTATGGGAATAACAGGAACTGAAGTTGCAAAAGGTGTAAGTGATGTAATATTAGCAGATGATAATTTTAAAAGTATTATTTCTGGGGTTAATTCAGGGAGAAATGTTTATGAAAAAATTAAGTACTCAATTTCTTTTTTAATTGCAGCAAATATAAGTCAAATTTTAACTTTATTATTAATATTGGCAATTAACCAAGATATTGCTTTAAATTCAGTAAATATATTATTCCATATATTTATTATTGAAACAATTGTTGCTGTTCCAATCGGAATGCAAAAAGAAAGAAGAGGTGTTATGAAAAATCCACCTCCAACTCATAAAAAAGAAAGTTTATTAAAGGGAATAAGAAGTCAAATTATTATAACTACTTTATTTAATACTTTGTTTGCAGTATTAAATTATGAAATAGCTGTTTGATGATTCAATGATGATTTTCAAACTGCTGCAAAATTTGGTAAAACTGGAGTTTATATAGCAATTATGTTCTCTCCAATATTTTATTCAATTCTTTATAATAATTTCTTTTTACCTATTAAATCAACAAGACAAAATAAAGATGTAGATAAATATAGACCAAATAAATGATTATTAATATTAATGCTTGTAGCATTTGTTTTTACTACATTAACATTAATACCAATTGAGAAAGTCAATACGTTCTTTGACTTTACAACTGTTGGATTAAATCCTTGATTAGCATTAATATTCTTTATTAACTCATTATTACCAACTGTATGTATTTATGGAACTTATAAATTATTACTTAAATTAATTTAATAATTACAAAGGGTACCTTTTTGGGTACCTTTTTGTTTATAAAAATATATAATTTTTACTAGAATAAAAAGTAGAGGAGAAATATGGAAAATATAGAAATAGAAGTTGGTAAGGGAAAGTTTTTTAAAACTTTGGCCTACTATTTTGCAAAAGAATGAAAATTATCATTAGCTATGTTATTTTTATGCTTAATGTTTGTTGTATTGCATTTGTCATTGCCGATATTAACTTATCAAATGACTCTTGCAATAACAAGTGATAAAAGTGGTTCTAAAGAACCAGTAAAAAACATAATAACAGATCTTTGAACTGATGATTGGGGAATGTTAATTTATTTATCAATTGGTATTGTTATCTTATATTGTATACTTTCTTTTATTTATGACTATTTAGCATATATTATGGGTCGTAAAATTGAAATAAGTCTAAGAAATAGAGCTCTTGAAAACTTAGTAAGACAAGACATCTCTTATTATTCAGATAAAAAAATTGGAGAGATTTTAACTAAAATAGTTTCTGATACACAAATAGTTGGTGATCAAGCAGTTCAAGTACCTTTACAATTTGGTTTATCATTTTTTGAAATTATTGGTGCAGCTATTTTAATGTATATTTTAAGCTGACAGTTAGCATCAGTAACTGTTGTTACTTTTGCAATAATAATGTTCTTAATGATGTTTTGTTTTTATGCAACTAGAAATAAAGTTGTAAAAGTAAGAGAAAGCATTACAGAAATTAATGGAAATGTAACAGATAGAATTGCTACAGTAAGACTTATTAAATCATCAGGTACAGAAAATTATGAAACTGAAAGATTTAATGAAGTACACAAAGATTTTTACAAAAAGTCTAAAAAAGTGGGTACAAGATTAGCACTTATGTTAACAACAATGTGAGGTGGAACATTTGTTCTACAGTTTGCAACTGTAATTGCAACTATGTTAATTTATGGAAATCAAGGAGCAGGATCAGATTTCTTAAAAAATAGATTTGCAGCTTACAATTTAGCACAAGGACTTATGATAGGGCCATTATTTAATGTTATGGCTGCTCTATTTGGTTTAGCTCAGGCTTCAGTTGTAGCTCAAAGAGTTGATGATACAATTAAGGCTAAATCAATATTAAATTCTCATTATTGAGATGGAGAAATTGTAGATTCAATAAAAGGAGATATCTTATTTAAAGGTGTAGAATTTGAATATCCTGAAAAACCAGGAAAAATTATTCTTCCAAAATTTGACTTCAAATTTGAAGAGGGAAAATCTTATGCTTTTGTTGGGGAAACTGGAAGTGGTAAATCAACAATTGCAAAATTATTGTTAAGATTCTATGATCCTTCAAAAGGAGATGTAATTATTAATGGTAATACAAATTTAAAAGATGTTAAATTATCTAGTTACTTACAACATGTCGGATATGTTGAACAAGATCCTCAAATTCTTTATGGTGATGTTTTTGAAAATGTTAAATATGGTTCTTTTAATGCAACAAATGAAGAAGTTATTGAAGCATGTAAAAAAGCAGAACTGCATGAACTTGTTATGACATGACCTGGTCAATATGAAACTATTTTAGGAGAAAGAGGTTTCCTACTAAGTGGTGGACAAAAACAAAGATTAATTATTGCAAGAATGTTTCTAAAAAATCCAGAGGTTCTAATACTTGATGAAGCAACAAGTGCTTTAGATAATATTGTGGAAAAAGAAATCCAAGCTAAATTAGATTTATTGATGAAGGGTAGAACTACAGTGACTATAGCTCACAGATTAAGTACTATTAAAAATGCTGATGAAATTATAGTTTTAGGTGGAAATGGTAAAGGAATAGTTCAAAGAGGTAAATTTAATGAACTAAAATCTCAAGATGGTCATTTTAAAAGACTTTATCAAGCAGGTTTAATTGATTAACAATCATAAAATATAGAACATTTAATATATATTTTGTAAAGCAATTTACACTTAAAAAATATATTTTGAATGTTTTTTATTTTACTAAAAATTTTTTATGTGTAAATTAGTATGCTTTTTTTTTTTTTTTTAATATACAATAAAAAAAAGTGGGATAAATATGAGAAATAGTAAATTAAATATAAATTGAATAGTGATTTTTTTATTATTTTTTTTAACTTTACCTATCCAAAAAATTTTATATAATAAGAGAGCTATATTAATAACTTCACTAATAATTAATCTTTGATTAATAATATTTACTTTATATTTTGTAACAAATTTTATTATTAAAATTTTTAAATATACTGAAGAATATAAATTTGAAATATCGAGAAAAAATATATTTAATATGAGTAATTTAAATAATAATTTTAGATTTTTTATTTCTCTATTTGTTATTTTTCTTCTTTTCTTTTTATGTGCAGTTTTTACATATAATTCAATTCAAAAAACTAATGTTGCCTATGAAGAGATGTCTTGATGAAGAGCTTATAGATTTTATAAATATATTAATTTTTCTTATATAAATAAAATTTTCATAATGTTTATTGTGGCTTTAAATGCCTTTCTAGTTTTTTTAATTTGTTATGTTTTTATGTGTTTTTTAATATACACAATAATTAAAACTGCTATTATCTCAAACAAAAATTTTATAAATATAATTTATAAAAACTCAGTAAAGTTAAATTTGATTTTAAAAAGTATTTTTGAAAAAATCAAAATTAAAAAAATTAAAAAAATACTGAACATAAATTATTGAGATAAGGTTTTAGCCTCAATAATAATTTTAGAAACGGATAAATTAAGAGTTCATAAAATGGAAACTGATCCACCAGATCGATCATTATATTTTTAAAAGTAGAATAATTAAATTGACATTTTATTGTTTTTTTAGGTACTTAGCAATTAAGGAGAGAAAAAATAAAATGAAAAAGTTATTAAATGTACTTGCTGTAATGGTTTTAGTTGGTTCATCTGCTACAGTTGTTGCTTGTGGAACAAAAAAAAGTGGAAATGATAATAATGAAAAACCTAATACTAATGAATTACAAAAAGAAATGCTTCAAGGAGCAGAATTTATATCAAGATTAATTATTGGGGGAAGACATGAAAATTTAAATTATAATATTAATGAAATACTTTCAATGTTTTTAACACCTTCACCATCAGCTATGAATATGCCTATTTCATATAAAAATGGAGATAAAAACATAAATTTAGGAACAAATATAAGTAGATTTAAAAATTACTTAGCACCTTCTTTAACTAATTATAATAGTGAAAATTATGCAGGAATGTTTGCAAGCTATATTATGGGTATGTACGACAATGATTTTTATGAAAGTATGATTAATACTGGAGAAGATGGTGCATACTATTTTAATGATACATTTTCTACAACTGGTAACCAAGGTTACAATAAGAAAAATGGAAATAATGCAATGGGATATGCAGCAGGTTTAGGAAAGGACATTAATTTATCTGATAATGAAGAAAGAAGGAATTTAGCTTGAGGAATACAAGATACAGGAGCACTTTCAAACTACTTATTAAATTTAGGATTTGATGGAGCAAATCCAACAGATACAAATGGTACTTCTTCACCTAAAAGTAGTGCTACAGAAAAAGTTGGTACTAATGGTTCAGGATATGCTTGATATAATTCTATATTAATGAAAGGATCAGCAACAAGAAGTAAAGATTATAGTGGTATTAAAATAGCTCAAAGTAAATTAAAAGATCAACAATTTCAAGCAGCTAATGCTGATAAAAAATCAAAAATAAATGGTAAAGAATTTAACTCAACTGGAGGATTAATAACAAAAGTTGCTGGAGAACAAAATATTAATGGTTACATAAGTTTATTTGGGTCAATGCTAGATAATATTTCAGATACTAAAAATGGAGCATTAGTACTTTCAGAATTTATGAATACTTTATTTCCTATGATTAATACAAAAAAATCAGGATTAGGAGCAATTGGGAATTCTAATAATGTTTCACAAGCTGTTGGTTTAACAATGACAAGTGGTGTTTGAAAGGGAATAAAAAATTTGGAAGAGAATTCTTTAATAACTAGCGAAGCTTTAAAAACAAAAATAAAAAGTTTAGATAAAGCTCCTACATATTCTTTTCTTGGAATGGATATTCCAAAATTAAGTAGTTTATATAAAGATGCAAAAAGAGATAAGGATAAGAGATCTACCAATGCAAAAGATATTGTGGAAATAATAGATGAGTTAATAAAAGTTTATCAAGAAAGTTCTAATAAAAAAGAGTTTAATGAGCAGTTTTTCTGAGGAGAAAATGCACCATTTAAAGAAGCTTATTCAAAAATTATGGAGTATACTGGTCATGATAATTGAAAAGAAACAATGATAGGTCAAAATGATGATGGAGGTATTAATCTTCTTAAATTGGCTCAAAGTTTTTATAAAATGTTAACAGAAGATAAAACTATAAGTCAATTTGAATTAATTATTGAAACTTTTAAAGATTCTGAGACTTTTAGAGATCTTTCTACATCTGAAAAAAATAAATTTTTAAAATTAATAGGATGAACTGAAAAGGGATATGAAGAAGATTCATTAGCAGGTAGAATCTATAAAGGTTTTACTAATGAAGAAAATACAGGTCAAAAAGACTTTAAAAGATTTTTTGCTGGTTTTAAAGATTATGTAGCAAAAGCTATGAAAGAGGTACATGATCCTGTATTAAAATACCTAGTTGAGGATGACTATTGAAAAGTTAATGATTTCAAAATAAATACTACAAGTAATACTCAATTAGGGGGAAAAATGGAATTCACACTTGACTATAAAGGTATTGGTGATGTAACTTCAACAGCAAGTGAACAAACAGAAAAAGTTACAGTAGGAAAAAAATTTAATCCATATCAAACAATTGCTAAAAACCAAGAAGATAAATGAACAGATAATTTAAAAGAAAAATTGGATCCAGAAAAAGTCCAAAACTCAGGAAAAATTTTAGGATATGGAGAAAATGGACCTATAAAAAATGAACAAGACTTAATTAAATATGATGGACTTGGAAATTATCAAGATTACAATAATGTTCAAAACTCTTATAAAATAATTTGAGAAAATATCTCAAAAAACTCTGAATCACCTTATTGAGTAATTACATCTGTTAAATGTTTTAATAAAAACGGACAAGAATTCTATAATATTTATTAATAATTAATGCTTTTATTTAAAAACGGTTTAAGAAAATTACTAAAAGACTATGTCCAATTTGGAATTTATTTGATACTAATAACAATTTCTGTTGTTTTTACTTCAACTTTTGGTATTGTTTCTTCAAATCTTGTTAAAAAAAATAATGAAATAAATAGAAATTATGAAAAGTTTGACTATTCATTTAGATACACATCAAGTGCTTATAAATCTAATGATACTCAAACTTTTACTCCGTGATTTGCATTTAACATAGAACTAATAGAAAATCAAAAAGGTAATTATTTTCCGACCTTAACATTTGGTGAAAAGGGAGTATTGAAAAATTATATTTTCACTGAAGGTTGTGAGAAAAATGAAACTCAGTGTTATGAAAGCTCATATATAAAAGATGGTAATAAAGAATTTATAAATTTCCACTTTGGTGATGTAGAGTCAAAATTGAGCAGTGATAAAACTAAACCATATATTCCAAATTCTGAAAAAGCAGTTTTAAATTATACCACTGAACAAAAAATAGATATTGTAAGAAAAGCTGAGTTTGGAGATCTTTTTAGATTTAATTTGGATTCAGAAAATTTTAAAAACTCATTAATTGGTAAATTATATGAGAAATATAATAGTTTTAGAGACGAGAAATTATCTAAAGAGGGTGAAAAAACAGCTTTAGATATATTTAACTATATGTTTTATTTAAACAACTCTGCTATAACTGACTCAATAAAATTAGATTTATTAGATTTTATGAAAACTAATAATAATCCAGAAGATTATTTTAAAAATAAGACTTTAGGAGAGATTGATCAAAGCGGAAATTATAGATTTACGAAAAATCCAATAAAAGTTGATGGTAAGAAAGCTTGAAATAATGAAGAGGTTAATCTTTTCTCAAACAATGCAAGTTTCTATATAAATAAATTTGATAATAAAAATATTTTTTATACAAAATTAAATAACAATGGTTATATTATTTCAGATAATCATTTAATACATAGAAATTGATTTTCTACATACTTTAATTTATTAGGAGATTTAACTAATTTTAAAATTAGATCTTCAAATGAAGCAGTTAAATGAGATTCAGAGGGGAAAAAATATAGATATATATCTTCTTTTTACAATACAAGTGTGATAGGTTCTGATAAAAAAGAAACTCACTTTTATAATGAAGATATATTAAAAATTTATACAAGAACATATAATGAAAATAGTTTAACAGAAAACTCATTTTTAACATCAAGTGGATATGCAAAATATCATGATATGGAGTTAGGAAAAACTTATAATATTTTTCCTGGCTCTGATAAAAAATATGTAATGGATGGAACTGCTGTTGATTCATTAAACATATATCCTACAATTTATGAAGAAGATTTACTAACAAATCAAGAAAATGAAGCTATTTATTATATTAGTAGCACAATTTTTAGTAAACAGTTTAATCAAGAGGGAGAAGAGAAAAGCTATCAAGATGTTAGTAGAACTTATTTAACTTATAATAAAAAACCAAAAAAACATAAAAAGCATATAAATGAAATGAAAGAAGATATAAATTTATTTCAAACATATTTTGCAGATAATGTTTCTAATTTAAATAAAGTAAGAGATAGTATTACTTCAACTAACAAATCAGAAAAATTATCAAGAGCTAAATTCCAAGCTTATGCAGAAACAAAATTACTAAACATGAGAAATAGTTTATTTTTTGGAGTGGTTAGGTTTTTTCTATACTTGGCAATAATATTTTGTATTATATTTGCTCTATCTCTTTGTTTTGTAGTTTATAATATTTTTAAAAAAATTCTTATTTCACAAAGAAGTCAGATAGGAAATTTAAAATCTTTGGGTGTATCAAATTCTAAAATTATATTTAACTATATTTTATATATGACCTTTCCAATAATTTTTTTAGTACCTATTGGCTGAGCAATAAGTTTGTTTTTACAAACTTCTCTTATGAATATTTTTGAGAGATATTTTAATATTTCTTCAACTTTTTCAATTAATTGGCAGTTATTATTAATTGAATTATTAGCTTTTATAGGTATTATTTCTTTATTAGTTTTTGTTACGAGTTACTTTACTGTAAAACAAAGTCCTTTGGTACTGTTACAACCAAGTAAAAGTCATAAACCTAATTTAGTAATTTCTAAATTCTTTTCAAAAATAAAAATAAATCATTTTACTTCAAAATTAAGATTAATAATTATATCTTCTGCTGTAAAAGATTTAACAATATTCTTTTTAATACTTTTCTTTTCAAGCTCTGTAATAACAGCAGCTTCATTAGCTCCACATACATTGAAAAACATGAAAAATGAGTACTATAGAAATATTAAATATAATAATGATTTTAATTACTCTGGAATTGTTGTAAATAACCCATTAACAAGATATTCTTTTTATCAAATGGATGAAAAGAATAAAGCTAAAAGTAATTTAAACGCCTCTGTATTTAATCCCTTAATTGGAGTAGATAATAAATACAAAGATTTATATGATTACAACTATTGAAATTCAGATCAAATTAAAAAGGCCGAGTTTAGAAAGAATTTTGAAAATATAGTTTATAACAATATTTTAACTTTTAAAGGTGGAACTCTTTCAACAGGTATTATGGATCAAATGGTAGAGATATCTAATAAGATTGATAACTCATCATCGAAATTAGTTCAAACAACTTTTAATAACTTTTCTTGTACAGTAATTCCTCAATTATTTGGTCAATCACCTATAACAGAAGAGTCAAATTATAATAGTTGTATTAAAAGTACATCTAATAATATCTTGCCTTCAACTATAAAAGAGCTTTGAGATAAAGATGATAACGAGTTTAAAAACTTTACATTTAATTTCTCAAATATCTCTGTTGATAAAGATAAAGATGAAATGTATACAAGATTTAACTCTAAAGTTGATAATTTAAAAAATACTCCAGTTACTATTTATGGTTTAAATTTGGATTCAAATTTAAATAATGTAATTATTAAAAATAAAAATAAAATTAAATATGATGAGTCTTTAGAGTATATTCCAGTGTTAATTAATAAAAAAACTGTTTTAGAAGGTATAAAAATTGGAGATGAATTCAATTTAAATACACCATCTCAGTTTTTATCAACAGTGGATCAAAATAATCAACTAAATGTTTTAAATTCAGATTCATGAAAATATCAAAATGATAATTTATATTCAATGGATTTAAGTAGATTTACATATTTGAGTGATCAAAGAAATAACTTATATTTTAAAAAATCAGATAATGAATATTCAAAATATTATAATATGGCAAATATAGAACTTCATATTAGAAAAAGTTTAATGGATGATAATGCTTTATTTGAAAAAGTAAATCAAGAATACAAAGAGTATTCAAATAAACAAAATATTTTTACTGAAAGCAGTGATAAACAATCTTATGTAGTTAAACCCTTTGATATTTATACTTATGAAAAGGATGGAATAACTCAAAAAGAAATAGGTTTAGAAACATTAATGATGGGAGGAACAAATAATTGATTTAATATAGCTTTAAAAAATGGACTATTAACAAATAAACTTGTAGATTTAAAAGGCTATAAAAAAATAAAAGTCGTTGGTATTGAGCAATTATATGATGGCAATAAATTATATATGGATCAATTGTATGCAAATAAATTAATGGGTATTAATGAAAGTTTTGATATAAGAAAAAACTTTGAAAATGGTTCATCAATTAGCATATGAAGTAATGCAAAAATGAGTAATAATATTCAAAATGCAGATCAAATGCAAAGACTAATATTAAATACTTTCAATGGGAATAATGCTACATTAGGATTTGATAAGTATATGGATCAAGCGATAGGTTCTGCAGATTACATCAATATTAAAAAAATAGCAATGAATAATTTGATTACTTCTATTGTATCTCTTTCTGTTATATTTATTTCACTTTCGCTGATAACAGCTATTATAATTATTTATTTAATTACAGATATGTTTGTTGGAAGATATAAAAGATTTATGAGTTATATGAGAATTCAAGGATATTCTATGAAAGAAATTAATTCAATAATGCTATGAATCTTTTTACCTATAACTATTCTTGCAGTTGTAATAGGAATACTTACTATTTTAAGTCAAATATTCTTAATAATACCTAAAGTATTATTGTCTATAAATATAGCTGTTCCAATGATTATTGGTTGAGAAGTTATTCCAATTGTATTAGTATCAGGAGTTCTAATATTTTTATTAGGATATATTGTAGTTATGTTATCTATTAAACGTACTAAACTCTCATCTTTAATTGGAAATGAGTAGTTTTAAGAAGGCATTTTTTTCAAAAATCACACTTAATAATGTGGTTTTTTTTGTTTTTTTTCAAAAAAATAAAAAATTTCTTGCTTTTAATATTATTAATATGCTATTATGAATAGGTAGAAATCTATCTATGGCTCTTTAGCTCAGTTGGTAGAGCAACCGGCTGTTAACCGGTTTGTCGCAGGTTCGAGTCCTGCAAGAGCCGCCATTTTTATGGCCTGTTGGTGAAGCGGTCAACACACACGGTTTTCATCCGTGCACACACGGGTTCGAACCCCGTACAGGCTACCATTATTATTTTTATATTTTTTTTGGAGTGTTAGCTCAGTTGGGAGAGCTCCTGCCTTACAAGCAGGCGGTCGGCGGTTCGAGCCCGTCACACTCCACCATTTTTTTTGCTGATGTGGCTCAATTGGCAGAGCAACTGACTTGTAATCAGTAGGTTGTAGGTTCAAGTCCTATCATCAGCACCATGTAAGAAATCATCAACCATAAATGGTTGTTTTTTTATTAATAAGTTTATCTATAATTTACTTATTTATAAAATAAAAATGATTTAAGCGAATAATTTATTTAAAAAATAAAAGAATACTTATAAAATTTAAATTAAGTATTTTAATAAAATAAAAAAAATGTTATTATAAATTTGTTATTTTTAACGTCTCGTTAGCTCAGTCGGTAGAGCAACTGGCTTTTAACCAGTGGGTCATAAGTTCAAGTCTTATACGGGACACCATTCATCCGGAATTGGCGGAATTGGCAGACGCACCAGACTTAGGATCTGGCGTGGTAACACGTGGGGGTTCAAGTCCCTTATTCCGGACCATAAAGAAAGTTAATCACGAAAGTGATTTTTTTTATATTTTGGAAATATTTTTCATTTTTTAAAATTTTTATTTTTTTCCATATATATATGTGAATATTTTTATAGTGTATTATTTAATCGAAATACCAAAAGAAGGAGACAAATTGAGTTGTTTAAATATAAAAAATATAGATATAATTTTGTAAAAATTATTATAACAATATTGTTACTTCCGCTAATAATTTTCAAATCAAATAAAGTTTTTAGTAATTATAAGATGTTTTGTTATACTTATCCACGTTTTGGAAAATATGAATCAAAAAATGGAGAGTATAAAAATTTAGAAACTGAAACTAATTGCTTGGATTACTATTATTGAGATATAAAAAAAATGAATATTAAGCAAAACTCTTTTTCCAAACAAAATTTAAAAGAATTTTCAATTGATACATCTAAAGGTCCAATTAGCTGTTTGCAAGCAAAAAATAAAAATAGTAAAAAATGAGTTATTGGTTTACATGGATGAACAGAAGATAAGTATTTAGCTTTAAGACTTACAAGTCATTTTTACGATCAAGGTTATAATGTATTAACATTTGATTCATTTGCTCATGGAAAAACTTATGGTGAATATACTGATATTGGATTTTCCAGTGTGGAGATAATTAACTCAATAATTAATTTTTTAAAAGCAGAAGATGATATATCAGTTATTGGTTTAATTGGAAATAGTATGGGAGCTTCAACTTCTATTCTTTATTCACAAATTGGAAAATATAAAGTTGACTGAGTTGTAGCTGATTGTGGTTTTAGTGATATTAAAACACAATATAGATATTACGTTCAAAATAACTTTTTAAAAAAATCTTGATTATTTAATACATTTAGATTTACTTCTAAGTTTAGTAAATTGACAAAAACAAATCAAAGTAAATATAATTTACTTAAAAAAATGAGGGAAAATAAAAATATACCTATATTTTTTATTCATGCAAAAGGAGATACTTTTATTCCTTTTGAAATGAGCTTAACTATGTTTAATAAAAAAATAAAGTTTGAGAAAGATGTAATAAGTCAATTTTGAAATCCAATCGGATCAGAGCATGTATATGTTTTAAGTGATTATAATGATGAATATATTTCAAAGACTTTATTTTTTGCAAAAGAAAGTGAAAAAAATAAAAATGAAACAAAATAAAAAAATGGGTTTTTGAACGGTACTTGCTTTAACACTTACAGCAACTATTGGTTCAAGTGTAATAATATCGTTTTCAAGTGTTTTTGGCTCTGTAGGGAGTAATCCACTTCTTATGATTATTGCTTGAGTAGTAGGAGGATTAATAATTCTGCCTGAAACTTTTTTAATGGTTGAACCTGCAATTTCTTTTAAAGAGAATGGAACTAATTATAGTTGATTGAAAAGATCTAATTGAAAAATAATGGCCTTTTGATTTGGATGAGTTTTAACTCTTTTTGTATCTGCATCTGCTATAGCAACTAGTTCTTTAGCATTATCTAGTATAACAGCAGCTCTTTTAAAAATTGATAATATATATTTTATAAAGTTTTTTGCTATAGCAATATTAGCTGTGATTGGTTTAACACAAATATTTATAAGAAATAGCTCACAAGTCACACAGTTTGTCTTTTTAGTTATTAAAAGTTTGCCAATTATTTTAATTCTTATCTTAGCAGTTATATTTGGAACTAGTGATAATTTATTAAATGGAAAAAATATGACTCAAGATTTAACAAAAATTTATATGTCATCATTAATGCTAATTCCAGCTATAACTTTAACTTCATTTGCATATTCAGGAACAGAGGTTCCTACGTATGTAGCAGGAGAAATTGATAAGCCAGAAAAAACAATTCCAAAATCAATTTTAATAGGAGTAGCAGTTGTTATTGTAGTTTATCTAGTTTATATTGTTGCAATTCTTTCAATTGCAAAAAACTCTAGTGAATTAGAACAAAGTGGAATTAGTGGATTTAGTGCAATTCCAAATTGGGTTAAAATCATGTTTAATGTTCTTGCAATACTACTTTTTGCAGGATCTATAAATTCATTTTTACTATATCAATCAAGATTAGTATATAAAATGGCAGAAGAAAAGGACTTACATAATGTCTTTTTAAAAACTAATAAATTTTCTAGTCAACCTTATTTATCAATGTTATTACTTATGTTAGTTGCAGTATTTTATATTGTATTTAATCAAATAATAGAATTGCTAAATTATTTTGCTCTTACAGTTAGTTTACTAAAAGTTTTAATGATTACAAATGTGATTAACTTAAGAAAAAAAGATGAAAGCTATATAAAAATTTATAAACCATGAGTTTTTTGAACTTTTGTAGTTTTTGGTTATTTGACATGTTTTTTAACATTAGCAGGTTCTATAATTAATCTTGTATCAATTGTAAAAGTTGCAGGAATAGTTGAAATTTGAAAACCTCTTGTTATGATTTCTATAATTTTATTAATTTTTCCAGTAGGTTATTTAAAATTTTATTTACAAAATAAACTTGCAAATAAATCAAAAGAAGAATCAGAAAATAAAATTGAAGAAAAAAAATTATAAAAAAAAGCAACTTTTTGTTGCTTTTTTCTTTTTAATTATATATATTCATTTTTAAGAAAAGTTTGGAGAATTTATGAGAAGCATTATTTTATCAATACAAGTTAATAAAGTTTATGTGAAAAATTCAATAATTTCTCACTCTTTTCAATTTTCTAAAATATTTATATTTAATTAATCAACCATTTTATTGGTTGTTTTTTTGTAAATTTTTTTAGTAATAGAAGGAGAAAAATATGGTAGAAGATAAAAAAATAGATTTAGTTCTTGAACCACATCAGAGACCCAAAAACTTTGGTCAATGAGCTATTTTATCTATTCAACATGTATTTGCTATGTTTGGTGCCACTGTTTTAGTACCAATAGTTATTAGTCAAATAGCAGGTGAAGAGGTAATTAATATTTCTATGGCCTTATTTTGTTCTGGGATAGGAACATTAATTTATATAGCTTTAACAATGGCAAAAGTTCCTATTTATTTAGGAAGTAGTTTTGCTTATATGACAGTGCTTGGAGCAGGTTGAAAGCAATGACATAATTCAATTTTTATTGCTGTATTTGCAGTTGGTGTTGTTTATATAATTATGGGATTTGTAATTCATTGAACAGGAATTAAATGAATTAAAAAAGCCTTTTCACCAATTGTAGTTGGTCCTATAATAATAACTATTGGACTTAGTGCAGTTCCAAGTGCTCTTGGAAATATTGGATTTGTAGCTGGAACAGCTACAAATAATGATGGAAGTGTTGCAAATGCATGAGGTAATTATCCTCAATGATTGGCAATTATAATTGGTGTTGTAACATTTCTTGTAGCTACAATTTGTATGTTGAAAGCAAAGAGTTTCTTGAAAGTAATTCCAATTCTTATGGCTTTAGCAATTGGATATGTATTATGCATAATCTTGCACTTTAGTTTAATAAAAACTGATTATAATATTATTCAAACTGAATATATTACAAACACAAAAGAATGACAATGATATCCTAGTTTTAAAAAAGTATGAGATGTAGATCCAAAAACTATTGGTCCTGCTCTTGTAGCAATTGTTCCAATATCAATGGTTACAATGGTAGAACATTTGGGAGATCATATAAATATTGGAACTATGACAGGAAGAGATTTTATAAAAAATCCTGGAATAAGTAAAACATTAATTGCTGATGGAGTGGCAATGAGTTTTGCAGGTTTAATTGGAGGTCCAGCAAACGCAACATATGCAGAAAACACAAGTGTTGTGGGTTTAACAAAAGTTGCAAGTGTTTGAGTAACTGGTCTTGCTGCTGTGTTTGCCATAATTATGAGTTTTATAGCTCCAATCAATCAGATAATTAGAATGATTCCAGCTCCAGTAATGGGTGGAATAAGTTTAATGCTATTTGGAATGATTGCTTCTAATGGAATTAAAATAATGCTAGATGCAAAAGTAGATTTGAAAAATGCAAAGAATCTTGTTGTCTTATCAGTAATTTTAGCTATCGGTGTAGGTATGTCAATAATGCAAAAAGATATTGAATTAGGTTCATTCCACATTACAGGATTATTCTTAGCAACATTTTTAGGAGTAACTTTAAATTTATTACTTCCAAATCACGATAATGCAGGTATTTTGAGTATTTTTAAAAGAACCAAAAAGAATGATAAAAATAAAGAATAATAAATAATATATGTATAGTACTTAAAAATAATTAAGTTTTAGCAAAAATTTTAGTTAGAATCTAGAAAATAAAATAATTAAAAGTGATTCTTAATAAAATAGAATCATTTTTAATCTATAATTTATATTAGTAAATTGAGGTGAAAGAGTGAAATTAAAAGAAAATGTTCTTATTTTTTCAGACTTAGATGGAACTGCTTTGGCTAGCAATCATAAGTTTAGTGAGGAAACTAAAGAAATTGTAAGAAAAGTATATAAGAAAAATTACTATTTTATACCAGTAACAGCGAGATGCACAATGGATACATTTGAACAACAATCGATTTATTTAGAATTAGATAAATTAAAGGGTATTGCATCGGCTAATAATGGAACTCATATATATGATTTCAAAGAAAATAAGTGAATTAGACAAGAATATATCAGTCAAGAAACTTTAAAAGAAGTTTTTGATATTACTTTTGGAAAAGTAGGAAAATATAAAGCTCATTTTATTGGAGATGATACTTATTTTGTCTATGGACATGGTGAAAATTCAAGATATTGAAGTGATATCATGGGAACTGAATATAAAGTTGTTCAAAATTTTAAGGATATAGATAAAAAAATAAATCACATTACTATAATTCTTGAAAAAAATCCAAGTGATAAAAGTATTGAAGAATTTTATAAAGATTTTTCAAGTATCTTAAATGCACTTGATATAATTAAATATACAGATAGAGTTTATGAATTAGCAATTAAAGATATTCATAAAGGGTCTGTGGTTAAGGAAGTTTTAAATTATTTAGGATTAAATGAGTCAAATACAACAACAATTGGATTTGGAGATAATTTTAATGATTTTGAACTAGCTACAAAAGTCGATATTTTTGTAGCAATGGAAAATGGTTTGCAAAAACTAAAAAACATTGCAACATTTACAACTAAAACAAATGATGAAAATGGTGTTGCTAATTTTATTGAAAAAAATATATTATAAAGGAGAAAAAAGATGGCAGTAAAAGTTATTAATACAGTAGAAGAATTTGATGAAGAAATAGCAAAAGATATAACAGTTGTTGATTTTTATGCAGAATGATGTGGACCATGTAAAATGATGGCACCAATATTTGATTTAACTTCAGAAGAAGAACAATCAGTTAACTTTGTTAAAGTGGACACAGATAAATTACCAGAAATAGCACAAAGATATAACATTATGTCTATTCCAACTTTAATTTTGTTTAGAAGAGGCCAAGTTTCTAAACAAAATAGTGGATTTATGTCAAAAGAAATTTTAAAACAATTTATAAAATAAAAAAATAGGAGAGTTAAATAAGTTGATTAAGTTAATAACGCTTGATGTTGATGGAACATTAGTTAAAAGAAAGAATAAAGTCTCAAAATCAAACATAGAAGCAATTAAAGAAGCAAGAAAACAAGGGATAAAAATTTGTATTGCAACAGGTAGGAATATAACTAGAACAGAAGGAGTGGCTAAATCAATTGGTATAGATTTAGCGCAAGAATATTTGATAACTCTTAATGGCGGAGCAGTTTACAAGTATGATGGAAATTCTGTTCCTAATTTAATAGAGGAACATTTATTTACTTTAGAAGATTTTAAATTTATTTATGATAAAGCTAAAGAAAATAAATTAAGTACTTTTAGTTATGCAAAAGATCCAAAAATTTCTTATGTGGTTAAAAAAAATCTATTTACATATGTTTTAAAAAAGGTTTCACATCGAAAACTTATAAAATATGATAGAAATACAATAAAAGATACTTCATATAAAATAATAGTTTATGGAAATTCAAATGGTATTGCTAAATTAAAAGAAGAAATTAAAGATAAAGAATATGAAATGTTTTCTTGAAGTTACGTACCGCATTCTTCAAATATTGAAATAAACCCAAAAGGTGTAGATAAATTATATTCACTACAAAAAATTGCAAAAATCTATGGAATTAAACCAGAAGAAATTATGTATTTTGGAGATGGAGACAATGATAAAAGATCTTTGGATTGAGTTGGTCATAGTGTTGCAATGGGAAACTCAAAAAAGGATTTAAAAAGTATTGTCAAAAATACAACTAAATCAAATAAAAAACATGGAGTTGCTTATTGAATAAAAAAGGAAATTTTAAAATAAAAACATTACAGATAATCATTTGTAATGTTTTTATTTTTATATATTTTATAAAAAAATGAATTATATGTATAATAATGTTATGTAAAAACAAAGGAGAGTTACTATGAACTTGAGAAAAGTAATAAATATTAATCAATATTTAATTTCAGAATGATTTAACGTAGTAATTACTCGTGTTGAATGATTCGAAAAAGTTTTAGAGACTGAAATGCTCCTCCTGATTGCGTAATGAATTTTAATAAAATTACGCGTTAAAAATTTAATATTTTTTAAAGGAGAACATATTATGAACAACAATAATAATATTTTAGAGATTAGAAATCTTACTAAAAGTTATGATGGAAAAGTTGTTTTAAAAGGTGTTAGTTTTAATATTAAAGAAGGAGAATTTATAACTCTTTTAGGACCCTCAGGGTGTGGAAAAACAACTACTTTAAATATTATTGGAGGAAGAGAAAAACAAGACTCTGGTGAATTACTATTTGAAGGAAAAGATTTAACTCCTATTCCAAGTAATAAAAGACAAATTAACACAATCTTTCAAAACTATGCTCTTTTCCCTCATTATGATGTTTACGATAATATTGCTTATGGATTAAGAATTAAAAGAATGAAAGAAGATTTAATTACAAAAGAAGTAATGCAATATATTAAAAAATTTTCATTAGAAGGTATGGAAAATAAAAGAGTTCATGAATTAAGTGGTGGTCAAAAACAACGTGTGGCTATTGCAAGAGCTCTTATTTTGAAACCCAAAATTCTACTTTTAGATGAACCAATGTCAGCTCTTGATGTGCAATTAAGAAAAAGAATGCAAGATGAATTAAAAGAATTACAAGAAGAAATCGGAATTACTTTTATTTTAGTTACTCATGATCAAGAAGAGGCTTTAACACTAAGTGATAGAATTGTAGTTATGAATGATGGACAAATTCAACAAATTGGTTCACCAGAAGAAATTTATAATGAACCTGAAAACAGATGAGTTGCTAATTTTATAGGAGTTTCAAATGTAATTGATGATGGAGAATTTGTAAAAGATTTAAAAGTAAAATTTGATGGAAAAGAATTTGACTCTACTGATAAAGGTTTTGGAGAAAATGAAACCAATATTGATATAGTTTTAAGACCAGAAGATTTACAAATATTGCCACCAAATAAAGGCTATTTTAATGGTACTGTAGAAAATATAATTTTCAAAGGTGTACATTATGAAATTACTATTAAAACAGAAAATAGATTTTATACAGTGCATACAACAGAATTTCATGATTTTGATAAAAAAGTTTCTATTAAGTGAAATCCAGAAGATTTACATGTAATGTGAAAAGAAATAGATGAATAATTTAGACAACGAAAAAAACATTATTGATCAACAAAATAATGTTGAAGTTGAAAAAGAATTAGACGACATTGAAAACATTGAATCTGAAGGAACAGAAATAGAAATAGAAGTACCAAAAATTAAATTTAAAGATAAAGTAGCTGATTTTAAAATAGTAAAAGGACTTAAAGGAAAAGTTTGACCTATATTATTGCCTTTTATGGTAGTTATGGGATTTTTAGTTGTGCTTCCTTTATTAGGAATTATTATATTCTCAATTGTTGAAGCAACAGGCAATAGTATAAAATTTAAATTAGATTTTTCAAATTTTGTAAATCTTTTAACATCAGGATCTATTCTTTATGTCTTATTTTTATCTTTACTTTATGCTTTTGTTGCAAGCATAATTTGTGTAGCTTGTGCATATCCAATAGCTTTGATTATGGCACAATTGAAAAATAAAATGCTTGCAAAAAATGTATGAGTGTTAGTAACTTTGCCAATTTGAATAAGTATGATTTTAAAAATACTTGGACTTAGAAGTTTATTTCTATTAATTTCTCCAAGTGCTTTAGGAACTCCAATTGCAGTCATTATAGGTATGGTTTATATGTTTTTACCTTTTGCCATATCTCCAATTTATAATGCAATTGAAAATCAAGATAGAAATTATTACTTGGCAGCACTTGATTTAAAAGCAAGTAAGTCAAAAGCTTTTTGACATACAACTTTTAGACAATCATTACCAGGAGTTTTTGCTGGATTTACTTTAGTTTTAATACAAGCAGCAACTTCTTTATTAATTGTTAGATATATGGGTGATGGAAAAATTAAATTAATAACTTCAATTATTGAGAACTACTTCTTTAGAGGTACGGACTTTACATTTGGAGCAACTATAGCAATTGTTCTTGCATTACTTTTATTTGCAATTATGGGAATTATGAAATTAATTTCAAATAAATTCGAAGTGAAAGGAGCATCAAAAAAATGAAAAAATTCTTCAAATCAAGTTACTTCTTAATAATGATGGCATTTATTTATGTGCCAATAGCTGTTATGATTGTTTTTTCATTTAATTCTGGAAATAGTACTAGTAGCTGAAGTGGATTTAGTTTAGCTTGATATTCAAAACTAGTTTCAAATTCACCATTTATGAAATCAATAACAGTATCACTATTTGTTGCTATGGTATCAACATTAATATCACTGGTAATTGGAATGATGGCTGTTGTAGGACTTACAAAAATTAGAAAAAGATCTGCAGATAATTGAGTAAGAATTGCAAATATTCCACTAGTTAATGCTGATGTAATTACAGCTGTAGGATTAATGTTATTATTTGTTCTTGCAGGGGTAAAGTTTGGAATAATAACTTTAATTGCAGCTCACGTTTCATTTAACGTGCCTTATGTAATTATTACAGTTCTTCCTTTTATGAATAGAATTGATAAAAACATTCTTGAAGCATCAAAAGATCTTGGAGGAAATCAAAGACAAACTTTTTATAAAGTAGTTCTACCAATCTTAACTCCTTGTATAATTACTGCAGCTGCAATTTGTTTTGCAATGAGTTTTGATGATTTTATTATTTCTTATTTTACAGGTGGAGGACAAACAAACGTTTCTACTTTTATTTATACTGCAAAAAGAATGCAACCCTATATTAATGCTTTTGGAACATTATTAGTAGCTTCAATTGTAGTTATTATTTTAATTTGAAATATAATCCAATTTTCTTTACAAAAATCAAAAGATGTTAAGTTACAAATTAAAAAAGGTGAATATAAAATTAAAACAATTAGTAAAATAGAAAATGAAATTAAATATTTAGAAAAATGTCTTTTAGCAGGAACAAAAATAAAAAAATCTAGAAACTTAAAACTTTTAGCACAGTATAAATTACTAAAATTTCAATTAAAAATACTAAATAATAAAAATAATAATAAAAAAATTAGTAAATTAGAATGAAAAAAAGCAATTATCGCTGATGAAATTAGAAGTGAAAAAAGATATTTTACTGTATTTAAAAAATTGAATATTAAAAAATCTCAAATTGAATTAAAAATCTCAAAAATGACTAGTGAGAAAAAAATTAAAAAATTTAATCAGGTTTTATTAAAATTAGATCAAAAAATTAATAAATATGAAAAAGAGATAGAATGAATCAACAATAGAAATGAACACGATAAAGAAAGAGCTTTAGAAATTGGACAAGAAATTATTGATTTAAGAGAAGAGTTGGAGATATTAGATAATCCAAGCTCTAAATTAATTTCTTGATATAATAAAAAAATTAAAACTCTTTCAATTAAAAGAGATCGATTATTAGAAGGAAGAAATCAATATAAATTAAGAACTACTATTGAAAAACTTGCTTTAATGCAAAAAGAAAATACTGAAAAAAGTGATGCAAAATATGAACAATATAAAACAGTTAAAGAAAAAGTATTTAAAAAAGTTTCAATTGTGGAATTAATAGATAAACAAATAGAACTTTTAAATAAAGAAGATGTTAATTACGAAATAAAATTAAAAGAATTGCAAACTTTAAGAGAAACTAAATTAAAAGATGCAATAGAAAAACTAAACTCTAAATTAACTATAAAAGAAGAAAAACTTGAGAAAGTTAATAATTATGTAAAAGCTAAAAAAGATAAATATTTCCCAGATGTTTTGGAAGAAAATTATGTTCCAAAATCAAATAAATGAATTAAAAGAAACTGAAAACAACTTACAATGGGAACAGCTATTTTAACATCATTTTCTTTATTAACAACAGCATATATAATGAACAATATTTATGATTTGGTTATTGGAAATTGAGGAAGCTATATTGATGTTAATTTAATTACAAAATTTGAAAAAGAATATGGCTATAAAGTCAATTATCAACAATATGATTCAAATGAGTCATTATATAATAAAACTTACACATTTAATTATGACATTATGGTTCCAAGTGACTATATGGTTCAAAAATTGGCAACTGAGGGTGGTTTACAAAAAATTAATTGATGTAAAGTAGATAAAATTGTAACATCAGAATCTAAAAGATTAGGTAATTGTGATGATCCAAAAGTTCCACCAGTTGGAGAAAGATTAACTTATGATAAAACTTTAGAAGAAGCTCATCAAAATTACAAATTTAAGGATATAAATGGTGAACATGTTAATTTAATAGATTATTCAATTCCCTGATTTTGAGGAGATGTAAGAATTGTCTTTAATCTAGCAGATTATAAAAATGGAAATTTTGTATTTAACGAAAAACTACGCAATTTTCTTTTAGAAAGTAATTTAATTAAAAAAGGTGAAACTGTAAATGAACCATATGAAGTTATTGAAGAACAATTATCATGAGATATACTTTGACAAGCAGCAGCGCAAGGATTTAATTTAGCTTTAAATGAAGATCCAAAAAATGTATTTATGTATGGTTTTCAAAAATTATATGGAACAGTTGAAGCAAAAGCTGATTTAAAAGTTGGCAATAAAGTGATTAGTAAACAACAACAAATAGATCAAGTTTCAAAAGAAATTGAAAAACTTGTAGGTTATAAAAATGTGGGATTATATGGAGATGAATTAATTGATAAAGTTCATGACAAAGATTTTGATATTGCAGTTATGTATAACGGAGATTTAATTTATGCCAACCAAGATGATTATGAAAGTGAAAAGGAAAGTGAAGATGATGTACTTGCCTATAGTGATGAAAAAAAAGCAGAAGACTTTAAATTTGCAATGATCTCTGGAGTTCCTGGAAAACTACTACCTCAAAGTGAGGATAAAAAAGTAACTATAGATAATAAAGTTAAAACAAATGAATCTACAAATTTATGAAGTGATAATTTAGTTATTTCAAGTACTAATAATCATTTAAAAGCTACTTATGATTTTATTAATTTTATGTATAATGTGGAATCACAAAAAGCTTTAATAGATGAAACAGGAATGCCTACTGGTTTTGAAGAAATGATAAAATATGGTAAAGAAAAGGGCAATGAATGAGAAAAATGATTCTCACCTCAAAAAGGAGATTCATTTAATTTTGATGAAAAAATGGACAATTATTTAGTAGATAAATATAATAAAATTATTTCAACTAAACATTAATTTGAAATATTTTAGATATTACTTTTATTTAAAAATGTATTAATATAAAACCTATGAAAATAGAATTCCTATATGGATGTAATTTTCATAGGTTTTTTAATTTTTAGTTTATATTTATTTCTTATTATATTTCTAGTTTTTACTTTTTTTTAGTATAATCATTTAAGTAATGGTACCATAGCCAAGAGGCTAAGGCATGGGACTGCAACTCCCTGATCGTCGGTTCGACTCCGACTGGTACCTCCAAATAGATAATAAAGGAGTTTAAATTACTCTTTTTTTATTTATTTTGCAAAAAAGATACATATTGCTTTTTAATTTGCTATAATAAATATTGTCAATTTTGTAGAAAATTGGTAAAAAAAAGAACAAAATGTAATATAATATTTTTGGTTGTTTTCAGAAAAAAATGCGCCCTTAGATCAATTGGATAGATCGTTTGACTACGGATCAAAAGGTTAGGGGTTCGAGTCCCTTAGGGCGCGCCATTATTGAGAGCAATTATGAATATTATTAAATATTCATAAACTTCGGGAAGTGGCTCAGCTTGGTAGAGCATTCGGTTTGGGACCGAAGGGTCGCAGGTTCGAATCCTGTCTTCCCGACCATTTAATTTAATATTATTTTATATATGGGCCCGTAGCTCAGCTGGGAGAGCACCTGCCTTGCACGCAGGGGGTCGACGGTTCGATCCCGTTCGGGTCCACCATATATGGCGGGGTAGCTCAGCTGGTTAGAGCGCTCGGCTCATACCCGGGAGGTCAAGAGTTCAAGTCTCTTCCCCGCTACCATATATTTTATTGTTTTTATTATTTTGGACCTTTAGCTCAGTTGGTTAGAGCATCCGGCTCATAACCGGATGGTCATTGGTTCGAGTCCAATAAGGTCCACCATCATGATGACTCTATTATGATCATGAAGGGGCATAACAAAATACGGAAGATTACCCAAGCCTGGCTGAAGGGGTCGGTCTTGAAAACCGAGAGTCGGGGAAACCCGAGCGGGGGTTCGAATCCCTCATCTTCCGCCATTTTTATCGCGGGGTGGAGCAGTTGGTAGCTCGTCGGGCTCATAACCCGAAGGTCGTAGGTTCAAGTCCTGCCCCCGCAACCATTTGGCCCCATAGCGAAGTTGGTTATCGCGCCTCCCTGTCACGGAGGAGATCACGGGTTCGAGTCCCGTTGGGGTCGCCATTATTGGTTTTGTAGCTCAGTTGGTAGAGCAATTGATTGAAGCTCAATGTGTCGGCGGTTCAATTCCGTCCAAAACCACCATTTATGAAATTAAGAGGACGTCAATAAATGACGTTTTTTTATTGAAAAAGATTTAAAAAAATTTAATTTCTGTTGAATTTTAAATGTTAATATTCTATAATTAATATTGTTTTACGGAGTATAGCTCAGTTGGTTAGAGCGCACCCCTGATAAGGGTGAGGTCGGTGGTTCAAGTCCACTTATTCCGACCATTTAAAAAATTTATTTCACCCTGAAGGGGTGTTTTTTTCTTTATATATATGTATAATAAGATAGTTTAGAAATGAGGTGGTAAATATGAGTATTCCTTCCGTCGAACAGTTAAATATATTAATAAAAGAAAATACGGTAAGAAGTATTGCTAATTTGCCACCTATTTTTGTGTTGTCAAAATAGGTTTTAAAATTAGCTTTCATAAATAAGGAGAACGATGTTATGAAAACTAATAAAAAAAAGTTAAATAATAATTATAATAATCAAATAGCAGAGTTTGTAAATTTGGATCAAACTCAGGCATTAAAAAAATTGGAAGTTTCAAGTTTTGGACTATCAGATACAGAAGTTGAAGCTCAAAAAAATAAATTCGGAAATAATAGTTTAAAAGAAAAAAAATTTAATTACATATTATCATTTTTTAGGTCACTTTTTAGTCCTTTCAATTTAATATTGATAGTAATTGATACTTTCAACTTTTATAAATATGCAACAGCAAAAAATGATGATGGTATTCGTTCATTGGAACCATCAGATTTAGTTGCAGCATTACTTGTTTTAACTATGATTATAATTAGTACAACAATATATTTTGTTCAAGAAATTAGATCATTTCATGTTATTAGAAAAATGACATATGAAAATAAACATACATCAAAAGTAGTTAGAAATATTGATTTTAAAGTTAAAGATATTGATAATGCAAATTCAATTAAATTAATTAAAGAGCATGAACAAATTGAAAACTCAGAACTTGTTCCAGGAGATTTAATTTATGTTTCAAATGGAGATTTAATTCCTGCTGATGTAAAAGTTATTTGATCAAATAACTTATATTTGAATCAATCTTCTTTAACAGGAGAAGCATTTCCTGTTCAAAAGAAAATAACAAATGAAAAAGAAAGTTATTTAGAATATCAAAATATTTGTTATATGGGAACAGAAGTAGTTTCAGGTTCTGCATTATGTTTAGTAACTCAAACAGGAGAAAAAACTTATTTTTCTGCAATTAATGATAAAGTTACAGAGAAAAGGGGAAAAAACTCTTTTG
The DNA here is from genome assembly GCF_002813555.1 of Spiroplasma floricola 23-6. Lineage (NCBI taxonomy): Bacteria > Bacillati > Mycoplasmatota > Mollicutes > Entomoplasmatales > Spiroplasmataceae > Spiroplasma > Spiroplasma floricola. Next base: position 153,077 of record NZ_CP025057.1, read on the forward strand.
AAAAAGGAGTTGCAAGAATTACACTATTGTTAATTTCATTTATGTTAGCAGTAACACCAATTGTTTTTTTAGTTTTTGGTCTAAGACCAGGAGAAATTGATGATAGATGATTTGCAGCTGCAATGTTTGCAGTTTCAATTGCTGTTGGATTAACTCCAGAAATGTTACCAATAATAGTTACGGCTAATCTATCTAGAGGTTATTCAAAAATTAAAAAAGAAAATGTTATTGTAAAAAATTTAAATGCTGTACAAAATATGGGAGCAATCGATATTTTATGTACAGATAAAACAGGAACAATAACAAGTGGAGAGATTAATTTAGACCATGTATTTGATATTAAAAGTCAAAAAAATGAAATGATAGAACATATTTTATATTTAAATAGTTATTTCCAATCAGGATTTCAAAATCCAATAGACCAGGCTGTATTGCTTAGTAAAAAAATAAATGCACCAAATATTGATGAATATACAAAAGAATGAGAAATTCCTTTTGACTTTAAAAGAAAGATATTATCAGTAATTTTATCTAAAAATAATGAAAAAGAAATTTTTACAAAAGGTGCAATTGAAGAAGTATTAAAAGTGTGTAACCGTATTTATATTAATGGCGATATTGTAAAAATTACTCAAGAACATATTGATAAAATAATCAAAAAAGCAGATGAGTATAATAACGATGGATTTAGAGTTATAGGAATAGCTCACAATCATTTAAAAGATGAAGATGTTGAAGAGGAATTAGTATTTTATGGATTTGGTACATTTTTTGATGAACCAAAAAAAACCTCTAAAAAAATTATTAAAGAATTAGCTCAAAAAGGAATAGCAACAAAAGTTCTTACAGGAGACAATGAAGTTATCACAAGAGCTATTTGTGGAAAAGTAGATTTTAAAATTGAAAAACTTTATACTGGAAAAGAAATTGAAGAAATGAATGAACACCAATTGCACAAAGCAGTTCTTAGAGGAAATGTATTTGTTAAATTAAGTCCGATTCATAAATCAACAATAATCAGAGCTTTAAAAGAACAAGGTCATGTTGTTGGATTTATGGGTGACGGAATTAATGATGCTCCAGTTTTAAGAGAATCTGATGTTGCAATATCTTTTGATGAAGCATCAAATATTGCAAAAGAAGCAGCAGATATTATTTTAATGGAAGAATCATTGTTGCCAATTAGCCATGCAGTTCATGAAGGAAGAGTATCGTTAGCAAACATATTAAAATATATTAAAGTTACAATTGCTTCAAACTTTGGAAATGTTTTAAGTGTTCTTGTTGCATTATTTTTAACAATGGCAGAACCAATGCAACCATTACATTTACTTACACAAAATTTATTATATGACATAGTAATGTTTGCCTTTATCTTTGATAAAGTTGATAAAAAATTTACAGATAAACCAAGACCATTAAGAACAAAAAACATTATATGATTTACAGTTATAAATGGTCCAGTTAGTTCAATATTTGATATTTCAACTTTCTTAGTATTGTTATATGGATACCATATTGTTCAACCAGGAATTGGTTCAGGAGTTGGAAAACCAGATCCTGCAGCATTAGCTGTATTTAATGGTAGCTGATTTGTTGTAGGATTGATGACTCAAACTGCAGTAATGCAAATGTATAGAACTGAAAAAATTCCATTTATTCAATCAAATGGTTCATGACAAGTTTCTGCATCAACAGTTCTTGTTTGTTCATTAGCTGTAATAGTTCCTTATGGATTTATGAGCATTCCTGCTGTTAGTGAAGGTATGGGAATGGGTGTTCCACCATTAACATTTTTACCAATTGCCTTATCATTTGTAGTAGCATATATGTTCTTAGCACAAGGAGTAAAAATGCTTTACATTAAAAAATTTAAAGAATGATTATAAAAAGTTTAAACAAAAGTTTAAACTTTTTTTAAACTCTTAAAAATATATTTAAATATAACTATTTTAGATATATTTACTAAATTAGTACTATTGATAATCTTTCTTTAAAAAAGAAGATATAGCAATTCTAAGTTGTTAGCTATATTTAATTAACTTCTTAAATAGTCTATTTGAAACAATATATATTTAATGTAAAATAATAAAGTTATAAAAGAGGTAAGAACATGGAATTTTCACATAAGGCAATTGAAAAAAAATGACAAAAATTTTGAGAAGAAAATAATACATATAAAACAACAAGCAATAAAGAAAAAAAAGCATATATTTTAGATATGTTTCCTTATCCAAGTGGAGCAGGACTTCATGTTGGTCATCCCAAGGGATATACTGCAACTGATGTTTTTGCAAGAATGAGAAGAATGCAACAATATGATGTTTTACATCCAATTGGATGAGATGCTTTTGGACTTCCAGCAGAACAATATGCTTTAAAAACAGGAAATGATCCAAGAGAATTTACAAACAAAAATATTATTACTTTTAAAAATCAGTTAAAAAAACTGGGATTAAGTTATGACTACAATAAAGAAGTAAATACAAGTAATCCGAATTATTACAAAATTACACAATGAATATTTCAACAACTTTATAAAAAAGGATTAGCAGAAATAAGAGAAGCTAATGTTAACTGATGTGAGGGATTAGGAACTGTTCTTGCAAACGAAGAAGTTAGTTTGGAAAATGGAAAAATGGTTTCGGAAGTTGGTGGTTTTGAAGTAATTAAAAAACCTATGAAACAATGAGTTTTAAAAATTACAGAATATGCAGATAGATTACTTGAAGGTTTAGATGAATTAGATTGACCAAGCTCAGTTAAGGAAATTCAAAAAAACTGAATCGGAAGATCAGAAGGAGCAATAATTAGTTTTGATGTAAAAAACAGTGATGAAAAAATTGCTGTATTTACAACAAGAGCAGATACTATTTATGGAGTATCTTATATTGTATTGGCACCAGAAAATAATTTAGTTTTAAAATTAACTACTAAAGAAAATAGAGAAAAAATAGAAGAATATATTGAAATTACTAAAACAAAAGTGGATGTTGAAAGACAAGATGATTCAAAAGAAAAAACGGGAGTTTTCACAGGAAGTTATGTAATCAATCCAATTTCAAAAGAAGAAATACCTGTTTGAGTTGCTGATTATGTATTAAACGATTATGCAACAGGAGCTGTAATGGCAGTTCCAGCTCATGATGAACGTGATTGAAAATTTGCCACAAAATACAATTTATCACTTAAATATGTTTTAGAAACACAAGATAAAACAAAAGCATTTGTTGGAGAATCTCCAATAGTGAATTCAGATTTTTTGAATGGATTAAATAGAAAACAAGCAATTAAATTAGTAATTGAAAAGCTCGAAAATGAAAATAAAGCAGAAAGAAAAGTTAATTATAAGTTAAGAGATTGATTGTTTTCAAGACAAAGATTTTATGGAGAACCTTTTCCTGTCATTTTTTTAGAAGATGGTCAAATTGCTTTAATAGATGAAAAAGATCTTCCTTTAGAGTTGCCAAAAACTGATTATATTAAACCATCAGGAACTGGTGAATCACCGTTGGCTAATCTAACTGATTGAGTTAATATTACTTATAAAAATCAAAAAGCAAAAAGAGAAACAAATACAATGCCTCAATGAGCTGGAAGTTGTTGATACTACTTAGCATATATTTTAGCAACAGGACCAAATGAATTTATGGATATTAAATCAAAAGAGGCAATGGAATTATTTAAAAAATGATTGCCTGTTGATTTATATGTTGGTGGTCAAGAACATGCTGTTCTTCATTTACTGTATGCAAGATTTTGACACCAGGTATTATTTGATTTAGGAGTTGTTCCAACAAAAGAACCATTTCAAAAATTAGTAAATCAGGGAATGATTTTAGCTGATAATGGCGAAAAAATGAGTAAATCAAAGGGCAATGTAATTAATCCTGATGATATTATAGAATCACATGGAGCAGATACTTTAAGATTATATGAAGTATTTATGGGACCTATTGAAGCATCACTTCCTTGAAGTTATAAAGGACTTGATGGAGCAAGAAAATGATTAGATAGAGTTTATAGAATGATTGATAATTTGGATCTTACAAATGAAAATAATCATAATTTAGATTATGTTTACAATGATGTTGTGAAAAAAGTTACTCAAATGATCGAAAGTTGTAAATTTAATACAGCAGTTTCTCAACTAATGGTATTTGTAAATGCAGTTTATAAAGAAAAAGCTCCTGTATATAAAGAATACATTTTGAATTTTATTAAAATGCTTTCAGCTTACGCACCTCATTTAGCAGAAGAGTTATGAGTTAAAACAGGAAACTCTGGAAGTGTTTGCTTGCAAACTTGACCAACTTATGATGAATCTAAGTTATTACTTTCAACAGTTATAATTGCAGTTCAAATTAATGGGAAATTAAGAGCTACATTTGAAATTAATAAAGGAACTGAAAAAGATGAATTAATTGCTTTGGCAAAACAATTAGATAATGTAAAGGAACAAATCAGGGGAAAAGAGATAGTAAAAGAAATAGCTGTTATAGATAAAATTGTAAATATTGTTATAAAATAACACCTTTAATAGGTGTTATTTTTTTACTTTGAGCATATAATAAAAATTATTAAAAAGAGGAGGAAGATTATAATGGATAAATTAATTTTAACTAATCTACAAGATTATATTAATGAACATATTAAAATGCAATTAAATTGTTTTAATTTAAGTAAAAAGTGTGATGAATTAGGATATCCTGGCTTTACACACTTTTTTCAAGTGCAAGCTCAGGATGAATTCTTACATCAAAGAAGAATAATCAACTATCTTTTAGACAGAGGACAAAATTATAAAATCGGCTCAGTAGAAATAACTACTCCTGATTTAAAAAATATAGAAGATATTTTAAAAGAGTATATTAAATGTAGAACTCATTTTGCAAATATTACAAATGAATTTACAAATAATGCAAAAGAGAAAATGGATTTTACAACAGTTAAATTTTATGAATGATTCTCTATTGATTTCTATGAAGAAATATCAGAAACAAATGATTTATTAGATTGAATTAAAATGTCTAATGGAAATCATTATGCAATTGATAAAAAAGTTTTAGGAAGAGAAAATCCAGATACACTAGCTGTAGTTGATCCTTTTGCTCCACATCAAGATTAATTAGCAATTATAAATATGAAAAATGACAAAAATATTTTTTCTAATTTACCAATTGCATTAACAGGTTGTGCTTTAGGGGTAATGACTTTAACTAATGCTTGAAAGTTATGAGTAAATAATCAATTTAAAGATAGTTATAATTTTTCCAATATATTTGGAATGATTATAACTAGTAGTGGTTTTTTATTACTAACTTTGTTCTTAACTTTAATAATTATTAAATATTTATCAAAACCAAAAATTTTTGTTACAGAATTTAAATCACCAATTATAGGTTCTTTAATACCAACTTTATTTATGGCAACTTTTTCTTGAACTGCTTTTTTAAATTCAATTAAAGTTCCATGATTAGGAGAAATAATTTGATTATTGGTACTTTTAATTTTTATTATTTATATAATTTGCTTTTCAATTTATTATATAAAAAACTTTTCTTGAAAATCTGTTTATCCTTCTTGATTTGTAGTTTGAGTAGGAATAATAGTATTTTGTGTCACAGGCTCAACAATGGGAAGTTCAGATACAACAATTGGTTTAACTATTGATCAACAAAAAAATTTTAAAGAGTTTTTGCAATGTTTATCTAAAGTTATTTGATATTTTGGATTTAGTGCATATCTTATATTACTGCCAATAGTTTTAATTAAAGTTTTATTTATTCAATTAAAAATTAAAAGTAATGAATTTCCTACTTATGGAATTTTTGGAGCACCTGCTAGTTTGTGTTTAGCAGGTTATCTAATTGCTTTTTTTAACACAACAAATAAATTAGGAGAACTTCAAAAACCAATAGTCCTATTTTTATTTATTTTAGGTATTATATTTATAATATTTGATTACTTAATTATAATTCCAATAATGACTAAGAAATTTATTCCACTTTTTGCTTGCTTTACATTTCCTTTAGCCATAACTTCTTTTGCTTCAGAAAAATTATCTCAATTTTTAATAAGTGATAATAATAAAACTTTTTCTAATATTGTTCACTGAATTAGTTTTGTGGAAATAATAATTGCTAGCTTGTCAATTTTATATGTTACTTTTGGTTTAATAGTTTTTTCAGTTAATAAACTAAAATATGAACCTAATAATAAAGAAGTAAATAAAAAATTTTTCAAATGATTTATTTAAAACTACTCTAAAATGTATGAAATGAATAGGTATTTATGCCTATTTTTTTTTAACTCATTCCACTTCTCTAGATAATTTTTATGATGCTAAGAATAAGTTTAAGGGATAACAAATCAATAGATTTCAATTTAGATAAATTAGAGATATTAGGGTTAAAAGATGTAAATCACAAAACACTAATGGAAAAAAATCATTAAAAATAAAAATATAAAATTTTTTTAAAATTTATTAAAAATGAAAAATAGACTTTTTATTTTCATTTTTTCTATTAATCACTTTTATAAAAGATTGCTTTTTTAATTTTATAAATTAATATTTTATTATAACAATCATGTCTTAAGGTTGGTAGGGTGGGATGCTGAAAGAAAGGTATTTGTATATGTTAAAACTTTTAAGTCTTATAGGAACATTAGGAGTTTCTACTTCTGCTGTTGCACCAGTTATTATGTTAGAACAAAATATTAATGATAATATTTCAATTCGTGTTGAGGCAGGAATAATGAGAGTTAATGTAAATAATAGTAAACATTTTGATAAAGATGGAAAAATAATTGTTGGTACATATGATTATAAAGAAGTGCTAATAAAAGCAATTGAAGAACAAAGAGCCTTCAACAAATCAAATAATGTAACTAATTTTGTCATTAAAAATAGTATTGTAAGACTTCCAGGTATATCATTTGATGGAACAATAAGAGTTGGTCGAACACTTACAGAAGTAATTAATGCAAAGAATTATGAAATATTGAATATGAATGTTACAGTAGATAAACTAGACAATTGAGGAAATTATACTTATGCTATTAGTTATGAAGCTATAGCAGATGGAAAAATGATTGGAGAAAATCTTTATGGCTATCAAAGACTTCAATCTTTAGCTGATTTCCAAATTAAACCTGGATATAATATGATATTTGAAACAGAATATAATATATCAGAATCAATTGAACATACTGATACATTATTTAACTCAAATATTTATTTACCAGATTTAGGTATAAATTTTTTATCAGAACAAATAATTGACATGTTTAATTCTGAAAAAAATACTTTAAATGATCAAGCAATTAAATATATTAATTCTACTTTAAAAGTTAAACTGAATGTTGTTGAATCTTTAAATGTTTATAAAGCAGTTTCTAATAATAATGATTCTTTTTCAATAGGAGAAGCTTATTCAAATCAAGAATATGTAAAAGATCAATATTTTTATGTCTCATTTAGTTCAAAAGATGCAATTGGAACATTTAATATGTTAGTAAGTAATAACAAAAAATAAAGCATAAAAATGATTTATATCTATAAATCATTTTTTTACTTTTAAAGTATTATTTAAATATTGTCATTATTAATGTATTAAGAATCTCTATTTGCTAGTTAATTTTTTTAGTTTTTAAAAATGTTATAATAAGAAGAGTGTAAGATAGGGGGCCAATTTTATGTCAAACATAATTGAAAATAATGGTGTTAAAGAAATAATTTTGGATTTCTCATTTTTACAAAATGTTCAATTCAAAGATAACCCAGCAACTTTAGATCAAATAATAGAAGAGTTAGGTATTAAAGGCATTTCAACATGTTTAGATTTTCAAAACTTTTTAAGAAACTCTCTTGCTAAAAAATCATTTATATGTCTTTTAGATGATAAAACTAAGCAGTTCTCTAAAAAAGATAAAAATAAAACTTCATATAATGGAATTTTAAGAATAGAGTTTGATTTTAAAAATCAATCATTGTTATCTGATGGAACTTATTTAGGATTTTATGTTAATATAGATACCAAAAATGCATCATTAACAATTAGCTCTATATTTGTAACAAGGTTAAAGCCAATTGCTCAAGAGTTTGAAACAATGATTCAAGAATCACAAATACTTATAATAAGAAATCAAGGACAAATCAAAGATGATGAGTTAATAAGACGAAATGTATTAAATTCATCAAATATTTTAGAAATTGGAAAACTATTATCAACTTTTGAAGAAGAAAGAGAAAGATGATCAAACTATTTAGACTTTTGTGAAGATTTACTTAAACTAGAAAGAAAAAAGTCGCTTCCATATTTAGGTGTTAATTATTCAAAAGCAATTAAAATTGATAAACTTCATTTTGAGAGCGACTTATTAACATATGAAAAAAAGAATTTAAAATCAAAAAGTCTTAAATATTTAGATATAAAAGCAGAGAGCTTATTAAAAAGTAAAGATATATCTTTTGATTTTACAAATATTGTAGTATTAGATTTACTTGTAGATGATATTGATAAGGTTAATAAAATAAAAAAGACAAAGGAACTCTCATTAGTTTCTATTAATAAAAATAAAAATATTAAAACTACTCATGAACTTGTTAAAAATATTCATGATATTTTTGATTTTGATTTTGAAAAAACTAAAGATATGCAAAATATTTTAAATGTTTCTACAATGTTAGGAGTTTTAGAAGACTCAATTAGTTTTGAAGAATATTGATTAAAAAATATGGAAACCATTTTTCTTGGTGAAAATAAGGAGCTAGAGTTTTTATTAAAAGAAAATCCAAGAGAAATGAAAGAATGACAAATAAAAAAAATAGTTTTTGAAATTGAACAAGAATTTAATGAAGAAATATTTGAAGTAAAAAATAATTTGGACTATTTAAGTTCAGGTTATATTGCCTATACAGGAATTGGAGATGATATATTAATTGAACGCTCTAAACAGGTTATTAAAAAAATATCTGAGGGAAATACTAAAAATCCATATCTTGTAAATTACTTATTTAATACAAAATTAGTTGAATTATCTGAATTATCAGATGATATTAAAATTAATGATGAAGAGTTTCAATTTGATTTAAACTATGAGCAAAAAGAAGCTGTTAGAAAAGCTGTAAATACAAAAGATATTTTTATTTTACAAGGTCCACCAGGAACAGGAAAAACACAGGTAATATGTGAAATAATAACTCAATTATCAAAATTAAATAGGAAAGTATTACTATCAAGTCAAAATCATGAAGCATTAAGAAATGTAGTTAATAGATTACCACTAGATCCAAACTTAAATAAAATTAGATTAACAAATCAATTAAATTTAAAAACACAAGATACTAATAATTTTTCTCCTGATAGAGTTTTATACAATTATTATAAATCAATTGGTAAAAAGGCATTTGATGACATGAGTAATGATGAAAAAACAATTGAGGAGTTTTATTCTTATAAAAGTGATTTAGAGAATTTAATTAATATAAATAAAAGTTTTAATCAAAATAATAAGCAAATAAAAACTTTACAAGAGGAAATTGATAAATTAAATAGAGAAATAATCTCTTTTAAAGAAAAAAAATTGGATACTATAAGAATTAAAAACAGCTTAAAAGAAGAGTTAATTAATATAGAAAATTTAATAGAAGTTTTAGAGACTAAAGATTTTTATTCAACAGTTAAAGTAAGTGAAAAAATTGAAGAATGTTTTAAAAATACAATACAATATGAATTAGAGAATTTCATTTATAAAAATCTAAACTTTAATCCAAAGGATTTTCAAAATATTTATTTTTTAATAAAAGAAGTTGTAAATGAGATTTATTATAAAAATGAATTATTTATTGAAATAAGAAACGCTAAAAATAATGCCAATAAATTTAGAAGAAATGCAGATTTTGATTTAGCAGAAAAAGAAGAAAGTAAAATTTTGGGTTTCCAACAAATTATAAATCTGGATAATAGAATTACCGAATTGGAAAATCTATTCTCAATTTTTATTTCATCTTTAAAAAATTTAAAAATGGAAGCTGAGTTAGATTTACAAGATGAAGTAAATATAAACTTATTTGACTCTGATTTAAATCAACTTGAAATTAAAAAAAATGAATTAGTGATTTCAAGAAATAACTTAATTGAAAATTCAGGTGGAAATACAAAAGAACTTAGAGATTTAATCAAAACAGTAAATTATAAATTTAATATAAATTTAGGTTTAGATGCTATGGATTTGGAGAATCAAGTTAAAGGAGAATTAAAAAAACTTGAAACTAAATTGCAACAAAGTAAGAAAAGAAAAGAAAATTTCTTTCAGATTTATACAGAAATAATTAAATATCTAAAAGATAACTATAAAATAATAAATAATTTTAAAGAGGAATTAGCTTCAGCAGATTTTACAAATCAAATGTTTAAAGATAGTCAAAGATATATAAAAACAGTTTTAGATAATCTAGTTAATGTTTACTCCATGACTTTAACTTCAACAAACTTATTTAAATTTAATAAGAATAATTTTGCCAATAAACTTGGATTAGAGGAGTTAAATTTAAAAAATATGAATGTTGATGTTGTTATTATTGATGAAGCGTCTAAAGCAACTCTATTAGAAATTTTAATGCCATTGATTTATGGTAAGTCTTTAATTTTAGTTGGAGATTATAGACAACTTCCTCCTATTCTTAAGTTACAACCAAATGATGTTGAACAAGTAAATGAATTTTTTAATAAAGATTATAGTTATAATTTGATGTATGAGTTACTTGATGAGTCAGCTTTTAAAAAGTTAATTAGTGCAGGTAATAAAACAATAACTACTTTTTTAAAAACCCAATATAGAAGTCATGAACAAATTATGAATGTTGTTAATAAATTTTATGAAGGAAATTTGAAAGTAGATTCTCAAGTTAGTAATCAGAAAAGACATGATTTAAAAATAACTAATAGCTCTGGAAAAAATATTATTGATTCACGCAGTTCTGTTTATTGAATTGACTCATCTAAAAACTTACAAAATGAAATAAATTTTGAACAAGGAGAAGAATATTCAACAAGCTTATTTAATGAATTAGAATTACAGATAACTAAAAAACTTTTAAATAAAATAAATGAGGCAGTTAAAGAAAAAAACTCAAAAATAAAACCTTCAGTAGCTATAATAAGTTTTTATGGTTTACATGTAGAGAAATTAAAAAGAGAAATAAATTTAAAAAAATATGAAAATATTAATATTATTATTAACACAGTTGATGATTTTCAAGGTAAAGAAGCTGATTATGTTTTAGTTAACATTGTAAGAAATCCAGAAAAATTATCAAACAAATCGGGAAGAGAATTTTTAAAAAAATATGAGAGAATAAATGTTGCTTTTTCAAGAGCAAGAGAATTATTAATAATTATTGGTGCTCAAAGAGCTGTTAATGATATTACTGTTAAAATTCCAACTATAGAGAATCCTAATGTTTCAAACAGTTATCAAGTTTATGCAGATATAATTGCAAAGTTGGATTTTGAAGGTTGTCTATTAAAACCCATTGATATTTTGGAGGACTAAAAAATGATATTTAATAAAATTGAAATTCTATATGATAAATTATATTTAGCTTTAAAAATTAAATATTCAGAAATTAGAAAACCAACATTTATGGAATTTTTGATTTTATTAATTATTATAGAATATCCAAATAAAAGAAAAACTCTATCAGAAATTTTGAAACAGGATTTTAATATATTAAATCAAACAGTGTTTGAAAAAGCTTTAAGAGATTTAATTAACTTTAAAGTTATTGAGGTAAATAAAATTAGACTGAGTGTTGATTTATTAAATATGAATATTCCAATTAATAATTTTAAAATAAAAGAACAAATTGAACAAAAATTCAAAACTGGAGACTATACAATTTCTCAAGATAATAAGACTCAAGATTTTAAATATTTTTTTGATCCAATTACAAAGGAAATAGAAGTTTTAAAAGAAATTAACTGAGATAAAAGAATAACTGATTTAAAATTTAGCCACAAAATTAATATTCCAGTTGAGTATTCACAAATTAAAAATAAAAATTTAATTTCATCTAAACTAAGTGAATTAGTTAAACAAGATCAAAATTTATTTGGAGAAAACTGTGTTTTAAAAAATATCTCAATTGACGATGAATTAATAGAAAATATTAGAGCATTTGAAGAATACATAAAAACAGAAAATGTCGCAATAGAAGCTTCAATAGAAATTTTTAATAACGGGGCTTTTAAAATTAAAACAGATAATAACTTCTTTAATAATTATCTAAGATTAAACTCTGAAATCTCATTAGAAATTTTAAAAGATGTTTTAAATAAATATGATGAAAAATTAAAAAAAATATTTGTTCCGGAGATCTCTTTTAAAGACAAACACAAATTTATTTCATCTCCAGAACTGTTATCTAATTTAAATGTGAAAACAAATTATAATTTACTTTTAATAAATGATCAATTTATTAAGTCAGATACAGAGATTATAAAGAATAAAGATTTTACTAAAAATATTCAAATTATTATTTTTTATAACTCTAAAAGAAATACTAAAGTTACAGATATAGTTGATGACAAATTAATCTTTTATGTTGATTATATTGATAATGAAGTTTTGCAATCAAACTCATTTATTTATTTAGATTCTCAAAATTTAATGAATGGTTTTTTAGTAGCAAATAAACTAGTTGAAATTATAAATTTGAATATTCCTGTTTTTTTCTTATACAAAAATCCAACAGATCCTTTAAACTTAGTTTCACTATTTAAATCAAATATTAAAAATGCTTTAGAAAAGTTTGAACATTCTTTATTAAATTCAAATTATAAAACTTCAATGAGCATATATATAATTTTGGAGAGACTTAGTTTAGAAAGGGAAGTAATTGCAATTCTAGAAAAATTTTTATTAGATACTGTAAATAGTGGATCAAACTATATTGAAATGAGAAATTATTTATTAGAATCAGAAAATAGAAAATTATCTTTAACTCTTGAAAAAATAGCAAAAGATTTAATTATAGATATTTCAAAAAATAAATCAGATGAAGAGATGTTTGAGATAATTAAAAATTATGAATTTAAAGACTCAAAAAATATATTAGATATTTTTAATAAAATTGATGTAGAAAATAATATTGAAAATATATATAAAATGAATCATTATTTACAGGAAAATTCAATTGATGGCTGAAAATTTAATGTAAAGAACTCTTTGATAGTATTAACTAATTATTTTAAAAATAATAATAGAGCTGAAATGTTTAATGATAATAAATATAACTCAGATGTTTGAATTCAACATGCAAATACCTTAAATTTAATTGGAAAACTAACTAAAGAGTTGTATATGTCTAACTATCAATTTGTAGAAGATAATTATAGTAGATTATTGACATCTTTAATAGATTTAGTTAAAAACTCATTAGATATAAAAAAACTTGATACTTATTTAATTAATTTGTCTGAATCTCTAGTTGATTTTTATAAAACATATTACAAGTATAAAATTACTGAACTTCAAACTCTTTTAAATACTAGTATAAATTACAAAGTCCAACTTATTGCAGGAAAATATATTAATAATATTGAACAAGCTTTAAATAAATTTTTAGATAAAAGTATATATAATATGCCAATTGAGTTAAAATTAGAATGAGTAAAAAATATTGAAAATAAATCAGATGAAGTTGAAAAAATTTTAAAAGATGATGAACAAACTTATAAAATAGCTCTTAATATAATATTTGGTAAAAAAAGAGAATATACAGAAGATGATTTAATAAAATATACTACTTTATTTGGAGGATAATAGTTATGAGTATGACAGCTGAAGAAATTTTAGTTAATTGTGAAAAGCAATTTAATTTTATAAAAAAAGATATTGATTTTTTAATAAAGTATATCAATCAATTAATAGATGAATGTAAACAAATTGATAGTTCAGGATATTTTAAAAAACAAATAGAGCAAATCTTAGAAGAATTAACTAAAGAACAAATGGATTTAGCTAAAAATACCTATGAAAGAGAAGTCTCTTCTAACACTCATGTTGCAATTGAAACATATAATGAAATTCAAAGATATGCAGAAAGAAAAAGAGAAGTTATTGCCGATTTTAAAGCAAAAGTATTCTGTTTCAAAAAAGATGTTCTTGAAAAAGAACAAGAAAATTTATTAAAAGCATTAGATAAAAATGTATTTGAAGATATAGAAAACTTAAAAAACTCTTTGATTGCTAAGTATTCTAACTCTGAAGATAAATTATATATAAAAAGATTGTTTGAACAAAACCAGCACACTTTGATTAATAAAAAAGACAATGAGTTATATGACTTTGTTTTGCAAAATTTAAAAAAATATAAAGCCTCAAATAGTTCTATTGTAAAAGAAGTTGTTTCTTCTTCAATTGATCTTTACAAAGATGATCAAGATATTGTAAATTCTATAAAACAAGATGCAAAAGAATTTATGAGTTTAATTAACTTAATTAATTTACAAGGTAATATTAAAGATTATTTTCTGAAATCATCAAAAACAGCAGAGCAAGAAGCTGTAAGAAAAGATAATGTAATAAAAATTGTTAAAGCTATTAGAGAGGTTGGGTATATTGTTAATGAAGACAATATTAGAAAACTAGCGGAAAAAAATTTAGTTCTAATTCATGGAGAAAAGTTAAGTGGGGAAACTGCAGACTTTGCTGTAAGATTAGATGGAAGTTTTGTTTATAATTGAGAAGGTTTTGAAGATCATAAACATGATGTTGATGCTCAAAATTTTCTTAATAAACTTAAAGAATTTAATCTTCACTCTAGTGATGAATTTAAAAAACAATATAGAGAACCAAAATATATTGCTAAAAATAAAAAAATAATTAAGGATAAAAATACTAATTCTAATTCAAGTAAGTAGGTGAGAAAATGAGTGTAAAAAGAGAATTAAATCAGTTAAAAAATTTAATAGGTATTAAAAAAGCCATTATTATTGAAGGAAATATAGATGATATTTATGAGTTCGAGGGTAATTACATTAATATTCATGAAATTATAATGAATATTTTTGATCAAAAGAATTATTTGGATAAATTTGTTTTTGATCAAAATTCAGGCTTAAAAGGAAAAAAGATATCTAATTTAATTTTACACTCAGTTTCTGAAAATCAAGGTGACTCTATTTCAAATGATTTTGAAGAGTTATTTTCTAATGACAATGAGTCTGAAAGTTCTGATTCTTTAGTGCTAAAAAAACCGATTGATTTTTTTAAGATTTTAAATAAGAATATTAATAGAGAAGATGAAAAAAAAGTTGGTTTTATAGCAGATTATACAAATTATGTTTTTAGTGATCAGGGATTGGATGTTGATGATAGAAGTGTTCTTACAGAATTTTCAAAAACATTAAAAGAATCTAATTTTTTAATTTCCAAAATTGATGAATTAACTAACTGTATAATTTTTTTAACTAAAAAAATCAATCAGTTACCACCAAGTTTATATTTAGATAATCCAGAAATAATAATATTAACTTTACCAAAACCAAGTAGAGATGAAAGAAAAGAATTTTTAGCAACAATTAAACCAAGAGTTCAAGTGATAGATATAGCAAGTGAATTTAACAATATTGTTGATGCAACAGAAGGTTGAACTTTGAAAGAAATCTCACATTTTGCAAAATTTAGTTGCAATTTTGAAAGCCCCTTAAAGTTTAATAAAATGTTCAATATTTATAATTATGGAGAAAAAGTTTCTCCATGAGAAGAATTAAGTTATGAAAAAATGTTGAAGATTAAAGAACAACTTTCATCAAAAGTTATTGGACAAGATGAAGCAATAGAAAAAGTAGCGAAAGTTATTTATAAGGCATATACTGGTTTAACTGGTATAACTTATTCTTCAAAAAGAAGTAAACCAAAAGGAACTTTATTCTTTGTTGGCCCAACAGGAACTGGTAAAACAGAATTGGCAAAAGCTATTACAACTTTTCTTTTTAACGATGAAGCAAATCTAATTAGATTTGACATGTCAGAATATGGACAAGAAAACTCAGATCAGAAATTAATAGGAGCACCTCCCGGTTATGTTGGTTTTGAAGGTGGAGGACAACTTACAAACTCTGTAAAAGCAAGACCATTTTCAGTAATTCTATTTGATGAAATTGAAAAGGCAAACCCAAAAATATTTGATAAGTTTTTACAAATATTAGAGGATGGTAGATTAACAGATAATACAGGACAAACAGTTAGTTTTAGTGAAACTTTTATTATCTTTACTTCAAATATAGGAGCAGCTGATGTAAATCCAAATCAAAACAAAGAGAATGTTTATAATGAATTTATTAAAAGAGTTCAAGATCATTTTACAAATGAGTTAAATAGACCAGAACTTTTAGGAAGATTTGGAAACAATATTGTTCCATTTAATTTCATAAGTGATTTAAGTTTAAAATCTAAAATTATTCGCCAAAAAGTAAAACCAATACAAATTGCAATCTATGAAAAATATAAAGCAGAATTACATATTGATTTAAATGATCAAAATTTAATTGCAATTATTTTAAGAAATGCAGATGAGAGACGTGGAGGACGTGATGTGTTAAACTCATTAGAAACAAATTTAGTTGATCCTCTCTCAGAATTTATTTTTCATAATTTACAAAATATTAGACAAGGAACTAAAATTTTAACTTCTCATAAAGAGGGAAAAATTAATTTTATAATAAATGGCTAATTTAAATATTGGAAAATTTTTAATGAATAGTGAAATTGAAGGTCCTGGAACAAGATTTGTAATATGATTTCAAGGATGCAATATTGGGTGTAGAGGATGTTCAAATCAAGAACTACTTGCACTAGAAAAAAAAATGTTTATGCCAAATGAATTTATTTATGAGAAAATATTAGAAGCAAAGAAAAAATTTAATATTGAGGGTATAACTTTAATAGGGGGAGAACCCTTTTTACAGCCTGATGGTTTAAAAGAACTTGTTCAGTGGAGTCAAAAAAATAATTTAACAGTAATTTGTTTTACGGGATATATATATGAAAATTTACTAGAAGAACATAAAGAAATACTAGAGTGCATTGATATATTAATTGATGGACCTTTTATTATGAAACTGTTAGATAAAAATAGAAGATTAATTGGAAGTAAAAACCAAAGAGTTATAAAAATAACAAGTGTGTATAAAGATTGTGATTATTTTGATAAACCTCATTCAGAAGTAGAAATTCAAATTTATAACAATAGAATTTCAATGAATGGTGATGGTGTTGTTTTCGATAATGAAGATGGAGAATTTAATTTCAATATAAAGTAGGGAAAAAAAGTGAGATTTTTAGTTAGAAGTATGAATGATTTTTATTCCTAATCCTTTTTTATTTATAAAAAGGAAGGAAAACATAAATGGAAAATAAAAAAAATATAATTTTTGATATGACAATAAGCGCAATGCTATTATCAGTTGGTATCTGTTTAAAATTAACTTTTTTAGCTTTGCCAGGATTTGATTTGACTTTAATTATAATTCTTATTACAGGACTATTTTTTAAGTCAAATATATCTATAATTTCAACTGCTGGAATATCTGCTTTAAGTTTTTTAATATCAAAAGATATTATTCTTTGAGCATCAACAATCACTGTATATTTATTATTAAATATTTTTCTTATTATTATGAGAAAAATAATTTTAAAAAATAATGCTATTGCTTACATTATTTTACCTATTTTTGGTTTAATGATAACAACATTTTATTTAATAATTTCAATATTAGTTTATGGAAAAATAAATGGTTACTCAATGTATTTGGTTCATTTACATGAAGCTTATATAATATTTTTTATGTATTGTATTTTAACTCCAACTATTTTTAAAAAAATATTTCAAGTTATGACTCATTTGAATTATAAATATTCAACTATTTTTAATAAAAGTTTTAAAAAATATATAGAAACAATAGAAGATAGTACTTATAAAGTAAGTGACAAAAAAATTAATTATAATGTTCAGTTAGTATCAATGATTTTCTCAATGATGCTATTAATTTGCTATTTTAGTTTTGTACCTTATAAAATGGTAACTGTACTAAATAACATAAATTATTTGGCAACTATTATTATAGTTCCTCTATTAATGTTATTTGTAACTCCACTTTGAATGAAAAGTGCGAAAAAAATAGGTAATTTAAATATGCTCAAAATTAACTCTGTGGGTTTACTATTAGCAATTATTTTTACATTTAGTTCTTTTACATCACAAAAGTATAACATTACATTAGCTTTTTCAATAACTGGTTTAGTTCTTTTTGGTGTATTCATTGCAGGTTTTTTACCTATAAATATTGAAACTATCAAGAGCTATGAATATAGAAATAAGTTAAAAAATAAAACTTCAAAATATAACTCTATTTTTGGTTTTTTACTATTGCCATTACCATTTCTAATTAATTATTATCTTGGAAGTATTTATGTTTTAATATTTTTTATGCTGATTTCAATTTTAATTTTATTTCTACTAATGCTTAATAAAAATATTATGTTGGATGGTAATGTTTTAAATATTGATAGAAATTCATTTTCTACCCTTAAGAAAAAGAAAGTATTTTTTTTAGAAGTATTGGTTCAGAACTACTTTATAGGATTTTTTAAATTTTTAGATTTATCATTAGTTTTATTCTATTTTATAATATTTGACAATAATAAAATTTTTATCGAATGAAATAATAAAAATGGTATTGTTCTTATATTTTTGGTTTTAGGCTTTTTGAGCAAATATATAGCTCAAGCAATATTTGCAAATATAAAATACAATAATAAAAATATTAATAAAATAGCAATGTTAGTAACTATAGTTTCTGTTTTAACTTTTATTGGATTTTTGGTATTAAATTATTTTCTTGTTACTAAAAATGTAAATTACTATTACTATTCTTTATTAACAATACTAATGTTTATTTTTGGAGCTAGTTATTCTATTATTGAGAAAACAAAAGCTAAGACATTCAGATCTATTGTTTCTGAAAATGAATTTTCTTTAGCTATGATAATAGATCATGTAGCAGGAAATGCCTTTTTTTCTTTAATTATTACTGCAATATTTTTTACAACTATGTTATTAATAAAAAATTCATTGATAGGTTTAATAATTTTACTTACATTATTTATGATAATTGCTTTAATTATGATGTCTATAAAAATAACTCTAAATAAAAGACAAAAAAATAAAACTATTTCTCTATAATATATTTAAATAATTTATTTATCTCTTTTTTAAGTATACTGAAAATAGGTCTTATTATTTAAAACATCAGAGTTGTTCTTATATGTTTAATCAAAAACCGAAAAAAATGTATCTTAATTTGATTAAATCTAGAGTTATACTGAATACTAACTCTTTATAGAATTTATTAAAATGGGAATAGTGCATAAAATGTCTATAAATATGAATTTGAGTAAAAGTTGGATGTATAATGGATTTTTGGAAAAAAATAAAAAGCTTATTAATAACTAATAAGCTTTTTATTTTTTAAATTTTTAATGTTTAAATTATATTTAATTTATGAGATATTTTCCTTTTCTTTATACAAAATAAAAGTATTTTGTAACAAACAAGCAATTGTCATTGGACCAACTCCACCTGGTACTGGTGTAATATATTTTACAATTTTTGAAACCTCATCAAATTTAACATCTCCAGAATATTTGCCGTTCAGAAAATTTGCTCCAACGTCGATAACTATCATGTTTTTATTAACAAATTTTTTTGTTACTAAATTTGCTGCACCAGCTGCACTTATTAAAATATCTGCTTTTTTACAAACTTCTTCTATTTTTTTTGTTTTTGTATTACAAGTAGTAACTGTTGCTGATTTATTTATTAGCATATTAGTTAATGGTTTTCCAACAATATTGCTTCTTCCAATAATAACAACATTTTTTCCACTCAGATCAATATTTTTTCACTCTAAAAGTTTTAAAATTCCTAAAGGAGTTGCAGGATATATTTTTGAATTATTTAACATAATATTTCCTAAAGTTAAAGCATTAAAACCATCAACATCTTTTAAAGGAGATATGAAATTTGTAATTTCTTTTTCATCAATATGCGAAGGTAAAGGTAATTGTACAATTAATCCATCTACTAATAAATCTTTATTAATTTTTTCAATTTCTTTTTTTAAATTCTTTTCACTTATATTTTCATCAAATTTTTTAAGTTCCCCAATTATACCAACTTTTTGACAAGCTTTTAATTTGTTTTTTATATATTTATTACTTGCTAAATTATTTCCAATTTGAATAATAATAAGTTTTGGTTTTCTTTTTGCTTTTAATTGCTCTATACTATTTTTGAGGTTAGTATTTAGAATTTGAGCGTATTCTTTGCCATCAATAATTTTGCTCATGATTTAAATCCTTTCTAAAAAAGATATTCTAAAGGTGATTATAATGGAAAAAATATTAAAAGCATTAAGTAAGTTCAAAATTAATCAAAATGATTATGAATTTTATGGCAAAAAAATAGTAAAAATTGATTATGAAAAGTATATGAAAGATAATAAAGGAAAATTAATATTGATGACTTCAATAAATCCAACTCCAGCAGGAGAAGGAAAAACAACAACAGCAATTGGATTAGCTGATGGTTTGCAATATATAGGGAAAAATGTAATTTTAGCACTTAGAGAACCAAGTTTAGGTCCTGTTTTTGGAAGAAAAGGAACAGCAACTGGAGGAGGAGAAAGTGAAGTTATACCAATGGATGAAATAAATTTACATTTCACTGGAGACTTTCACGCTATTACAACAGCAAATAATTTAATTTCAGCTCAAATTGATTCAGAAGTTTATTGAAATACAGATTTAAAAATTGATTCAAATAAGGTAGTTTGAAAAAGATGTATGGATGTAAATGACAGAGCATTAAGAAGAATAGAATTAAAAATAGGAAGTAAAATATCAAGAACTGAAGAATTTACAATAACAGCTGCAAGCAATATGATGACTATCTTGAGTCTGTCAAAAAATATTAAGGATTTAAGAGAAAGATTAGATAATTCACTAATAGCTTATAATTTGAATGGAAAAGAAGTTTATTTAAGAGAACTAAATATCACAGGGTCATTGATGGCTATTCTGAAGAAAGCTATTCAGCCAAATCTTGTTTTAACAAAATATGATACACCAACTTTAGTGCACTGTGGTCCTTTTGCAAATATAGCAACAGGAACAAATTCAATAATTTCAACAAAACTAGGGTTAAGTTTAGCCAATTATTGTATAGTAGAGTCTGGTTTTGGAAGTGATTTAGGATTTGAAAAATACATGAATGTTATAAATAATGATAATGACTTAATTCCTGATTGTACTGTAATGGTAGTTACTTTAAGAGCGTTAAATTTACACAATGATTTTGAAAATAACTTTGATCATTTAGAGAAACATTTAAAACATATAACTCAATACAATTTAAATTTGATAGTGGCAATTAACTTTATTCAAGGAGATAGTGAAGAGCAATTAGGAATTTTAAAAAGATGATTAGATGAAAATAAATATAACTGAGAAATGAATAAAGCTTATACTGATGGAGCTAAAGGTGCAGAAAATTTAGCACAAAAAGTTGTTGAACTTTGTGAAATAAAGCAAAATTTTAAAAAGCTGATAAATTCAAATGAAACAATAGAAGAAAAAATTGAAAAAGTAGTTAAAAATTTCTATTATTTAAAAACCTTTAAAATCACTAAAAATGCACAAGAAAAAATAAATGCCATTAAAAAAACTAAATATTCACAGCTGCCAATCTGCATGGTTAAATCTTCAAATTCAATTGATGGAAATGATTTAAAAGAGCCAAATTATGAAATGATAATAAAAGATGTTAATGTAAATACAGGAGCTAAATTTATTCTTGTTTATACTAATAATGTAATGAGCATGCCTGGTTTGAACAAAAATCCTAATTCAAAAGATATAGATTTAGAGAACGGAATAATTGTTGGACTTAAATAGAAATTTGAAATATAATATTTTTATTAAAAGGAATATAAAAAAAAGAAAACATAAGAGTTTTCTTTTTTTTAATTTTCAATTACCATATCTTTGGATATAATCTAAAATTAATTTGCTAGTTAACTATATTTTCTATTATAGAAATATTGTCTTTTTCAAAATCTATTTTCATAAGACAATTATAAGGAATTATAGTTCTTGGATAACTATGACCAAAATTCATATTTAAAACAATAGGTAAATTATACTTTTCAGAAATTTTATTTAGTATATTTTTATATTCAAAATAAAAGTTATTATCTTGAGGTTTACCTACAATAAGAGCTTTTATATATTTAAAAATCTTCTCCTTTTCTAAGCACATAATCATACGCTCAAAATCTTTTGGTGATGCAGATTCTTCACTAGTTTCTATAAAAAATATTGTCTCTTTTAAGCTCTCTGTTTTTGGAAATATATTATATTTTTTTCAAATATCTTTTTGGTCAGCATATCTTTTTCCTGTCAATCCATCATATAAACTTTCTAAACAACCTCCAAAAAGCTTACCAACTATTGTATTCTTATCATTTAAAAAGTCATATCCATTTTCTTCAATATGTTTTAATCTAGATGTATTAAGTGATTTAATTGAGAAATCCTTTCTCTCTTCAAATCACTCAGCACTAGATTTAATGTCTATATTATTTTCTGAACTAAAAAGAACTTCAAAAGCTTTTTTAGAATAAATTAACATTTCTTGATCAAGTTCTGCAAAATCACTTAGAAAACTATGTCCATAAAAAGTATTAAGCCCTAGTTTATTAAACATTAAATGGTTATTTGTAGAATCAGAAAAACCTATAAAAATTTTTGGATTTTTCTTAACTGATTCTATAAAATCCTTATCATCAAGTAAAAAAAGTATGGTCTTATAAGTATCTTCACCACCAATTGCACATAATATAGCTTTGATTTCAGAGTTCTTAAAAGCATCTTTTAAATCTTTTGCTCTTTGCTCAGGGTGTTCCTTTATATATTTAGAACCTTTTAATGTCGAGTTCATAAATACGGGTTCAAGTCCAAATTGTTTTAATCTCTTTGTACCAATTTCAAGTTGATGACTATAAAAATCTTCTCCTAATATACCAGAAGAAAGACTAACTATTGCAATTTTATCTCCTGGTTTTAATTTATTTGGTTTCATTATTATTACTCCTTACTTTAATAAATTAAATATATCATTTTTTTAATATCTGTTAAAAAATATATATTTTTCTGCCTATGATTATAGGTTATTTGATTTTCTCCAAAAAAAATATTTTAGAAAGAATAAAATGAATTTGTAAAATTATTTCTATAAAAATAAATTAATTTAGAAATAATTCTATAAGAAAGGATATAAAAATGGGAGTATTAAAAGTAAAAGCAGAGTCTGAAAATTATCAAGATTACAAAATTTTAAGAGACTCTGTTGGAGGCTCAAAAAATATTGATTCTATTAATAGATGTTCTACAAGAATTAGAATAGTTTTATTAGATATTTCAAAATTAAATGTAGAGGCTTTAGATAATACTGTATTATTTAAAAAGTATGTAATAAAAGAAAATACTTTACAATTGTTAATTAGCAAAGATATAGAAAAGATAACAATAGAGTTTTTAAAAGTTTTAAAAATATCTTATGATTCAGTACCAAACGACTTTGACATTAGTATCACAAGAAAAGATAAAATTTTTAAAAGATTAACTGATGGAATTTCAATAATTATGAAACCTATAATTCCTCTTTTAATAACGTTGGCAATAGTTTCTACTTTGGCAAATATTTTTACAGGTATAAAGTTTGGAGCACAGACTTTAGCTGAATTAAATAAGCCACTTGAAGTTATAGGAAATATATTTCTAATGCTACAAGATGCTTTAAATTTAGCATTTTCTGTATTAATACCATGATCTATTTTTAGATTAATGAAGGGTAGTGAAGCAATTGGTATTTCATTGGGAGTTGTTTTATGTTTTTTCCAATTAGCAGGAATAACTCAAATTATTGACACAAATAGTACTACATTTCATTGACCATTAGCTTTTATTAAAAATGGAGAAGGGTGGGCACAAGAACAAGGTTATCCTTGAAGAATCTCTCTAGAAGCTCAAATTTTACCATTAGTAGGAATAAGTTTTATTGCAGTTTATTTAGAAAGATTATTTACTAAAAAAAGTATTCCAGTCTTTAAAGAAATGGTTGCCATTCCTGGGATTACAATAGTAACATTCTTTTTATCAATACTTGTTATTGCACCAATTGGTGTAATGATTACATTTGGAATTAATTATGGAGTTCTTTGAGCAACAACAAATTCAATTGCCAAATATATATTTAACCCATTATTTGGTTTAACCCTACCTTGAATGGTTGTTACAGGATTTATTCAAATATTTGTTGTTGTAAATATGCAACAATTCACAATGTACAAAGGTACAACTATTATGCCAATGTTTACACAATTAAACATTGCTGTTGCAGCAAGTGTATTGGCTGTATCAATTATTAATAGAAAAAATAAAGATGTTCAATCAGTTTCAATACCTGCTTACTCTTTAGCTTTCATAAGTGGATCTACTGAACCTGCCTTATTTGGAATAGGCTTAAGATTCCTATATCCAGTACTTGCAGCAAGTATTGGAGCTGCTACTGGAATTATTATTACAACTTTTGCAGGAATAGGGTGTACATTGGGAAATGCATCTCTATTAATATTCTTATCAATAACTCAAAACTCATCAGTTTTAGAAAACTTGAATATTAAAACAATTGCAGGAGGACCATACTTGTGAATGGCAATTGCAATTATAGCCACATTTATTGTTACTTTTGCAATGACTTTCATATTCTCAAGAATTAAATACTTTAAAAATATAAACGATAATGTTTTAGAAAGAGACTTTGGAGGAAAACTAAATGAAATTAAATAAAAATATATTATGAAATAAATATAATGAACATAAATCAGAAGATATTAATAGAGCAAATAAACTTGTTAAAGAAGATAAATACTACAGACCAAGTTATCACATTGCTCCACCAAATGGATTATTAAATGATCCAAATGGGTTACTATATAAAGATGGTTATCATTATATTCATTATCAATGAAGTCCTATTCAACCTTATCATGGTTATAAACATTGAATGCTTTTAAAAACAAAAGACTTTGTTAATTATCATGACTTAGGAGTTTCTATTGTTCCAGAAATTGAAGATGAAATTCACGGAGCTTTTTCTGGATCAGCATATGAAGATGAAAATGGAGATGTAACAATTTACTATACTGGAAATATTGAAGATGGAAAAGGAACTATGCTAAGAGAAGTTCAAATTGCAGCAGATTTTAAAGATGAAAAGGTTGTAAATAAAAAAACTGTAGTAGAACATGATGAAAAATTATTCACAGCACATGCAAGAGATCCAAAAATATTTAAATATAATGGTAAAAGTTATCTGATATTTGGAGTTCAGTGTAAATCAGATATGAAAGGTGGACTTGCTTTTTATAAGCAAACTGAAAAAGACAAATTTGAGTTTGACAGAATTCTAAAGCCAAGTCTAAAAGATGATTATGGTTATATGTGAGAATGTCCAAATCTAGATTATATTGATGGCAAATACTTATTCTTTATATCCTCAGAAGGTTGATTTAATGAATCTGATAGATATGAATTAAATGGTTCAAGAAATGTGGTTTATACATTAATTGACGATTTAGATTTTGCAAATAATAAATTAAATGAAAAAGAGCCTTTAAAAATGTTAGACTATGGTCACGATTACTATGCTCCTCAAACCTATTGGGCTAACAATAAGTTGTTGTCCATTGCTTGAATGGGAGCAGTTGATGTACAATATCCAACAGATGAATATTCATGACACTCAATGCTTTCAATTCCAAGAGAAATAAATATTGAAAAAGGTAAATTAATTCAAAAACCATACAGTGATTTTAAAAGTAATGTTTTAAAAAATTCAAAAGAAGTTAGTGTAGATAAATTAAAATTAAATAAATCTCTTCATTTAGAATTTGATTTAATAGGGCAATTAAGTTTAGAGATTGTAAATGATCAAGGACAAAAAGTAGAAGTTTTATTTAACAAAGATGAAATAATTATTGATAGAACAAAACAAACAGCTGCTCCAAAATGAGACTTTGAAAGTTCAAGACAAGAAAAAAGACTTTGTGATTCACAAAAAGTAGAAATATACATTGATGCATCTTCAATTGAGATATTTTGCAATAATTATGAAACTACTTTTACTTCAAGATATTTTGTAAAAGATGCAAATCAGATTAAGTTTAATAAAGAAATTAAAGTTCAAGTTTCTGATATTAAGGATATGAAGATCACTAAATAAAAAAATAAAAGAAAATATAAAAAGGAAAGTTATAATAAAAACTTTTCTTTTTATATTCTCTTTAAAATGAATTTATTTATTTTAAAATAATTAATAAAAAATCACCAATAAAGGTGATTTTTTCTTTTAGACTTAACAAAAGTATTTTCTTCTATCAAGTTTTTCTAATTTACTAATTATTTTTTAAAGTAGTTTAATCCTAATACTTCTAAACCAGCTAATGTAATAAAATTATATGGTTTGTTAAAGTGTGGTAAGAAGAAAATATCTACTAATGGTAATTCATCAATTGTTAATCCTTTTTGAATACCTAATGCAAACATATACATTATTTCAGTATGATTATTTACACTAGCAACTTGTGCTCCAATAATTTTTCTTGATTTTTTTTCTCAAATAATTTTTATGTATACATCTTTGTAAGTTGACATAAACTCTGGTCTATCTGAATCTTTAAACATAATTTCTTCAGCATCAATTCCAAAACGTTTACATGCTTCCATTGATATACCAACTGAAGCCATTTTTCAACCAAATACTTCAATACCATTTGCTCCAGTAAATCCAGGACTTTCTAAAGCATTGCCTTTAACTATGTTAGCTGCTGCTAAAATTCCTGTTCTTACAGCTGTTGTTGCCAAAGCAATTTGTGTGTCTTTTTTCAATGAACAATTATAAACTTGTGCACAATCTCCAACTGCATAAATATCTTTGTTTGAAGTTTGCATAAATTCATTTGTTTTAATTGCTCCTCTTTCATCAAGATCAATTACTCCTTCAAGTAATTTTGTTTGAGGGACAACTCCAACTGAAAACACAACATAATCAACTTCAATTGTTCCTTTATCAGTAACTACTTTTGTTACTTTTCCATCTTTTCCTTCAAATTTAACAACTTTCTGTCCTAGTGCTAAATTAACTCCTTTTTCTTTGATAGTTGTTTCAACCAATTGTGTAAATTCACTATCATAATACACTGGCATAATTCTGTCAGCAATATCAATAAGTGAAACTTCTTTTCCACTTTTAACAAATGCATCTACCAATTCAACTCCAATATATCCTGCCCCAACTACTGCTACTTTTTTAATAGCTTTATTTTCATTTGCTGCTTTAATTACTTTAGCATGGTGATAATTTTTACAAATTTGTATACCTTCTAAGTCAATTCCTTCAATTGGAGGAAAAATTGGTCAAGTACCTGATGCAATAACTAATTTATCGTAGTTATCATCAAATTCTTCTCCTGTTTTCATATTTTTAACTCTTACAGTTTTTTTCTTTGCATCTATTCCCACTCATTTATGTTCCATTTTTACGTTAATATTTTCTCCTGCAAGAATTTCTGGAGATGCATAGAATAATCCATTTGGATCTTTAACTTCTCCTCCAACTCATAATGCTATTCCACAACCTAAAAATGATATATTATCATTTTGATCATATGTTGTGATATCCATTTTAGAGTCTAATCTTCTTAGAGTTCTAACAGCTGTTGTACCAGCATGATTTGTCCCTATAACTATAGTTTTCATTTACTTTGCTCCTTTATCTTTTTATATTATAATAATATATGAAATCTAGGGGCTTAATTAAAATTAATGAAAAAATTTTTAAAAAAATAGGAAAAATTAAAAAAAATTATTGAGGTGGTATATAAGTGTTTTTAAGAATTAATGGAGATATTAACTATTATTTAAGAAGATCAAGTTTTATCAAATATTTTGATGAGCATAATTTATCTAGAAAATCAAAATGATATATTAAAAGAGTGGAAAAAAAGGTAAATGATAAAAATACATTTACATACTTTAAATATTGAATTCTTTGAAGATGAATTAATTTGCACTTTAAACTATCTGAAAATTTTGTTACAAAATTAAATAGAAATATTAAAAAATTAAGTTTAACATTAACTTCAAGAGAAGAAAAATTTATACGAGATTTAGAAGAATTAATTTTTAATTCTTGAAGACCTTTAAAACAACTACCTGTAAAATTTGATTTAGAGAGAAAAGAAAAAATAAATCTAATTCAAACAAATGTTAATATTCATAACTATAGTCCAGAAAAGAAAGAAAAAAAGCTTAAATTGCTTGGTAAATTTGATTGCTATTTCTCTAATTTTAATATTTATTTGACTGATAATAATCAAAAAGTTATTAAAATAATTAAAAATAACTCTATAAGTGAAGCTTATATTGAAACTTTTGGTGTTGTTATTATTACAGATGAAGCAAAATTTCTATTTAGGGGTAAAAATAGATTATTAACATGTGTATTATTACAAAGAATGATACCAAGATTAAACTTAAAATTAGAATCTACAGAAGACTTATATAATTATTTTGACTTTTGAAATAAACTAGTTCTAAAATTTAGTTAATATATATTTATAGGAGAAATAAGATATGAAAATTATTAAAGTTACAGATAACAAAGAAGCAGGAAAAGTAGTAAGTGATTTAATTCTTAAGGAAGTTAAATCAAAATCAAATATAGTTTTAGGATTGGCAACTGGAAGTTCACCAATCACTACATATGAAAATATTATTTCAAAATCAAAAGAAGAAAACATTGATTGAAGTAATGTTACAACTTTTAATTTAGATGAATATAAAGGTTTAGAATCAACTCATAATCAGTCATATAGATATTTTATGAATGATAAGTTGTTCAATCATATAAATATTAAAATGGAAAATACTTTTGTTCCAAGTGGAATGATTAATTCAAATGAAGAAGCACAAAAATATGATGAATTAATTTTAAAACATGGAGGAATAGATCTGCAATTACTTGGTTTGGGAATTAATGGACATGTTGGTTTTAATGAACCTGGAAGTGATTTTGAAGGTTTAACTTCAATTGTAGATTTAACAAAATCAACAATTGAGGCAAATTCAAGATTCTTTGATAATGAAAAAGATGTTCCAACAAAAGCAATCTCAATGGGATTAAAATCAATTATGAATGCAAAAAAAATTATTTTAATTGCAACAGGAGAGGCAAAAGCACTAGCTGTAAAAAATTTAATAGAAGGACCAATTTCAAAGGATTGACCTTGCTCAGTTCTTTTAAATCATTCTGATATAACTGTTGTTATTGATAATGAAGCAAGTAAACTATTAAAATAAAAAATCCCTTTAATTAGAATGCTAAGAAATTAATAAAGAGAAATATTTAAAAAAGAAAGTTATGCTTTCTTTTTTAAATATAATATAGAGTCTCCTTAGAATTAAAAAATATTTCAAAAAATTTTTGAAAAAGTATATTAAAACTGCTATTCAAACTAAAATTACTGTTCTAAGAGTTTATTAATAATAAAGTAGATATTAAATATATAAATATTAAAATAGTGGAGTTATAATTAAACTATTCCGATAATAAATTAAATAAAATCTTATTTATTTAAGTTTAAAAATATAATTAAAAGAAACTTAAGAAATATATAACTAATAAATATTTTATTATGGAATTTAAAATTAAAGAGTATAACTAATAAAAAAAATTATTTACTATTTTATAGAATTTTATTTTAAGAACTCATCACTACAATTATTTTAAAAATTATAAAAATATTATTGTAACTATTTTTAGTGATAAGCTAAATTTATATATCAATTATATCTATATAAGTTAAGAGTTTTTTAAATTAGATTTTAAAATTAAATAATTTATAAAGAAGGGTAAAGTTATGGAAATTAAAAAGAAATTTAGAATTTATAAGATTGATAAAGAAAAATTTAACTCAATTATAGAAAATGAAGAAGATGAAAAATATAAAGAAAAAATTTGCAGTTTAATAATCGATGAAGTAATAAAAAATAACAATCTTGATAAAAAAGACAGTAACTTTGTAAAAATAAATAAATTAGATAATCAGAGAAAAAATGAAGAAGGGAATTTTTATTTATTAGTTTATAAAAAACAAAGTGATCCTAATTGAATACAAGGCTTTATTGGAAAAGAAATAGAAGAATATAATGAAAAAAATCAAAAAAATAAAAAAGAGATTATGGATTTGAAAAATAATAAGCTTTCCTTTTTATTACTTAAGCCAGTTAATGATGACATATATGCTTCAACAGGAGGGAATGCAAGTAGTTATATAAGTCAATTTATTGTAAGAAATTTTGGTACTGAAATAATATGCAAAATTTATGATGAAGACGATAATGTTTTCGAAGGAATAAAACAAACTTACAATAAAGGTAAAAGACAGTATAATGCTTTTTATAATAGAAGACCCTCTAATTATAGAAGTGAGAGAACATTTTGGGATAAATTTGGAGGTGCAAGAGTTAGAATTAAAAATCAAATTGCATGTGATTTAGGACTTATTTCACAGGAAGATTTAGAAGAAATGGATCAAAAAAATGATAGTGAATATATTAAAACAAGAATAGAAGCAGGCGATTCATTAGAAATTAAAGAAACTATGTCCATAGAAAAGTATTTTTCAATAATGTCAAAAATAGATGAAATAGATAAATTACCTTTAAAAATTCTTTTATCAAATTTCATTGATGTAAATGAAGAGGGAATAAAGAACTCTGATTTATTCACAAAAATGCATGATGAAATGAGCAATAAACTAAGTGATTTAAATAAAAGAGATATAATTTATTCAAAAATTTATATTAATTTCTATTTATATGAAAATTTTACTAAATTTTCTAATTATCAACTTTTAGATGATAAAGGAAGAGAAATTCTATCTAGTAGAAATGCTATTGAATTTAATGATATTTTTGAAGAGTTTATTAAAAATTTTAAAAAAGATCCTGATAAAATTTCTCGTACTTCAATAGAAACTTTTTTTAATAAATGAAAATTAAAAATTTATGAAGATAATGGAAATGAAGTGCTAAATGCGAAAATTAAAGATACTATAGAGGTTGAATACTATTTTGAAGAACATCAAAAGACTTTTTATTTGGAAAATGGAAAATGATATTCATTAGCTAATAATTATATAAATTTAATTAATCAAAATATAAAAAAATATTTTGAAGATAATCAAAAAAAAATAGACATCTTAAAACAAAACAGTCAACTAATGAATTTAGAAAATATTAATAACGAATCAGAATATAATAACCAATTTAATTCAATTAAAGCAAATGAATTAAAAGGTATAATACACAGTGATCAAGTTACTATTAACAAAGTAGAAATCTGTGACTTAATATTTATTTCTGAAAGTAATCAAATGTATCTTATATGTAATAAAAGTGAACCATCCGGGAAAGGATCTAGAGATTTATTTTCTCAAATTAAAGCATCAGCTCTTTTGATGAATTCTTCTAATCAAGAATTTAAAAATGAATATTACAATACATTACTTCAAAAAGGTAAAATAACTAATAATATTTCTAAAGAAAGGTTTATAGAATTGTTGAATAATTCTATATATGTATGTTCTTTTATAAAGAGAGAACTAACTCAAGATACAAATTCTATATATTCTAAGATTATGTTTTTAGAAACAAAAGAGGAATTAGATAAAATGTTGAAAGATTTAATTTTGTTTAGTCCACAAATTGTAAAATCAAATAATGATAAAGATGAATAAAAAAAGCAAGAAATTATTTTAATTGTAATAAGAGAGGAAAAAGTTCAAACTGTTAAAAAAAAAGAAATCCCTTAAAAGGGGATTTTTTATTTTGGAAAATATCAATATTGAATATGGTGTAAAATTATTAAGTAGTTACTAAAGGAGTATATAAAATAATGAGAAAACAAATTATTGTAGGGAACTGAAAAATGTTCAAAACTAATTCACAAGCTGTTGAATTTATTAAATCAGTAGATTCAAAAGTTAATAAAGATTCAAATATAATTGCAGGTATTGCTGTACCTTCAATTATGTTAAGCGATGTGCAAAAAGTTGCAAAAAATATAGTTATTTCAGCACAAAATTGCTATTTTGAAAAAGAAGGAGCTTTTACTGGAGAAATATCAATTCCAATGTTACAAGACTTAAATGTTAAATACGTTGTTATTGGTCACTCAGAAAGAAGAGACATTTTTGGAGAAACTGATGAAATGATAAATAATAAAGTAAAAGCTTTACTATTATCAAATATTACACCAATTTTATGTTGTGGAGAAAGTTTAGAAACTTATGAAAGTGGAAAAACAATAGAGTGAGTTAAATCACAAATTACTAAAGATTTTGCAGGTGTTTCACCAGAAGATGCAAAAAAAGTAGTTATTGCATATGAACCAATTTGAGCAATTGGAACAGGAAAAGTAGCAACTCCAGAAATTGCACAAAATGTATGTAAAGAAATTAGAAATATTATTAAAGATATTTATAATGAACAAGTAGCAAACGAAATTTTAATTCAATATGGTGGAAGTGTGAAACCAGAAAATATTAAAGATATTTTAGATCAGGCTGATATAGATGGGGCACTAGTTGGTGGAGCTTCTTTAATTGAAGATTCATATTTAGGATTAGTAAACTATAAAGGATAATTTAATATGAATTACAAAATTTTAGCACTAGATATGGATGGGACTACTTTTAAAGCATTAGATGACATTGTTATGGAAAATGTTGAACCTATTAATCAAGCTATTAAAAAAGGAATAAAAGTGGTTTTTGTTACTGGAAGACCAATTCATACAAAAATAAATAGACTTGAGCTTTTTGATTTTTCAAATGATGGAGCAATTTTTGTTGCATTTAATGGAGCTCTTATTTATGATTTAAAAAATAAACAAGTAGTTGATGCAAATCCTATAGATAAGCAAACTGTTTTAAAAGCTTTTGAACTTTTAAAAACATCAGAGGAATTTAAAGAAATCGAACTTTGAGCTTACACAGTTGATGACACATTAAGTTACATAAATAGACCTATAAAAGGATCAAAAGTTTTAGAACACGAAACACATTTTTTTGATTATGAACCAGTAGTTTTTACATCTGATATGGAAATGTTAGATTGTCATAAAATTCTTGTAATGAATACAAATATTAAGTTTGTCAAGGAATTAAGAAATTTAGGTTTAGAAGTTTCTTGAACTGAGGGTTCATTGGCAGGAGAAGTAACTAAAAAAGGTATAAATAAAAAATATGCTTTAGAATTTTTATCAAAAAAATTCTCAATAAATAAATCAGAAATTTTAGCAATGGGTGATGGAGCAAATGATTTACCTATGTTTGAATATGCAGGTTTATCAATAGCACCAGCAAATGCTCATCAAGAAATAAAAGATAAAGCAACAGTAGTTTCTGAATATACTAATTTAGAAGGTGCAGTGGCAAAAGCAATTAATAAATATATATTAGGAGAATAAACATGAAAGCAAAAAAACCAGTAGTATTGGCTATATTAGATGGATGAGGACTTGCAGAACCAGGTAAAGGAAATGCTGTTCTTCAAGCAAATATGGAATTTGTAGAAAGTTTAAAAAAAGAATACCCATGAGTTTCATCACATGCAAGTGGTGAATGAGTAGGATTACCAGAAGGACAAATGGGTAATTCAGAAGTTGGTCACATTCATTTAGGAGCAGGAAGAATTAAATATGAATCTTTATCATTAATTAATAAAGCAATTTCTGAAAATAAATTTGATTCAAATGAAGAAATTCAAAAAGCAATTAAAAACTCTTTAGATAAAAATAGTGCATTTCATATTATGGGATTATTTTCAGATGGTGGAGTTCATTCACATATGAAACATATGTTTGCAACATATGAATCAGCAGCTAAAGCTGGAGTTAAAGAAATCTATTTACATTTATTTACAGATGGAAGAGATACAAAACCAACTGTGGCATTAAATTATTTAAAAGAATTAAACACATTAATTGAAAAATATAAAGTTGGTCAAGTAGCATCAATTTCAGGAAGATTTTATTCAATGGATAGAGATAAAAGAATGGAAAGAGTTGCTGAAGGTTACAAATCAATGGTCAATAGAAATTGTGAAAACTCATTTACAGATCCAGCATCATATATTCAATCACAATATGATTTAGGAAAAGATGATGAAGGAATTATTCCTGCATATAATTCAAATTGTAATAATGGTTATGTTAAAGAAAATGATACTGTTGTTTTTATAAACTTTAGACCAGATAGAGCTATTCAAATGGCAAGTACATTTACAAATCATGATTATGCTGCATGAAGTGATGCTTCATTTAAAGATTTAACTTTCTTAGGAGATAAAATTTATTTCCTATGTATGATGGAATATTCAGATTCAGTTAAAACAAATCATATTGCATTTAAATCAATTGAAGTTGTAAATGGTTTAGGAGAATGATTAAGTAAAAAAGGATATAAACAGTTAAGAATTGCTGAAACTGAAAAAATAGCACATGTTACTTTCTTTTTTGATGGGGGAAAAGATTATTTTAAAAATGGTCTTGCAACTCAAGAAGAAATTAAACTTGATGGAGCTTCAATTGACTTAATTGCATCTCCAAAAGTAGCAACTTATGATTTAAAACCAGAAATGTCAGCTGTTGAAATTACAGATAAATTAGTTGAAAGAATTGCATCAGAAGAATTTGATTTAATTGTTTTAAACTATGCAAACTGTGATATGGTTGGTCATACAGGTGTGTTGGATGCTGCAATTAAAGGTGTAAAAACTTTAGATGAACAATTAAAAAGAGTTTATCAAGCATGTGAAGAACATGGAGCAGTAATGGTTATTACAGCAGATCATGGAAATGCAGAAATTATGATTGATGGAGAAGGTGGGCCAAATAAAAAACATACAAGTCAACCAGTGCCAATTATAATAACTGATAAATCAATAAAACTGAGATCAAAAGATGCAGCTATTGCTGATGTTTCACCAACAATTTGTGAAATATTGGGAGTAGAAATACCAGAAGAAATGACTCAACCTTCATTAATTGAAAAAAATTAAAAGGTTTTTCTAATACAAATAAACATACTCTAGTTTTTTAAATGTAGAGTATGTTTTTTTATATAAAACTTTTCTTATTTTTTAATGAATACTATATTATTATTAATTCGTAGGGAAGAAATAGTTCTAAATTTACAGCATATAAATTTAGAAAGGATTTTTACATTAAATGATTTTATCGACAAATGTTGGACAAACAATTGTAAAAGTTTTGTCAGATTGAGGTTTTTGAGGAGCCATAATATCTACTCTAGTAGTAATAACATTGGGTTTTTTATTAACCAAAAAAAATATTTTAAAAAAAGAATGAGATAAGGTTTTTGTTAAAGTTGTTATGGTAATAGGATTGCCAGCATTAGCATTAGAAGGTTTTTTAACAGATATTACAGTTAAAGATTTAATAAATCAAATGGGAGTTTTAGCAATAGGTTTTTTATTTTATTCAATTATGATGTTTACTTCAAGATATTTCTTTTTAAAAACTAATAAGGATATCCAAGATACATTAGCAATGTGTGTAGCTTTAGCTTCCACAACATTTTTTGGTCTACCAATAGTTGGTGTAATTTTTGGTTTAGAAGGAACTGTATCAGGGAACATATTCAATGTTCCTTATAGAATCTTTTTATATAGTTTAGCTTTAATGATTATGAGTAAAAAAAATCTTACAGCTACTTTAACAAAAGAACAAAAATTAGAATACAAATTAAAATTTAAACAATTAAGTGTAGAAGAAAAACAAACAATTAGAAATGAGAAAAATACTAAAATTAAAAATAGTTTAAAAACTATTTTTGTGAATCCAATTTTAATTGCTACATTTATTGGATTATTTATCTGAATTACTCAGTTAATTCCTGGTATTGATGTTTTAAAACATGAAGGAAAAACATATTCAGTTTTAAGAATTGATATATTATTCCCTCCAATAAATAAAACATTAAAAATTATTTCAGGAATTTGCACTCCTTTAGCATATCTTGCTGTGGGAATGAGTTTAGCTTCAAGCGATATTAAAGCAGCTGCAAAATCAAAACTAGTTTGATATTCAACTTTTATAAAAGTTTTAGTTGCTCCAACAATTATATTGTTAATGGCAATTGCATATTCATCAATTGGAAAAGCAATTACAGGAAATGGTATTCTTACAGAAGCTAACTTAGGAGCATTAGTTGTTATGACAGCAGCTCCACCAGCTTCAGTTGTAGTTTCTTATGCTATTTCTTTTGATAAAGAAAAAGTATTGGCAAGTAATCTAGCTGTCTTATCAACTCTTATGTCAATAGTTATGATGCCATTTTGAATTGTCTTAGTTAAAGTACTAGGATCAACACCATTATTTAGTTAGGAGAAAAAAGTATGACTAAAAAAATTGTATGTTATGGTGTCAGAGACACTGAAAAAGCAATATTTCAAAAAGTTGCTTCTAAATTTCCTTATGAGTTAGTTTTAGAAGAAAAACTATTAACTCATGAAAATGTTGAAACTGCAAAAGGAGCTTATGGGGTGATGCTAAGAGCCAATTGTGTTGCAGATAAAGTTAATCTAGATAAATTTAAAGAATATGGAATCGAATATGTTTTAACAAGAACTGTAGGATTTAATCATATTGATTTAAACTATGCAAAACAATTAGGATTTAAAATGGCTAGAGTTCCATTTTATTCACCAAATGCAGTAAGTGAATTGGCAGTTTCATTAGCTTTAGGGTTAATGAGAAACACATTTTATATGGCAAAAAAAAGTAATGAAAAAAACTTTATAGTAGATAATTTTATGTATGCTAAAGAAATAAGAAACTCTACAATAGGAATTATTGGAACAGGTAGAATTGGTATGGAAACTGCAAAAGTTTTTAAAGGAATGGGAGCTAACATAATAGGTTATGATCTTTATCCAAATAAGGATAATGAAAAAATACTAAAATATGTAGATTTTGAAACAATAGCAAAAGAAAGTGATGCAGTAATACTTCATTGTCCTCTTATTGAAGGGGAAAACAATGAGTTCATTAATAAAGAATTCTTTAATAAAATGAAAGACAACTCATTTCTTTTAAATCTTTCTAGAGGAGAGTTAGTTAATAATTTAGATCTTTTAGAAGCTGTAAAATCTAATAAACTTAAAGGAGTTGCACTTGATACTTTATCAAATGAGGGTCAAATTTTCTTTAAAGACTTTCAAAATAAAGAACTTCCAATTAATGTTTACAATGAGCTACTTAAATTTTCACCGCGAGTTATTTTTACGCCCCATATTGGTAGTTATACAGATGAGGCAATTAAAAATATGGTTGAAGTCTCTTTAGAAAACTTACAAGAATTTGAAAAATATAACAGTTGTAAAAACGCTATATAAAAAAATATCTTCTATGCATTAGAAGATATTTTTTTATTGTTATAGCACCTTTCAAGTTTTAATGCAGTTATTATTAAAACTAAATTAGTAGATATTTTATTATGCTCTCTATTTTTTTTTATTAACAAATAAATTATTTATTTAAAATTATTAAATATTGATATGCTGTTATTATAAATACACATTTCACTGTTCCAAAATTAAATAGCTCTAAGTTATTTTTAGTAAATAAATTAAATAAAAAATAAAGTATTGAAAGAACTGAGA
This sequence comes from Spiroplasma floricola 23-6, assembly GCF_002813555.1. NCBI lineage: Bacteria > Bacillati > Mycoplasmatota > Mollicutes > Entomoplasmatales > Spiroplasmataceae > Spiroplasma > Spiroplasma floricola. The sequence continues at coordinate 191,021 of NZ_CP025057.1, forward strand.
TATTTAATTCTGTAACTCATTAATGATTATTTTCAAGTAGTTAATTAGAGTTTTGTTTGAAATATTGATATACTTGCAGTTTTAATTATTAATTATTCCAATAAAAAAGCAATTATTATAGTTTTTATCAACCATTATTAACTGCTTTTCTATCTTTAATAATTTTTTCAATGTTAACAACTGCTTGCATTGATTCATAAACACCTGAAATAAGATTTCTTATTTTTGTTTCATAAATACAACAATCTCCTGATGCATAAATTCCTTGTACTGAAGTTTGCATTGTTTGATCAACTTCAAATCTATTTAATTTATTTATTTTTAAATCTAAATTTTCAAATTTCTCTTTTTCAATTGTTGAACCAAATTGAACTATAATAGAGTCAACTTCTAATTCAACTTCTTGATTTGAATCAATTTCTATTATTTTAATTTTTTTTACTATGTCGTTATCATCTTCACTAATTTCTTTAAAGTTATAAGGAGTTAAAAATCTAACATGATTTTTTTTAGCTTCTTCTATACTTGCTGGTTTTGCTCTAAATTCGTTTCTTCTGTGAACTATTGTAACTGATTTTGCTATACTTGTAAGTTCATTTGCTCAATCCAATGAAGAGTCTCCTCCACCAAATATTGTCACATTTTGATTTTTAAACTCTTGCATATTTGTAATTGAGTAGAATATATTATCATATAGTTTATCAACTAATTGTATTGGTTTAAAAACACCCATTCCATCTGTAAATAATATTCTTTTATATTGTTTAACTTCTTTATTTGAAAATTTAACTTCAAATCAGTTAATATGTTTTTCTTCTTCAGGTTTAATTGTTTTTATTTCTAAAACATATGTATTGTAAGTTAAATTAATGTCATCATTTTCTTTTTTAATTGATTTAAACATTGCATCCATTGCTTCTTGCCCTTGAATTTTAGGAATTGCTGGAAAATTATATATATATTTTTCTGGATAATAAGTAGTTACTTGACCTCCATAAGTGTCTTTGGCTTCAACTACGTCACCCGTTAATTTTAAATCTGCTGCCATTTTTCAAGCATACATTCCAGCAGATCCACATCCAATTATTAAAATATCTTTAACCATAATTGCCTCCAAAATAATGCAAAATCATTATATCATATATACATACGTTAAAAGGAGCAATAGCAAATGAGATTTGAAATTAATAATTTAGATGAGTTAAATAAAGTTGTTAAATATATTCTAGATAAGTTAAAAGAAAATGTTTGCTTAATTCTTGATGGACAAATGGGTGCAGGGAAAACAACTTTCACAAAGAAAGTGTTAAAGGAAATGGGATTAAATGAAATTGTAACTTCACCAACTTTTACAATTATGAATCAATATCAAATAAAGGAATTAAAAATTAATCATATAGATGCATATAGATTAACTTTACAAGAAGATTCACAAATGTATTTAGAAGAAATGATGAATTCATTAAATATTGTAGAATGAAGTGAAAACTTGGCAATTAATTATAGTTCTTATTTTAAAGTAATAAAAATTGAAATTGATGTAATTGATGAAAATAAAAGAATATTTACAGTTGAGGAGGAAAATTAATATGAATCTTTTTTTAGATACAAGCAATAATAAATTAATTCTAATTTTAGAAAAAAAAGAGGAAATTGTAGATTTTTTATTTTTAGATAATCAAATAAGAATTAGTGATATTGCTTTAGAAGAACTTAATAACTTTTTGCAAAGAAATAATTTAACAATACATGATATTAAAAATTTTTATGCAACAAAAGGGCCTGGAAGTTATACAGGAGTAAGAGTTGCCATTACAATTGTTAAAACTTTAAAAACTATTAATAATAACTTTAATGTTTATTTAATTTCTTCACTTGCTTTTCAAGCTTCTAATAAGAAAGCAATTAGTATTCTTGATGCAAAAGGATCAAAAATTTATTTGGGAATCTATGAAAATGCTAAAAACATAATTGCTGATCAAGTTATACCTTTAGATTATTTAGAAGATTTTAAATCTCAATTTAAAGATTTTGAAGTACTTCAAGATTATAATAATATTGATTTTAAAGAAAATTATTTAAAAACTAAAAAGATGTTTGAAAAAGCTACTGATATATCAAGTATAAATCCAGTTTATATAAAGCATTTTATATAAAAATAATGAGGTATAGATTATGAAAGAAAAAGGTCAAATTGGAGTACTACCAACATGAGCAATGATTTTAATTGTTGTTTTTTTCATAATCGGACTTGCTATTTCTATTTGAGGATTCATATCTGCTTTTAATTCAAAGAAAAAAAGAGTTAAAACTAATTTAGAATTTTTATTTAAAGATAAACAAATAATTAAATATGGAAATACTTTTAAAGAGAAAAACGGGATTTATGCACTTATTTTTACAAATTTTGATGAAAATGATTACTTTAGACCAATATTTATTTTTCAAGCACAAGATTTTGATTTAATATCTAAAAATATTATAGAAGAGATTAAGTCTGAAAAAAATTTATCAATTAAAGAATATATGAATGAAAAAAACTTAAAAAAAGAAGATATACATTTCGTAAAACTAGAAAAGGAAAATAACAAAGAGCTATTAGAAACTTGAATAAAAAAAACTAACTCAAAAACTAGAGGCTTTAATCAATAAAACTTTTTTTTAAATCCACTATATTATGGAATAATTTTCAATTGATATATATAATAATAAGGTGGGGGTATATCATGTCACAAAATCAAATTATAGGATTATCAATTTTTTTAATTGGACTCTTAATAATGGCTATTTTTGGGGGATTAATTTTTTATTTTAGAAATAAAAATAAAAATAATTCAATTTTTGTTGCAAAAAATCAAGAAAGCCAAACTATTTGAGAATTCACTAAAAAGAATTTTCCAGTTTTTATTACCTTATTTGGTCTTATTATGAGTATTACTGGAGCAATTATGATGTTTTAAATGATTTACTACCATACAAAATTAAAAAGATGATTTAAATAAAGAAAGAGAGAATTTTTTATGAAAAATGTTTCTTCACAGGCTGAAGGAAAATCTCAAAATAAATTTGTAAGCTCTATGAAAAGGATGGGTAAAGGTATAATGCCCACTCTTTCAAAGTTAAGTAAAGCATTTTTATTACCAATTGCCTTATTACCAATTGCTGGTGTTTTTTTAGGTGTTGGTTCTGCTATCGCAACGAATTCTGCAGATGGTAGTTTTGGATTTTATTTTGGATCTGTTTTAAACAAAATGGGTGATGTCTGTTTTGGTAATTTACCTGTTTTATTTTGTATTTCTGTTGCTTTAGCATATACAAAAGATTCAGGTATTGCAGCTCTGACAGCAGTTGTTGGATTCCTAGTTATGAATGGAATGCAAGCTGCATTGCTACATACACAAACAGTTGATGAATCAAGTGTATTTGTATATGCCAATGGAGCATGACATCAATTTTATGCACAAAATGAGGCGGGACTTTGAGTACCAACTTATAATGGTTTTAACCTTCAAGATATAGAGAAATATGTTAGTGCTTCAGGTTTGAGTAACGCAGCAAATGGTGTTGCTATTAACTCAAAATTAGAGTTAATTGATGGGGCAGGTAGTGTTTATTATTCATTATTATGAATTGATAAAATCCCTAATGGATTAATAACATCTAATATTGGTGTTAACTCATTAAATACAGGAGTATTTGCAGGTATTTTTGTTGGTGCAATTGCTGCATGATGTTACAACAAATTTCACGCTACACAATTGCCAGCTGCAATTAGTTTCTTTTCAGGAACAAAATTAGTTCCTATTATTACTTTTGGAGCTGTTATACCTTTATCATTTTTATTTATGTTTATATGACCATATTTAGGAATGGGATTAGCTGCTTTTGGTAGAGCTTCAGGACAATTACCTTTTGGAGTTGATTCATTTATTTATGAAGTTGCAGAGCGTTCATTAGTTCCATTTGGACTACATCACGTTTTCTATGCACCTTTATGATGAACAAATGCTGGGGGATCAGTTGCTGAAGCATTTAATGAAGCAACTGATGCTCAACAAGCTGCTTTTGTTCAAGCTTGAACAGCAAATCATAATGCAGCTGAAATTTTAGGTCAAGGAGTAGAAGCAACTTTTGAAAATATTAAAAGAGCAATAATTATGAAAACTCCTGATTTATGACAATCAATGGGAGATCAAACAATTGCATATAAAGTTATAGCAAATTCAAAAGTACTTAACTTTACAGATTTAGAGATGTTAGGATTAAATATTGGTCGATTCCAATCAGGAAAATTTGGATTTATGTTACTTGGTTTACCAATGGCAGGACTTGCTATGTGGTTAAATGTTCCTAAAGAGAATCGAAAATCAGTTATGGGAATTTACTTTTCAGCTGCCTTTACTTGTTTCCTAACAGGAATTACAGAACCAATTGAATATACATTCTTATTCTTGGCTCCTTGATTATTCTATGGTGTACATATGCCTTTAGCTTCAATTTCATTCCTATTAGCTGGATTATTTAAAACTCACGTTTCAATGACAGTTTCTGGAGGATTTATTGATTATATTGTATTTGGTGTAGTACCATTCTTTGGAAGCAAAGCAATGAGTGCAAAATCATGTTTTGCAGTCTTAGGTGTGGCTGGAATAATGGCACCAGCTTACTTCTTCTCATTCTACTTTGCTGTAAAATATGGAAAAGTAATGGTTCCAGGTCGTGATGGATCAGCAGAAGCAAAATTAGCAACTAAAGCTGATTACAAAGCTTCTAAAGGACAAAACCTAGATGGTTCAAAAATTGAAAAAAATAAAAGTTCAGCAGAAACTGCTAGAATTGAAAAAGCTACAAAAATTATTGAATATTTAGGTGGAGAAGCAAACATTGAGTATGTTGATGCTTGTGCTAGTCGTTTAAGAGTTACAGTTAAAGATTCTTCTATTGTTGATAAAGAAGGTATTCTTTCTTTAGGTGGGGCAAATGGAGCCCTTATAAAAGGATCTAGCGTACAAATAGTTTATGGTGGAGAGCAAGAAGCCATAAAACCTCGTATGATTAAAATACTTGGAGAACAAAGAAAAGAGAAAAAATCATAGTATTTAAAAAAAGTTCTAAATTTTAATTTAGAACTTTTTATTTTTATATAATAATTGTGTTATTTATTTTAAAAAAAATGTATTGGTATTAAATTAATTTTTTTTGATATAATGAATTATGTGTATGGATTGATACTCAAGTTGGTGAAGAGGGCACCCTGCTAAGGTGTTAGGCCGGGCAACTGGCGCGAGAGTTCGAGTCTCTCTCAATCCGCCATTTAAGAAAATAGACCAAGATTTAAAATCTTGGTTTTTTATTTGATTATAGAAATAATACCTATAAAATAAATATTATAAGACTGCTTTGGAGGAACGTAATAATGAAAAAAACAGATATAAAAAATAATTTAAGTGAAAATAAACCAAAAAAAGGTTTTTTTAAAAAAATCTTTAATAGTAAAGAAGGACAAAAAAAAGTTTTATCAATTATTAAAACTAAAAAAATTAATAATCTTTATTTTTATACAGACGTAAATAATGTTTTATTAATTTTAGAAAATGGTATTAGACTTTTAAAAGATCAAAAATTAAGAAAAGATGAAGAATATACTGTATGAACATATTTGGAAAATGAAAATTCAATAGGATTAGAATTTGACAGTTCTACAAGAGCTCATTTCTGAAAGTGAGCAAGTGAATCAAAAGTTGATATAGAAAAAATAACAGTTATTGGAATTGATCCTGAAAAATTAGCTAAATTATCAAAAAATGACTGAGCAATGGATGACGTAAAAAATATAGTTTATGTATATGAAACAATACCATTAGATGCTATTGATTTTATTATGATTAAAGATAAGTCAAATTTGAAAAGAATTCAAACATATGTTGAAGCAAATGATATTCAAATTGATGTATTTTATGGTGAAACAGGAAATGTAGATACAAAAAAGGAGAGAAAATAAATAATGGCTAATAAAATGGAAAAAATAACATCAAGAGATGTAGATTTTAGTCAATGATATACAGATGTAGTTAAAAATGCAGGATTAATGGATTATGGGCCAGTAAAAGGAACAATGATTTTTAAACCTCACGGTTATGCAATTTGAGAACAAATTCAAAAATTTGCAGATAAAGAGTTTAAAGATTTAGAAGTTCAAAATGTATATTTTCCTCTTTTAATCCCTGAAAAATTATTTTTAGCAGAAAAAGAACATGTTGAGGGATTTGCACCAGAATTAGCAACTGTAACAAAAGTTGGAAATAAAGATTTGGGAGAAAATTTATTTATTAGACCAACAAGTGAAGTTATTATTGCAGATTTTTTGTCAAGAGAAATTAAATCATACAGAGATTTGCCTGTTAAATATAACCAATGAGCCAATGTTATGAGATGAGAAAAAACAACTAGACCATTTTTAAGAAGTAGTGAATTTTTATGACAAGAAGGTCACACTTTTCACTCATCAAAACTAGAAGCAAGACAAATGACTTTAGATATATTAGAAGTTTACAAAAAAATAGCAAATGAAATTTTATTATTACCAGTTGTTGCTGGAAGAAAAACTGAAAGAGAAAAATTTGCAGGAGCTCAAGAAACTTATACTATTGAATCACTAATGTATGATGGTCAATCATTGCAATCAGGAACAAGCCACTATTTTGGAGATAATTTTGCCAAAGCATTTAATATTAAATTTCAAAATAAAGATCAAAAAGAAGAAAATGCTTATTCATCAAGTTGAGGTATATCAACTAGATTAATTGGTGCAATTATTATGACTCATTCAGATGATTTTGGACTTGTTTTACCAAGTAAAGTTGCTCCAATTCAAGTATCAATTATTGCAATTAATAATTCAGATGAAGTAATGAATGTATCAAATGATTTAAAAACAAAACTATCTTCAAATTATAGAGTACAGTTAGATAAAACAGATAAATCTTTTGGATTTAAAATTTCTGAAGCAGAAATTAAAGGTGTTCCAATAAGAATAGAAGTAGGTCCAAGAGATTTAAAAGATGGAGTTGTTACAATTTCAAGAAGAGACTTGAGAAATAAAGTTCAAGTTAAATTAGAAGAAGTGGAAAATTATATTGAAAAAGAAATAATTGAATATGATAAGAACTTATATAATAAAGCTTTAGAAAATAGAAAAAATAAGACTTTCAAAGCAAATACTTTAGAAGAATATAGAGCAATCATTGATAAAACACCAGGGTTTGTATTAGTCCCATTTTGTGGAGATATTGAATGTGAAAATGATATTAAGCAAAAAACTTCAACAAACTCTAGATGTATTCCAGAAAATGAAAAACAAGTTAAATCAAAATGTTTTAATTGTAATAAAGATTCTGAACTTATGGTTTATTTTGCAAGAGCCTATTAGTTATTTTTTTGAATATATATTTGTTTTAAGAAAATTAAAATACTAGATTAATAATATAATTGGTATTTAAAAAATGTTTATTAAAGATAAAAGTATTTTATCTTTTTTTTATTTTTAAAAAAACTCTCTTTTTTTAAAAGAAAGGAAAAAGACTTTTAAACTTAGACATTTTATGGCATATATTATTATTTCTTTCAGTTTATCTAATATATTTCATAACTTAAAGTTGGAAAATTGTTTACTTTAATTATATAATCTATTTGTATACGGAATCACTTATGAATTGTGATGTAACCTGGTATTTATCAATTAAAAGAAATGAACAACTGAAAAGGAGGTTTTTGAATGAAATCAAAAACTGGAGATTTAGTTCTTGTTCATGCATATAAACATAGTGGAAAATTATATAGGTCTTGAGAAAAAGTAATAGTTTTAGAAGAAACAGAAGATTATTTAGTATTAATTAATGAAGAAGTTTTAATTACTGAAATTAATGGAAGAAAATGAAAAACAAATGAACCAGCTATATGATTTTTTTTTAAAGAGAGCTGATACAACATAATATGTATGTTTAAAGAACGAGGGATTAACTATTACTGTAATTTAGCTTCACCGTATATTTTTGAAGAAGGAACAGTTAAATATATTGATTATGATTTAGACTTTAAAGTATTCAATGATTATAGTTATAAAATATTAGATTTAAAAGAATTCAATAGAAATAGAATGACTTGAAACTATTCTGCTGATATTGTTGATAAAGTTTGACAAAGTGTTGATGAAATAAAACAAATGATTAAAAATAGAGTAAAACCCTTTGATCATCAATATGTCAATGATATATGGAAGAAATATGAAGAGTTAAAGAATAAAGACTAATGTCATAGTTTTTATTTTTTAATTATAATAGAATATTGGTTATAATAATTAAAGAAAATATGGAGATGATTATTTATGAATAAATCAAAAATTAGAAATTTCAGTATAATCGCTCATATTGATCATGGTAAATCTACTTTAGCTGACAGAATTCTTGAATTAACTGGAAGTGTTGAAAAAAGAGATATGCAAGCTCAACTTTTAGACTCAATGGATATTGAAAGAGAACGTGGAATTACAATTAAACTAAACTCAGTTCAATTAAAATATAAAGCAAAAGATGGTGAAGAGTATGTCTTTCATTTAATTGATACTCCTGGTCATGTAGACTTTACTTATGAAGTATCAAGAAGTTTAGCAGCTTGTGAAGGAGCTCTTTTGGTTGTAGATGCAAGTCAAGGAATTGAAGCTCAAACATTAGCTAATGTTTATTTAGCATTAGACAATGATTTAGAAATTGTTCCTGTAATTAATAAAGTTGATTTACCAGCAGCTGAACCTGATAGGGTTAAAGAAGAAATAGAAAAAGTAATAGGAATAGATTGTTCAAATGCTCCAATGATTAGTGCAAAAACTGGTTTAAATGTTGAAGATGTATTAGAAGCAATTGTAAATTTCATACCTTCTCCATTAGAAGCTGATGATTCTAAACCTTTAAAAGCATTAATATTTGATTCATATTATGATAAATACAGAGGTGTTATGGTTTCTGTTAGAATCATGGATGGAACTGTAAAAGTTGGAGAAACCATAAAAATGATGCAATCAGGAGCAACCTATGAAGTTACTGAACTTGGTGTAAAAACCCCTTTTGAAGTTAAAAAAAGCAGTTTAGAAGCTGGAGAAGTTGGATGAATTGCAGCTTCAATTAAAACTGTCAGAGACGTTCAAGTTGGAGATACAATTACAACTAAGGATAATCAAGCTAAGGAAGCCTTACCAGGATATAAAAAATTAAATCCAATGGTTTATTGTGGAATTTATCCTGTAGATACTGCAAAGTATAAGGACTTAAAAGAAGCTTTAGAAAAAATATCTTTAAGTGATGCAAGTTTAGTTTATGAACCAGAAAGTTCCCAATCATTAGGTTTTGGATTTAGATGTGGATTTTTAGGTTTATTACATATGGATGTCATTCAAGAAAGACTTGAAAGAGAATATGATTTAACTTTAATAGCAACTGCACCATCAGTTGTTTATAAAGTAACACAAACAAATGACGAAATAATTGAAATTGATAACCCAGCATTTTTACCAGATCCTCAAAAAATTAAGTTTATTCAAGAGCCTTATGTAAAAGTTACAATCATGACTCCAGATCAATATTTGGGAGATTTAATGAGTTTGTGCCAAGATAAAAGAGGAAATTATATAGATATTGAATATATTGATGATTCAAGAAGAACTTTAGTTTATGAAATGCCTTTAAATGAAATTGTTTTTGATTTCTTTAACAAATTAAAATCTATGTCAAAAGGTTATGCGTCATTTGATTATGAATTAGTTGGTTATAAAACGTCGAAACTTGTAAAAATGGATATTTTATTAAATGGAGATATAGTTGATGCTTTATCAACTATTGTCCATAAAGATTTTGCTCAAGGGAGAGGTAGAATTTTAACAGAAAAGTTAAAAGAAATAATACCAAGGCAAAATTTTGAAGTACCAATTCAAGCAGCAATTGGGGGTAAAATAATTGCGCGTGAAACTATCAAAGCAATGAGAAAAAATGTTCTAGCAAAATGTTATGGGGGAGATATCTCTCGTAAGAAAAAATTACTTGAAAAACAAAAGGAAGGAAAGAAAAGAATGAAAGCTATTGGTTCAGTAGATGTTCCTCAAGAAGCATTCATTGCTGTTCTTAAATTAGATGATTAAGTATGATGAAATTTTTAGTAGATTTTTCTAATGTAAACTTGGTCTTTGATCAAGCATTAGAAATTAGAAGAAAAGTTTTTTGTGAAGAACAAAATTATCCTTTGGAAGAAGAAATAGATGAATATGATGAATTGAGTTTTCATGTTGTAGGTTTTTATAATGATAAACCAGTTAGTTGTGCTAGAATTGTTAAAAAAGATGATGAGTGATATTTAGGAAGAATTGCAGTTTTAAAAGAATTTAGAGGCAAAGGATTAGGTTTAGAGTTAGTAAATTATTTAGTTGATTTCACAACAAATAAATTAAAAGCAGAAGAAATTTATTTAAATGCTCAAGAAACAGCAATTGCATTATATGAAAAAGTGGGATTTAAAATTATCTCAAAACCGTTTTATGAAGGCAAAATTAAACACTTTAAAATGGTGAGATAAAATTAAACTACTTTTTTATTTTATTTTTACAAAGAAAATTATATAATTAAATTTAAAGGTGGAAAATAAATGAAAAAAATTAGAATCTGAAGAATCATAATAACATCAATAGTTTCTATAAGCTTAATTGCTATTATACCTTGAATAACTGTTCACATTACTGATGAAAAACTTTCATCAGTTACTTTTTCACTAAAAAATACTTATTTAATAAATTGAGTAATTTTAGCTAGTGGAGTTTTTTACTTTATTATAACTTTACTTTCAAATGTATTAAGAAATAATACAGCTAAGATTTTTTCAGTTTTTAGTACAATTCTTAGTTTCATAATTATTCTTATTTTATCACTTTATTATTACCTTATTATTTCTTATACTATGCCTTTATTCTGCTTATTAAGTATAGACTCAGTGCTTTCAATTATTAGTGTTTCAATTAAACCAGCTACAGCTGAACAAAAAGTGCAAACTGCCGTTCAAAGCCAACAACAAGTTCAAGATAATAGTAGGGAAAACTCTCCAAATATTAATACAACTGAAGCTAAGGATGTTTCAGAATTGAAAAACAAAATTCTTAGTATGAAAAGTGGATTAAACAAATCCTATGAAGAAGCTGTAAATGAAATTGAAATGACAGGGGCATTAAATGGTCTTGATATGTCCGAATTATTGAATGAGAGCCAAGATGAAGATCAAAATAAAATAATTCCTTTTTCTATTGGAGAACAAAAAAATAATATAAACTCAGATTTCAATAGAAATAAAGAATTAGTTTCATCTGCTGATGAAAATTTAATTATTCAAGATCCGCTTGCAAATTTTTCTAGTGATTATGAAGATACTCAACCTTCAAATTTATTAGATAAAAATTATAAATATACTTCAAGAAGAAAAGATGTCGATGATAATAAAAATTAGAAAATTTAAGCATTAGTTTGTTTAAATTTATTTTTATGTAAAGCAAGATTGATAGGTGAAAAAAATGAAAAAGGAAAAAAACAAAGAGCAAAAATTGAAAAAAATTAACTTTAAGAATTTTAAATCAACATCAGTTTTTTTTATGATAATTATAGTAGTTTTTAGAACTACTATGATTGCTTTTTGATTAGTAGCACCAATAATTTTAGCTTTAAATGTTGGATTTGATCATGGTTTAAAAACCTTAGTTGAATTTATATGAGCATTAATTTTAAAAGGAGAAAATACTACCTTAGCTACAAGAATAACAATTGATGTTGCTGCACCTGTATTATGATTTTTAATGATGATTATAATGTTATTTGCAAGTGTAAAACCTTTCTTTAATAAGAAAACTTGAGGAAAAAGAGCTTATTTAGCTTTTAGTTATATTTTTTGACCAATTTTATTCACTGGTATAATATATGGAATTTATTTCACAATTCCTTTCTATGAAGTAGGAAAAGAAACTAGTCCTACAGCTCCAGATGTAGATAAGACATGACAGTTATGAAAATCATTAAAAGATACATTTACACCATATAGTGGATGGATGATTTCTTTACAGTGTATTTATGCAATATTTGTTTTGTTTGGTATATTCTCAATTTTTGAAGCGCATATGGTTAGAAAAAGAAAATTAGATTACAGTGACTTTTTTGTTAAAAATAAAGATCAAAGAAGTTTGTATAATCAAGTTATTGAAGGAAAAATTGAATTTGGAGAATTTGATCCAATTCAAGTTGATAAAGAAGTTAAAAGAATAAAAAAAGAAACTATTGCTGAAGAAAGAAGAGAAAAATTTGAAGCTATTAAAAAAGCTGAAGAAGAAAGAATAAATAAAAAGAATGAGAAAAAGCAAAAAAAATTAAAAGGTAAAAAAGCAAATGAAAATGAAAAAGACATTAAGCTATAAAGGACAAAAAATTGATTATTATTTAACTTTAAGAGATCAAAAGTTTATTAGATTAAAATTGGAAGATACAAATATTTATGTCTCTGCACCATATCAAGTTTATGATTGAGAAATTGAACAATTAATATATAAAAATATACAAAAGATTCAAAAAATAATTGATTATAGAGAAAAAAATCAATTTTATTTCATAGCTGATGAAGGATTTATTAAAATTGATGATAAAAAAATAGTAGCTAAATTTCTTGAAAAAATTGACAATAAGGATAAAATGAGTTTTAAAATATATGAAGATAAAGAAGAAACAGTTAAAAGAATGTATAAAAAATTGGCTATTTCGCAGTTAAATTATTTTGAAGAAGTAGTTAATAAGTATAAGCAAATAATGAATCTAGATTTTAAAAATTTAACAATTAAGACTATGAAGGGAAAATGAGGAGTTTGTTATCCTGAAAAATCTAAAATTGTTTTAAATACTAGATTAATACATTTTCCTAAAATAGCTTTAGAATATGTTGTTATTCATGAATTAAGTCATTTAGTTCATAAAAATCACTCTAAGGATTTTTGAAGGTATGTAGAAAAATATATGCCTAATTATAAAAACATAAGTGAAATATTAAAAGTCAATGTTTTATAAAGTATAATAATTTTATGGAGATAAAAAGCAATGGGATGAAAACGGGAATTTAAGAAAATTAAAAAAGAGAGCGAAAAAAAATCTAATATTTTTGATTACTCTAGTGGTGTTTCAAGCAATATCATTTGAAAAAGGAGTATGAACCCTGTTGATCATTGAACAATAGAAAATTTATTAGCTAATATTTCTGACTTTAATGAAAATATAAAAAATATTTTAAGTATTCAAGAATTACCAAAGGGATTGGAAACTTATTCTGCAGAAATTGAAGTAATATCAATTAATGAAATTTTTTATTTCTATCCAATGGCAAGTTATTTTAAAGAAACTTATAATACAATTTCAAATAAATTAGGAAATTATGAAGCAGCTATTATTCTTGCAAGTTTAAATAAATTTTCATATTATATAACTGAAAAATTCTGAAAAGTATTTAATTATACTTTTGCAAATAAAGATATAAATGAAAGACCTCTTTTAAGAGTTTTTGAAGTTATGCAAAGAACTTCAGTTGAAGCAGTTAATGGTATTATTGAAAAATCACTTATGTTAATTGATAATAAAAATATTGACTCATACAAGAATCATTTATTAATTGAAGAAATTATTGATTTAGGAGAGGATTTTACTTATCACTGATCAAGAATGTTAGAACAAGTTGTAGATTTGACAGTTGAAACATTTGTCTTTCAAAAGCAATATGGTCAAGCAAATTCTTATTCTCACTCTTCTACTTATTCTAATTTTTTTGAGCAAGTTGATGAAGATGATTTTGAAGACTTCTTTGAAAAAACCAAAACAATAGTATTTAATGATGAAGTTAATGATGCATTTAGTTACTTTGGAATTTCTAAAATGGCACAACCAAGTGAATTTAAGAAAATCTATAGAAAAAAAGCAAAAGAATTTCATCCAGATTTAAACTCTGATCCAAATGCAACTCTTGAAATGAAAAAAATTAATGTTTTTAAAGAAATAATTGAACAATATTATAATAAATATGACATATCTTAAAAAAAGGGGACAATAGCAATTATGCAAAAAAAGGTTTGAAATAAATTATTTGAATCATCTCAGGAACTACTTATTAATTTTTCACAAGATCAAGATAAATTGATTAACTCTGTTAAAAAATTCAGTGAGGATTTAGTAGCATTTTCAGAAGTATATTTTTCTAATAGAGAAGAATTCTTTAAATTTTTAAAAAGTAATTATAATAACTTTTATTTACAAGCAACTTCAATAGTTTCAAGTGCAGATTCAGTTTCTGTTATTATGCAACTAAACGAAGGAGCTAATGATTATTTAATATTAATAAATTTATTTAGGCAGTTATTAGTAACACTTGATACTTTAACAAGTAATTATTGACTAAGAGTTGCAGAAAAAGTTAAAGAATCAAAATCTATTAAGGAAATTATTAATATTTCAAATTATGCTCAGTTTGAAGACTATGATGAAGTTTCAAACTCTGTTTTAAAAATATTAGAAAAAAATAATATAAAAATTAATGATTTTTTTAAAAACTATATGAATAAAGAACTTTGAAGAGAAATAAAAATATTAGAGGGAAAAATTTTAAATAAGCCAGATGGGGATTTTGAATATTTTAAAGAACTAGTTTCAAAATCAGATGATTTAGCAGATGATATGGTTATTAACCTATGAGCAATTTTAGCAATTAATATTAGTTATTTAGAATTTTTAAACAATATAGTAGGTGAAAAGTAATGTATATAAAAGAATATGAAGAATACACTTTTATACAAAATGATTTAATAAGCAAAGAGATGTTTATTCTATATTCAATATTTGGTGAAAATAGTAAATTTTTAAAAGCAATTCAACAAGAATGATTTGAAACAAAAAATATTGAAAAATTTAGAGAATATATTGAATATAAATTTGAAGAGATTGAAATAAAACAAAAACCTCAAGTTGATAGAGATAGCTTAAGTTGTCTTTTGAGAATGATGTCTATTTGTGATTGTTTTTATGAATATGAATTTATATATGACTCTACAAGAACTTTATTTTTAGAGTCAAAAAAAGAAATGATAGATAGTTTAAAAACATATGAATTTGCTTTTAAAGAATTTATAGATTTAAATTATAATGGTTTTATTGAGGAATTAGATACTTTGGAAATTGCAAAAAAATATTCTCCAATAGTAAAAGATATTAGAAAAGTAATACATAGAATCTCTGAAATAAATGAGTATTCATTAATAATTAAAGAAACTTATAAAGTAAATGATTTATTAAGTGATCTTTTAGATATCTTAGAAGATGATGAAGATAATAGCTTTGAATTTGGATCTGATTCAGAAGTTATTTTATATAACTTTGCAATTTATCATTCTACAAAAATTTATTTCTCTTTATTACTAAGAGAATATATAATTTTGGAAGAAGAAAGAATTGAAAATGTAGTAATTGAAGAATCAAAACCTCTAATTCAAGAAGAAGAATTAAGATTAGCTGAAACGAAAATTATTTCAGATCAGTCTAAGGAAATTTTTTATAAAACTTTAAAAAATTAATTATAGAGAATAAAGACAACTTAAAAAAAGTTGTTTTTATTTTTTTAAAAACTTTTTATAAGAATAAAAGGACAATAAAAAAATTTATTTAAAAACCTTTTAAAATATGAATTTAAAATCAAAAAGCAGAAATTAATATAAAATTATAGAGAAGAAATAAAAAATTAATTTTTAATAAGAAGAGGATTTTAAATTCATATATCATACAGAAATTAGTAGTTCAAAAATAATAAAATACTGTAATACTTTATTTATTAGAAGTAATTAAACTAAAATAAACTAATTAATTTTTCATAAAAATCTGCTTTTATAATAAAAGCAATTATAAAAAATATAGAGTTATTAGGTTGGTAGGGAGGGTTTGTTGAAAAAATAAATTGTTTAGCAAGTTAAATATATATTATTTAAAGATTAAACTTTATTAAAAAGAATAAACAAAGATATAATGCTAATTTAAAAAAAGTAAAACTAAACTTAATAATAAGTTTTAATTATAAATATCTTTATAAAAATATTGATTTCTTTCTTATTAAATACATATATGTTTTCAAAAATAACAGAAGTTATAAAATAAATTTTTATACATAAAGTAAGTCAAAAATAGACTGTAGATATTAACTTTTTTAAATAATGTTAATCAATTTATTTAAGAGGACTTACAATAAAAAAGAGTTATTTTGGGGATGAGAGTTTTAAAGTTTAAATCTGATTTAAATATTATTTATACAACAGCTTTTATAAAAACTAAAATTATGTATTGAGGGTCTCTAATATTTTTAAAGATATTAGAAAAAATATAAAATATAAACTACTTCAAAAAAACTTAAAATTTTTAAAGCTCAAAAATTTTTTCTAAAGTTTATATCATATTTTTTTACTAAGGCTAGAATAATTAAAAATGTGGTATAAGTAAAAAATAAAGGAAAATTTAATGAAATAAGTACTAGTCTTTTATCATTAAATTTTGTAATAGCAAATTCACTAATTTTAAGTATCTCTAATTATTTAAGAAATATTAGTATTAAAGTAAAATTGAGTGATTAGGTTAGACTTTAAAAGTAAAAGTTTAACATGAAACAGTAATAGATAAAATTTTTGTATTAAGCTATATATACAAAATTAAGTACTTGGATACTCTTTAATTAAAAAAGATTTAGATTCCTAATGTTTTTAAAGTTAAGAAGATACACAAGAAAATGAGTATAAAACTAAAATATTAATCACAAATAAATCTATATTATATAAAAAACTTTTAGATCAATTTTCCTTTGTATAATTGCTACAAATGAAAAATCTACTAAATTTAATAAATAAAATTCTCTAAGTATAATAATTTATGCAAAGAGAATTTTTCTATATCAGTCCTTAGTTTAAATTAAAAATTTAAAACAGTAACAATTGGAATATATTAATTTTAAAATAAACACTTTTTATATTAAAATTAATATGAAAGGGGAAAAAGTATGGCAAAGAAAACAACAAAAAAAATTGCTTCTAAAGCATCTAGGGTATTAAAAGATGGTAGATTCTCTGATCAAAGTAAAAGTGTGGCAGCAAGTGCACTTTCACAAGTAGAAGATAACAAAAATACTTCAGATGAATTAGCTTCAAAAGCATCAGAAATACTAAGAGACAAAGGAACTTTTAGTGATACTTCAAAAAGTATTGCAGGAAGTACTTTATCTCAAAAGGAAAAAAAATAATATTATATAAGAGAGAATAACTTTTGATAAGTTATTCTCTCTTTTGTTACTTTATACTTATTTAAAATTTTTTTTATAAGACTCTTTACTAAAAAATTTTACATTTAATACTAAAACATATTTTAAATGTATCTAGTATCATAATAAAAATAGTATTAAATAAATTACTTCATATTATTTTTGGTGGTAGGGTGGGATGTTGAAAGAAAGGGAAATAATTTATGTTTGGATTATTAAGTTTATTATCAACTAGTATATTGGGAGTAACTAGCGTTTTTGTAGCAGATGGACAAATATCAAAAAATAATGTAGAGTTATCATCTAATAACTCTACATTAATAAATGAAAACGATGTTTTTCCAATAGTAAATGAAATAACTGTATATATTGATAGCAAAGGTTCTATGCATAAAACAGATGCCAAAGATTTTTTACTTATAGATGCTCAAGAAATATTAAAAATGGGAGTTTGAGAAGATGGTACAACAATTATAAATTGTAATGCAAAAGAAATGCCTAAAGTATTGCCAAAAGAAATTACATCTTTAAAAAAACTATTTTGATATAACGAAAATGAAAAAATTGAAGGAATACAATATTGAGATACTTCAAATGTAACAAACATGGAGTATATTTTTATGGATGCTATCGATTTTAATCAAGATATTGGGTCATGAGATACTTCAAATGTAACAAACATGAGTGGAATGTTTTTATACGCTTATAATTTTAATCAAGATATTGGGTCTTGAAATACGTCAAAAGTAACTAATATGTCAAACTTGTTTAACAATGCTTTTGTTTTTAATCAAGATATTGGGTCATGAGATACATCAAAGGTAACTGATATGGACAGTATTTTTGCTAATGCAACTAATTTTAATCAAAATATAACTTTATGAGATACTTCAAATGTAACAAACATGAGTGGTATGTTCTATCAAGCTTATAGCTTTAATCAAAATATTGGTAATTGAGATACATCAAGTGTAGTTGATATGAGCTTAATGTTTACTAGAGCTCTTAGTTTTAATCAAGATATTTCAAATTGAAATGTGGATAAAGTTGAAACATGAGATAGTTTTGCAGTAGGATCAAGTCTAAGAAGTGAGTTTATACCTAAAAAATTTAGATAATGTAAACTAAATAAATAACAAAAATAAATAATAAATTTTTAATATAAATAGTATCACTATTTATATTAAAAAATGTATAAGAGAGATATTAGAAAATAATAGCTCTCTTATTTTAATTTACAGGTATATTTATTCTAGTAAATTTCATATATCAAAACAAATCAAATTAGAATAATAATCTTCTAGTTTCTTATTAATAATGATAAGAACTTATTAATGACATTTATGCTAATATATTTATGAAATAAAAACTAAAAAATAAGAGTTTTTAGTTTAACTAAATTAAATTTAAATTAGAAAGGGTAAAAAATGTATCAAAAATTAAATACTAAAACTTTGTATTGGGGATTTCCAATTGTTGTAATATCAAGTTTAAATGACAAAAATAAAACAGACATTACACCAATTAGTTCAATTTATAATGTAAATGATTCAATTATGATAGGATTAAATATTAGTTCAAAAGCCTATGAAAATATAAAATTAAATAAAAAAGCTATTATTAATATTGTTCCTGATTCTATGTGAAGTAATATTGAAAAAATTGCAAAATATACTGCAAAAAAAACAAATGATCAAAAAACTAAAAACTATATTGAAGATAAAACAAAAGAGGGAAATTTTAATTTATTAAATTCAGAACATGAAATTCAGTTTTTAGAAGGAACTTTGTTATATATAGTAGTTGAATATATTGATGAGTTAGTTGTTAATGGAATAGCAAATATCTGTTTTAATGTAAAAGAAATCTATGTGGATGCAGAACTTCTTGATGAAAATAATTATATTTTAGATGATAAATTCAACATACTTTTATATCAATTTAGAAAATATAAAAAAATAAACAAAGAATCTATGGGCAAATCTTTCAGGTATGTTAAATCAAATTAGCTCTGTTTTTAATTTTTCAAAAATATATTTGTAAATTACTCTTAATATTCTTTTAAAAAGTAGAGAAGCCAATAGTATGAGCAATATAAATAGTTTTGTAATTTTGGCAGTTTATATTGTCGATTATAATGGAACAAGTTTTAAACATCTCAATGATATCTTGAGATTTTTGGGTTTTTAAATTCTAAATTAGGTGAGGATGCTTTTACATGATAAAAAAATTAATTTAGTAACTTTAAAAGTGTTTTTTTGATATTATTTAATTAAATAAACATAAAGGAGTTTCAATGATTATAGAAATAATTTCAATCACTTTTTCAACCATATTAACTCTAATCTCTATATTTTTAATATATTGAGTTGATTTGAAAAATAGGAAAATTCAAAAAAATGTTGAATTAAATGAAAGTTTAAAAATTTTAAATGAAGTTAATATTAATTTTCAAAAAGAAATATTTGATATTAATTTAAATATTAGTGACATTTTATCTGATTTTCAAAAAGATTATTTGATGAGTTACTCTTTTAATGATGAAGTAGAAGTTCAATTTGAAAAATTAAATACTAATGTTAGTAAAAAAATTTTTAAATTAAGATTACAGCTATCTACATTATTTAAAAAATTATTATTAGATCTTAATAAACTATTGCCAATAAAGAAAAACTTAATTTATAACTATTATAGAAATAAATTTGTATGAGAAAAATACTCAAAGTTATATACTAAATTAGATTTGGAAGTAACATCAGAAGGAGTAATTGAATTTAATTGTTATAAATGTGAAGAATTTGTTAATATTGAAGAAAATTTTGAAACATTAGTAGCAAAAATTAGTACATTAATTGATAATTTATGCAACATTAAAAATGTCTCAAAAAGTTATACAAAAGATTTAGAAGAAATTTATCTTGAAGTGGATTCTATATTAACAGAATTGAATTTTGGAATAATATTGAGTGTAGATAGAGATTTTTATTTAAAGGACTTATTTTATATAAAACATAAAAACTGCGTATCTAAAGAAAATGAAGATGAAATTTAGTAAAACTATATAAGTGATTTATTTATTTTTTACAATAAATAAAAATATATAACAGAAGATTCCAAACTCTTTATAACTTTAATATTTATTACAAAAAATTTAATCAATATTGATTATTTATAATAATAACTATTAAGTAGAATTTAAGATGTTATTTAAGCAATTTATTTAGTTCAGACATTGGTTATAAACACACATATAGCACTTATTTTTTTTAAAGAAAATGCATAAAATTATTAAAAAATGAAAATATATCTATTATATAAACTATTTCTTATAGTTATATTTTCAAAAATTAAATATTTCAGTAATTTTTTCATAAAAGTTCATCTTTTTTTAAATATAATTGTTTTTTTTTTTTTTTTTGATTATTATTATATAGAATGAATAGTTTTCCTATTTTTTTTTGTGTCAAAGGGGAATAGAAAATATTATTTAAGATAATATTTAAAATAAAATGAGAAAGAAAATTTTTTTGTGAAGTTCAGTTTCAATAATAACATTAAGTTGCATTTTTAATATGAGCTTTTTTATAGTTAATAACGTCTCGATTAAAAATTTGCAAGCACAATTATACTCAATTGTTAATCCACAAAGGGCTTATCCTCCCCTAGAAAAAGAGTATCTTAATATATGAAAAAAATTAGCAAATGAGTCAATTGAACAGCAAAATAAATATAATGATAAGTTAATAAATTTTTATAAAGATAGTTATCTAAGTCTTTTTTATAAATATAATCCTAGTCCAGAGAATGGTGAAATTGTGTCAATTCCTGACGAAGATATTAAAAATATAATTCTTGATGTAACTAAAAGTGATACTTTACAAATATTTATTGCTTATTATTTAAAAACAATTTTTATTGAATCAAGAATAAATTTTTTAAATGATCCATCTTTACCATTAATTTCAACTGATAAAAATATTGTTATATGGGCATTACAATATTTTTCTGCAATTACTTATTTTCAATGAGTTAAAATTTGAATTTATGAATTAGGTTCTACTGTTGAGAGAGACTTTAATATTGATTTCTATACATTTGGAAGTTATGTTCAATATGATAAAAATGGATTTGTCGATTGAACAAAAGAACCAGTATATAGAAAAACTTTAGGTTGTGACTTAGTAAATACTAATATTAATAAACCAATAGATGAAAGCAAAATTAAAGCTGAATTGAAAAAAAATAATGAAAATTTAATAATAGATGATATAAGTATAATTAATAAAAAAGAAAATTATTATGCAAAAGTCAATCAATACAGTAGCAATTATTATTGAAATACAGATAGCGAGATACAACTTAATTCTACAAATTCAAAAAGTTGTACAACTACTAATAAACCTGAGCCTATGGCTATCATGGATGATGTTTTAAAACCGTTTGTTGAAGAAGTTTATAACTTTATATATGATAAAAAGTTTTAGAAAGTGGAATATATTATGATAGAAATTAAAAATATAGTTAAGAAATACAAGAAAAATGAAGTTTTAAGAGGTATTGATTTAACCATTTCTGATAATGAGGCAATAGCTATTTTAGGATCAAATGGATGTGGAAAGACTAGCTTAGCAGAAATAATAGCTAAATTTATTAAACCAACATCAGGAGAAGTAACTTATTTTGATCAAAATAAAAAAAATGCTAATAAAAAAGTGGGTATGCAATTTCAAGATGGTTCATGACCAATTGGAACAAGAGTATATGATTTAATTAAATTCTTTAAAAATAAAGAATATTTTGAAACAGAAGAATTTAAGGAATTATCTGAAGTATTTAGTCTTCAAGAAATAATAAAAAAAGATATGTGTTCTTTATCAGGAGGACAAAGACAAAGAACTAATTGCTTTTTGTCAATAATCAATAAGCCAGATATTTTAATATTGGATGAACTTATTACAGGTTTAGATTTAGAGATGCAAATAAAGCTAGTAAACTTTTTTAAAAAATATAAAGAAGAGAATAAAATTATTTTATTAATTGTTTCTCACATTCCTGAGGAAGTTGAATCTTTGTGTGAAAGAATTATAATTCTCAAAGATGGATTAGTTTATGAAGATGAAAAACTTAAAGAAGTACAAAAAAAGTATGGAAGTTTAAGAGAAAGAATGATACATTACTATGAAGTTGAGAAATAAAAACTGAATTAAAGTTTTCTTATTACTCTTTAAAAATACTTTAAGCTCATTCAAAACTTATGTTTATGTCTATTTATTTTCTTCCATACTATGTTTTTTGTTAATTTATATTTGATTAAACTATTCTTTATATATACTTTTACCCCCACAGTTAATTTCCTTTTTAGCATTACCTTTTATAATTGCACCTTTATATGTTTCTTTAAATTTAATTGAATGAAAAAAGCGAAATTATCTTATAAAAATAAATTTTGGATTAATTACGAAAATAAATTTATTGATTTCTTTAATTTTAATTTCTTTAATATTAGCAACTAGTTCTTTTATAATAAACTTATTTTTAAATTGAATACTAACTATCTCTCATGTTTTTCAATATAATTATGTTTTGCTTGGAAATATAGAAGCAATTATTTGATTATTTGTTATTTTAAACCTAATTTTTGAAACAATTTTTATATCATGCTTATTTTTTGCACTAACTTCAATGACTTCAAAAACTGTAATTAATATTTTAATTATTCTGTCATTATTTATTTTTATGATAACTACATCAGGTTTAATCATACCTCCACATAGTTTGAGTGGTAATGTAGTTTATGAATCTTTAGGCTATATTAATCCATTTAAATATTTTAATTGAACAAACTTACTCTTTTCATCATATCAATTTGTTGATAAGTATGGAATTACTCAAATATTGCCAGATTATAAAGAAGGGGATTGAATTTCATTTAAAGGAATATATATAACAATACCTTTTGAAATTGTATTTGTAGTTTCAGCCTTTTATTTTTATAAATATTATTTTAGAATAGGAGTTAAAAAATAAAAATGAAAAAATTATTATCTCTTTTTTTATCAATTCCACTTTTAATTTCTCCAACAACATCACTTATTTCGTGTTCTATTGGAAGTAGAGGAACTAATTATTTTTTGTCAAATTTACCAAATTTTAATTGAAATGATCCAGAGCTTGGAGATGGAATAATTTATGATAATTATTCAAATCCAGTAAATGTAAATTTAACAAACAGTAATATTGAAAATGTAGAGCCTAAAAATCTAAACTCTTTTTTAAATTATGATGAATTTAATACAGGTTTTCAATGAAATCAAAATATTAAAAAACAAGCAGTAACAGGAGTTCCATTAAATAAAGGGTTTATGCCAAATGGAAATTTTGCATCTGATTTTGGTGTTGAATCAAAAGCTCAATCATATCGTAGATTAAATGGTATTTTAGATTGAAATCCCAATACAGATAATGATGCAAAATTTAATACTTCAAATGAAGAATTAAAACAAAGAGTTGTAGTACCAAATAGAATTTCAGCTAATCAAGATGAGCGTTTAAAGTATAATCCATTAGGCTTCTCTTCAAGAAAACACAGAACTTTTGATAATACAATAGTTGGTACTAAAAATCCATTTGAAAACTCTACAACAAATTGACAATATATCAATGAATTTATAAACTGATCAGGGTCATGATTTGAAGGACCAATAGTTCCTCCTCCAGCTGATGTTGTTGATTTTGCTCATAAAAATGGTACACCAGTTTATGGAAATATTTTTTTAGATGGCTATCACGGTCTAACAAGAGAAATGATTAGAAGCTTTATTTTAAAAGATAATAAAGGAAATTACAAAATTGTTGATGTACTAATAAATATTGCAAAAAGTTTAGGTTTTGATGGATGATTTATTAACAATGAAGCTAATGGTCAACTTCCAAATGGAACAATTCTTGATTATAATGAAATGTTTGAAATAATAAGACAATTTCAACAAAAGACAGCCACTTCTAAAGATGAAAAAATCAAAAATTTAGAATTATATTATTATAGAAATGATGCTACTTTAGCAGAAAATAATGGAGTTTATTCAGATAAAGAAATGGTTAAAATGGCAGATGCTAATTATCTAACTGGAGATAATAAAAAAACAATAAAAATGCAAGTAAATTTTGGTGAATTGCCAGAAAGTTCAAAATATTTTAGAGAAGAGCATAAAGAATATCAACAAAATGATATTTTCACTATGGTTGACCAAGGATTTAATAATTTCTTATATGGTAGTTTTGATTTTAAAGAATTGGCATATAAATATGATCGTGCTAAACAAGAATATGATCCCAGTGTTTATGCAGGATTTTCTTCATATTTGGATAATGGTTCTGGAATATTTGCCAATGAAGCTTACAATTATGTTAAAAATAATTCAAATGATGAAATTAGAAATTACTTATTTGCAAATCAAGTTGGGAATTTATTTAATGATATTCAATTTAGTGGAACAAACTTGTTTGTTTCTAGTACAAATAAGGGTTTATCAAAAAATGAATTAAGTCAAAAATTAAAATCAAGTGAATTTAATAGAAATGCTTTTATTGCAGATCCGCGAGTTAAACTTGAAAATAAAGGTAGTTTGCAAAGAGATGTGCCAAATAGTATTTTTGATACAGTTTATGATTATAAAAGCAATAATTCTAAGACAAATACAAATAGCTATGGAATAGCAGATTTAATTCCTGAACAAACTGTAATAACTGATCAAAATTTATTAAAAAGTGATTTTAAAACAAATTTTTCAACTGGTAATGGAATTAAATTTAAAACAGATGAATATACAATAGAAGATTATCCTTGAACTAATAGGAGACTTGCAGATGTTCTACCAACTTATAGATGAAGAATTTATGACAAAGAAAATTCAAATCGAGCTTTACCTATTGATCAATTTTATGGTGGTTTTGATTATGATGAAGTATATAATAAAGGAAACTCAATAGCTATTGGAAGTGGATTTGATGAAAAAGGAAAAATACTTCCTGTTAATGAATGAGATACAAACAAAACTTATAACTGAGATATATTAGGAACTGATTTCTCAAATAAAGACAAAAAAATAGAATTAGTTTATAAAACTGATTCAGATAGTCTTGAAAATATGAAATTAAATTTAACAATAGTCAATAAAGAAACTAATTCTACAAGAAAAAAAGAAGTAGAAAATAAAAATTATAAAAAATTAAATAGTGATTGAACTAAAATTGAAAGTGATTTAAATAATTTGAATTTAAGTACTTCTGAAACAATAGCAGGAATAGGATTAACTTTTAAACCTAAAAAGAAAGAATTTAAATTAAATGTGGGAGAAGTTCAAATAATTAATCAAAGCAGTTTTTATAAAAATTTAAAAACAGAAAATCAAAATATAAATCTTGAAGTAGAGTATGCAATTAAAAGAAAGAATTTAGAAACATATAATTTACGCTTATCATGAGAATATTTTAAAGATAAAAATTTTGATTACTTTGAAATTTTAACTTTTTTTGATAATAAGTGATATCGAGTAGGTGAAACAACATCAACAAACTATTTCTTAAAAGATTTAAAAGCACAGGAAGATAAAATTTTATTGTGTATTAGACCAAAAAGTAAAACAAATATAGAAAGTGAGAATTATAAATTTTTTATAAATTTATAAAGGATATAACTAATGAAATTTAAAAAGACATTTTCATATATATTTAGAAGTACATTAATTTCTGCATGAACTTATATTTTTGTTATTTTTATTCCAGTAATTGTTTGTACAAGTTTATATTTTATTTTTTTAAAAAATCTAATATTAATAGAAAATAAAGAAAAATTAATTGCTTTTTCTTTGTTACCATTAATTTTAATGTCATTCTTTGCTTGTCACTTTCTTATTACATGGAGAGAAACAATATTTTTAAGACAAATTAGTAACTTTGGTATTACTAAAATGTGTTTCTTTATAAATTTCTTTTTCGTTTTTACTTTGTACAGTTTTATAAGTTATTTCATAACTAATTTATTTCTTTTAATATTTGATTTAACATTAAGTATTGGAAATTATAAAAAGATACTTTTTGATTTTAATGATATAGGTGGAGCTTTTATTTTTATACTAGCTATGTTCTTAATGATTTTATTGTATTTCTCAATATCATTTTTAATTGCAGGTAACATAAAAAATGTTTATTTAATTAACTCAAGTGTTTTTATTATAATTGTATTAACTTTCATTTTCTCAGATTTTTTCCTAGAATCTTCTTTATATCAAAGTCCTTTCTCTGGAGTTATATCTTTTCTCTCTCCACAAAAGTACTTGAATTGAATATTTTATTTAACTTATAGTGGAGGTTTTTTAGATCAAATATTAATTTATAAATTTATTACAAAGATTGAATCAACTGTATATTTCTATAATTTATTAATTCCTATTCTATCCTCTTTATTTTATATTTTCTCTTTATCTATATTGTCATTTATATTTTTTACAAATTCACTTAAAAAATAAAATACTTTAAGATAATAAAACATGTAGACATATTTATGTCTATTTTTTTATATAGTTGCTATTCTATAAAAGAAATTTTTATTTAGTCTTTAAAATTCGTAGTTACTTATTTTTTGAGATTTATTAATTCATATAGTTCTCTAATTACATTTTATAATTTCTTAATTTAATAAAGTTTATATTTTTCTCTTTTCAATATGTAGATTTTGATGCATTCAAATGCTTTTAAAAATTTTACAGAAATCTTAAAGATTACTTTTTTTAAATTAGTTTAAAATTGATAAATTAAAACTTATTCAACTTATCTATATCTTTTTTTTTTTTTTTTAAAAAAAAAAAAAAAAAAGTGATAATTTTAATTTAATAGTAAAAAAGGATATATATTTGCTTTTTTCATTTACTTGTCTTAAGAAAGGATAATAAAATGAAAAAAATATTAAGTGTATTGACAACATTTGGATTTGTATCATCATCAACTGTTAGTGTAATTGCTTGTGATACAAAGGAAAAACCTAATCCAAAAATAGATCAACCTAAAAAAGATATTACTAAAATAGTTCAAGACTTTGAACAAGATGTCACAAAAATTTGAACAGAGCATTATGAAAAAGAAATTGTTGGGAATTTAATTGGTGTGACAGCTTCAGAAGAAAGTAATGAATTTATAAATAAAGTTAATATTCAGAAATTTTCAAAACCAGAAAATAAAAATAAACTAACAGCTGAAAATAAAATTCAATTAACAAATGATGTTCAAAAGTTGTTTAAAACTAAACTATTAGAAGAAAAGTTGAACACTCTTAAAAAGGTAAATAAATATAAAATTATTCTTGATGAAGTCGACTCAGTTTTTGATAGTATAAATTTGCTTTTTGACAATAATAATTTTTTAATTAATTCAGGAGAAATTAATACTGGATTGTATATTGGAAATATAGTAATTGATTATAAGGTTGTAACAAAATATAAAGGACTTAATAGTATTGAGAAATTTGCACAATATTCAACATTAAAATACACTTCAACAGATAGTGAAACTTTTAAAAAAGTTGGAGAGGAAATGTATAAAAATATTGCAAAAGATGTATTTATTTCAAAAGAAACTGAAGAGTTTGTGAATTTGCAATGAAATAAGATTAAAGGAAATAGTGGAGATTCAGCTGCGTATTTAAGTTCAAACACTCAATTAAAAAAATACTATAATGAAAATAATCAATTTCATAATGCTTTACTAAAAATAATGAAAGAGAACTATTTAGAAAAAAAATTTGGTTCATTAAAAATAAGTTATGAAAAAAGCAGTGTTTATAAAACTGAAGATTTTGCAGAGCAAAATAAAGATTACTTAATTATAAATAATCTTTATAAATCTGATGACGATATAGTTAGTTTTGATATGTCCATGGCAAAAGATTACCAAAAAATTAGTAAATTACTTTTATCTGATAAAGAAGAATTAACTCAATTTTTATATGAAAATCAATTCTCTCCTTATAAATGAAATAAAATTAGAAATAACTATAAAATTATTCAAGATAGTTTTCTAACAAAGTTTTTAAATAAAAATGAAATATTCAAATATCAAGAAAGTAATAATTATAAATTGGCAATAGCAATGGGATTTGTTGATTTTATAGGACCAGTTATTAAAATCTCAAATGGTAAGTCTTCTTATTTGCACGAATTACCTGATTTTAAACTAGCTATTTCTTATTCTCTAAATGGAATGGTTGATTCAAATTATGAAAGTCTTGTTGATTTTTTTACAAATTTATTCAATATTTATAAAACTATTTATAATCCCACATTTAGATCAGATAAAAAATATTATTTTAATATGAGTTTTGAAAAAAATAAGATATGAGAATTGCTAAATAAAAACAAAGTAGAGCTTAAAAACTCGGAGATTAATAATTTACTAAAAAATTTTAACGATAATTATAATTTCTCAAAAAAAATGTTATTAGATAAATTAAAAATATCTAATAAGGCATTAAAGGAAAAAGATATATATTTTTGAGTTGAAAATTATGATAAGAACTTAAAAAATGAAAGAGTTATGATAGGTTCCAAAACAATAGATGACTATTTTTGAGTATCTGCTAATTGAAATATTGAAACAATTTATCCTTATAAAACTTTTAAAAATTTCAATTATATGGTATTTAATTTATTTGGAATTTTAAAAATTAAAATAAATTTTGATAGTAGTCTAGAGCATTGAAATGAATTAGTTATTTTTTAAAAAATTTATATATTAATAATATAAAAGATATTTAATATTTTAAAAAATAGTTTTCCTAAAAAGTGAAAAATAAATTCTATATCTTCAAAAAAATAATGAAGAGTAGATTTTTTTTATATCCAAACAGATAATTATTAGTCAAACAATTAAAGTAATTGAAATTAAAAAAAATGAGCAAATAAATAAGCATATAAATACTATTTAAACATTAATGATTAGAATCTAACTTATAGAAATTTTATTAATTTATCTAGTAAAAAAATAAAATAATAAATAATAGTATGAAAACATTACAAAAAAAGTAGGTTCAGGTTTTAAATCAACAAAGAGAAAAAAATGAGATGATTTAGATATTCTAGTAAATTTTCTTGAAAATTATATATATTTTAGTAAGAATTAGTCATAAAACTAAAAAATTTAATAATGTAACAACAAATATAGATGTTAAATTAAAGAGTTATTTTCATTAAATATTGAAATTACTTGCAAAAAATAATAAAGTAGGAATATTAATAGCAAGCTATATAATAGATAAATTAAAAGTCTTTATAAATAAATTAGTAATAATTGAAAAAGGTATAAAAAAATATGATTTACAGTGTGATTCCAAAAATGAAAATATTTTACCTATTTATAAAAAGTATACTGAGATTAAGGAAATTAAAAATTTTGAAGACTTATACTAATTTATAAGAGGTTCTAGAATTATATTACTTAAAAAATCCATGATATACTTCAAATAATGTAAATAGAGTTCTAGTATTACTAGTCTCTTTTTTTTAAATTAAAATCTGAGAAGATTTATTTTTACTCTTTAGTCATGTAATTTCTGATGAGGCTAAGGACTTTTTTAAGGATTCATATTTATTCTTTAGAAGAAAATAATGAGTTTATAAATAAATTTAAATGACTATAGCTGGAAGATTCTTTAGACAATAGAAAATAGAATATTTTTTTATTGCTTAAAAGGAGAATAATTAAAACTTTTGAATACCTCAAAAATAAATTTTTGAAGAGATTCATAATCATATCAAAGGATATAATAATAAAATAATATAAAAAAAGTTAAATTAAAAACATTCGCTTATGCGAATGTTGATAATTGCTTATAAAGTCTAAAAATTTATTTTTTACCTTAGAAGTTGTTTTTTTATTACACAGTTATTGATAAATTTTTAAAGAAAAGTTGATTTTTTGCATCAGCTCAATATGCATTTATTCATGAAGCATATGATTCTGCTGTTACTTTAAATTTCATTTCAAGTATCTCATTTTCAATTCACGCATATTCAAAATACCCATAAACTTTCATATAATTAGTACCTGAATATATTCTATTATAAAGTTCTGTCTTTCCTTGATTTCCAGATAAAGATATTGTTCTGTTTGTATATGAAACAGAGTTCTTAGAACCGTTCTTGTTCATTTCATTATATCAAATATCGCCACCTTTTCTTTTTCTTCCGTTATTTCAAGTTTTTGAATATCATTCAAAATTTATGTTTTTAAAATATTCAGTGAATTTTTGTTTACCTAATGATGGTTTATAAGTTAATAAAATTGTATCTTCGTCATTTTGTGTAGAATTATATGCATGAACATAAATATTTTTTGTTTCATTGCCTTGTTCATTTACTATAGATCTTAATTTTGTTTTATATGTAACTGATGTTGTACCTGTATATATATGATCCTTGTATTGCTTTAATTTTTGCCATTCCATAACCAATATCTGTAATTTCAATTTCATTTGTATTTATTCCATAACTTTTCTCTAAATTTTGAATTAGCATATCTTTTGTGAAATCTTCAAAATTTCCAATATCTGTTCCTCTTGGAATTATATATTCCAAATCTTTTATTGCTTTATTTGAAAATAAATTTATATTTGAACTTTCAACTATAACATTTGAAGTTGAATTAGTTAAAAACATCGCTGATAATAATTTAGTAATCATTTTTTTCTCTCTTTCCTACTATATTAGTATATAATAAAAAAAAGGGGATTTAATATTAAAATGAAAAATTTACAACTTTTTAGTTTTACTTTAAAAAGAACAATATTTAATAAAAATTTTATTTTATTTACTTTTATAACTTTTTTTTAATATTTTCTTTAAATATAATATTTTTTACAGTTATAAAAATTGAACTAACTTCTAGTCAAATTGTAATAATAATAAATGTAATATTATCTTTAATTTGATTAGCATTTGTAAATATAAATGGAGTAGTTAATATTGTAATAAAAGATGAAAAAACAGGAATTCAAGGTTTAGAAATTAGAAGGGGAATAAAATCAAAAAATATTTTTCTTTATAAATTTGGATCTTTAAAATTAATATCTTGATCTTATATTTTAATAGTTTATATTTTATTTTTATTTACAGTATTATGCTTTAAAATGGCTTTAGAGAATTTTATTATAAAAAATTTATCAATAGGACTTTTAAGTTTGTTTGCTTTTGATTTATTTATATCTGGTTTAGCACTTTTAATATGTGTTTTTTCAAAATCAAATAAAAAAACTATATCAATTAATTGATGTTTAACAATGATAATGTGCTTCTCTATAATATTGGGACCAATTGGTTTTGCAATAAGTCCTGGAGATTATGCTTATGCAATAGATAATCTTAATTTTCTTATTGTTGAAAGAAATTAAAAACTTGATACAGAAAATGGTTTTATGAGAAAACTTGAAAATGATTTTTTAAATACAGAGAAATATATCTATAATAAAATTATGTTATTAGATTATAAATCTATTAGTTATCTTAAAGATATTAGTTTTAAAAAGGGTGGATTTTTCTTAATATGTATTATATTTTTATGAATGAAAAAAACCCTTTATCTAGATATGTAAATGCTGAAATAAGAAATATTAATGAAGTTAAAAATGTAATGGAAAATTCATTAATATTTCAGTATTTATCTTTCTTCTCTATAAAAAATTCTGAGAGTCATAAAAAGAATTTTAAAAACTCTTTTTATAATAAAATTAGTAAAAGTAATTTTTATGGAGATGAACAATTAAATCAAGTTTTAAAAAATTTCTCTCAAGAAAAATGAAATGTTTTTATTGAACAAGATAAAGTTAAACAGTTTAACTTAAATCAAACTGATTTTAATGAAGTTATGATAGTAAATAAGTACATAGAAAAAATCTTTTTTAGTTATACAACAACATTTGGAAATACAGAAATATATCCTAATGATGAAAAAGGTTCTGAAGTTTATGATTTCTTTTCTGATATAGATTATTGAATGGATAATAATTATTTAAATTATTCATTTGGTTCAGATTTATATGCAAAAATATTATTTGAATCACTAGGAGCTCCAAATAATAAGGATTATCCAAAAGAAGGACAAGATAATTACGATAATTATAAATATAATCCTTTTATGTGAATATATGAAATGATATTTTTCTCAGGTAAAAATGATTTTTTAACAGATTCACAAATTTTATCTACTTCATTGCTGCCACTTGGAAATTATAGAATATTTGCATTGGATGAAGAAAATAAAATAGTTAAAACAAAAAGACCATTTAATATATATTTAAACTATTCAATTTTTTTACTATTTGGAATTTCTTGTGTATTAATTTCATATTATGGTTTTAATAAAAAGATCTATACTAAGGCTGGTGAAGAATAATGTTAGAAATAAAAAGCATGAGTAAAAAATTTGATAATGAAAAGGGTATTTTTAATTTCTCTTTAGAATTGAAAGAGGGAGAAATAATAGGACTTGTTGGTGATAATGGAAGTGGAAAATCTACAATGCTAAAAAGTTTATTTGGAGAATATAAAAAGGATGAAGGAGAAATTCTTTTAAATGGTGAGTCTCTATTAAAAAATCTTACAAGTATAAGTTTTTTTCCTGATCAAAGTGTTTATCCCAAAGATATAACTATACTAAATTTTGCAATATATGATGGAATTCTTTGTGGTATTGAAAAGAAAGAAGTTGAACAAAGATTAGATATTTTACTTGAAAAATTTAATTTATTAGACTATAAAACAAAAAAGTTCAATTCTCTTTCTGCTGGTATGCAAAAAAAAGCACTATTAGCAATAACTCTAATATCTAGACCAAAATTTATTTTTTTAGATGAACCAACAGCAAATTTGGATGTTAAATCAAGAACTGATTTTCATAAAATATTGAAATCACTTGCAAAAAATAATAAAGTAGGAATATTAATAACAAGTCATATAATAGATGAATTAGAAGGTTTTATAAATAAATTAGTAATAATTGAAAAAGGTATAAAAAAATATGATTCACAGTTTGATTCCAAAAAAGAGAATATTTTACCTATTTATAAAAAATTTACTGAGAATAAGGAAATTAAAAATTTTGAAGATTTATACTAATTTTTTAAAAGGTTCTAAAATCATATTACTTAAATAATTCATGCTATATTTTAAATAAGTTAAATAGAGTTCCAATATCATTAGGGCTCTATTTTTTGTATAAACTAATCTTTTAGAAAAAAGATGCTGCTAGTTTTTATTTGCCTATTTTAAATAATTTTTTTAGATAAAAGTAGAATTAGAATATAGGAACACTCTAGTTTCAAAAAAAGCTGGAAATTTAAAAATTAAAGAGATTTAAAAAATAGAACTTTATTTATTATGTATCTTTTATTATAATAGTTCTTCTTATAGTTAGTCTATTAGCAATATTTGGTATTATAGAATAAATAACAACTATTATATTAATTTTTTAGTTTTTTTATCCTTCCTATTACTAAAAGTAAAAGATAGTATAATATTTTTATTTATTTTATTTAAAACATAAATTTTAAAATAAATATACAAAGACTTACATTTTTTAAATTATTAAGTACTTAATAATTTTGAATAATTTTTATTTGTAAACACATTTTAAAAAAATTACTTTATAATAAATATAACACTTAAAAAGGTATAAACTTAAGTAGGGTGAAATAAAGGATAATATCAACTTCTTTAAGAAAAATAATTTTTATTTGTATACTTTTGAGTGTTGCAATAATTAAAAATTTTAAAAGGAGATAATTTATGAAAAGATTAACAATTTTTTTTGGTATTTTAGGAATATCTACAACACCAGTTAGTTTAATTTATAATTCAGAGAATATTAAAAATAAACAATTAGATACTAATTATGATTTTTCAAACTTAGAAACACGTTCTAAGATTGATTTAAATACTATAACAACAAAGGATCTTAAAATGGATGTAGGACCTTTAAAGGGACTAACTGAAGATGTAATAAAAAAATCAGTATTACTTGAGATTGTTCAACAAAATGACAAAAATAAAACTATTAATGATGTAATTATGGGAGCAATTTATCAACCCCAGTTTTGAGATATAAGTGGAATACAATTTATAGTACCAGAGAAATATAAAAGCGTTAAATATAGTCTTAAAATAACAGCTGTAAACTATAATCCTGATTTTTTAAATACATTATTTATAAATGTTGAATTATGTAATCAAACAGTTTATGATGTTGTTTATAATCCGAATATTTGAGCAGATACCCTAAATGTTGATAAATCATGGGGAACAGGAAAAGCAAGCATGGAAACTCGTGAAGTGCAACAAGAAATTGACTTATCAAGTTTTGGAGGAATCAATTTACTTAAAGAAAATTATGAATCAATAGATGTAACTTTAAAGGGAAATTACTTCTTTAAAAAAGGTAAAAATTTTGCTTGAAGTGAATATGATTATGGTAAAAATGGCTTTACAATTGTAAAAAACTATAATTTTTCAAATAAAAATGATTTTGAACCATGACAACGAATTATATTTAAAACATCAGATAGTGGATATGAATGAGGAAATTATTACAAAGTTTGAATTAACTTAGAAATGTTACAAAACAAAATTAAAATATCAAGTACATATCAGATTGCAGCTTATGGTGTTGGTGCAAGTAAACACTGAACTGCAGGAGATCTTTGCTTATCAGAAATTAAATTTAAAGCAAAAACTTCTTAAAAATAAAAAATTTTAAAAGACAAATTTAAAATTAATTATTCTTAATAAGTAATTTATTTAAAAACTCAAAAATATGAAATAAAAAATAGTTTTATGTTTTGAGTTTTTTTTTTTTTTTTATATATAAAAAAAAAAAAAAAGTAAGAGAGGTAAAAAAATGACAAGTACAGAATTGGAAAAATTAATGTCTTCTCCAAATTTATATGATTATATTACTAAGGAATTTAATAAAATAAGAGAGGCATTGCAAAAATTTAAAATTTGAGAAAAAAAAGAAGTGGATATATATCTTCAAGGATCACATAAAAATCATACAAGTTTAGGGCGTGATAGTGATATAGATATTGTTGTTTTTACTGATGTGACTTTCAGAAGCAATGTTAAATGTAAAATTAATTCAACTTTAAAAAGTGAAAAATTGGATATTAATTTATTATGATAGAGTATTTAGTCCAGGTGAGTATTCTTTTAGTGAATTTAAAAAGGATCTATTAGATTTTTTGAAGAAAAATACAAATTATTATATTGAAATTGCCAGGAAGTATAGTCTGAACAGATGGCATATGAGGTTATTCATATGTTACTGCTGAAGAAATTATTAAGGAAATTAAAACTACTAAATATTCTAAAAAACTTTTATTCAACTCAACTGACTATTCAATTTTAAAAACAAATAGTTTAGATAATCCAGAAGTTATATATTTGACAGTTCCAATAGAATGAATATCTAATGGTGGTAATTTAGAAATTAGCTTTGTAAATTAGAAAAATTTATTAGTTAAATTAAAATAAAAAAATAGAATATAAAAATTTTATAGGAATTTAATTATTAATATTATTTTAAATATTAGTGTAATTTTTTTAAAATAATGCAAGGTTATAAAAAGAATTCCAGCAAAAAGAATATTTATAATTTAGGAGTTCCTATTCATCAGTTTTTTGAGTACGTGAATATGATTTAAATTCTGGGGAGTTATTAAATAAAAAATACTGTTATTATTATGAAATTGTAAATATCTTAGAATTAAATAATAAATACAATTTAGTAATAGCTAGTAAACAAAAAGATAGAAATAAAACTCCAGAAGAGTTAAGAAAAATTAAAGAAGAATATGAAAGAATGAAAATATGATATGAAAATGAATATTCTTATGAAAATAATCAAAAACAAAACTCAATTAAAAAAAGAATATTTAAACATAGAAAAAGATATTGGATCTGATATTAATGCTTCTTCAAATTTAATAATTCAGAACATATTTTAAGATTAAAATTTTTAAAGAGTTAATGAGTTTAAAAAAATTATTTAGTTAATTATGACTAAAAAATTTTTACTTTTCAAAGATTATTTTCTAATTCGAGTTAAAACTTATTTTTTATTCAATTATGTCAATTAACTCTATTATGTCAATTATTTAAATTAGAGACTCTATTTATATAAATAAATAATTTTAAACTTATCTTTAAGAATAAAACTATTAAGATATTTTTCTCTAAAATATTTTTAAAATGCTAAAATATTTTTAGTAGATAATCTACAAAATGGAGGAAAAGGAATTGAAAAAAATATTAAGTTTATTAGGAGGAATGTCTTTAGTAATTTCTTCATCATCGACTGTTGTTTCATGTTTTAATACTAGACCAACTAATGATCATACTTTTAAAGATGAATTTGAAATATTTGATTTAGGAGCAATCTCAGGAGTTGAAGATACTCCGAGTGTAGAAACTATATATAATGGAATTGCAAAAGCACATGAAAATGTTGTAGATTGAAGATGAGCAGTACCAATAGAAGATATTTTGTTTGTTAATGAACCAACAACTGAGTCATGTACTATCAGAGTTGTTGAAGGTCATGATCAACCAACTCTTACAGGAGAAGTACAATTTACATATAATTATAAGAAAATAGAAAATAATGAAATTGACTTTTATTCAAGTGGTCAAAATAAAGGTATTATAAGAAGAACTGGAACAATGGAAGAAATTAGCAAGTTTTCAAATTTAGTAACCAATTGAGAGTGAATAGAAAAAATAAATTCAAGACCAAGTTTGGCATATACAGATCTTTCCAATTATGGCTCAACAGGAGGAACAGGATTATGTGAATATATTGCACTTAATATGCTAATAAATTATTCACAAGTTTTTGGAAAATATAATTTATATTCTAATTCTGATATAAAAAAATATTTCTATCAATTAGATTCTAGAGGTATATATCATTATGCAAGTGGTAGTGGTAATAAAGATGCAGTTCCTTATTTAATGTATAAAAAGGTATCAGATAAATACGGGGGAAGATGGTACGATATTAGAACAGGAAAAAGTATTAGAAAAATCATGAAAACATGATTAGGGGATTACTCAAAAAACTTAATTGATGATTATTCAGTTAGTTGATCACATACTTCAAATCCTGAGAATTGAATCAAAAAATATAACAGACCAGTCTTATTGTCATTTTTTGTTAAAGGTGATGCACATTCTGTAGTTATATATGGATATAATGAGTCTACAAATGAATATGCTGTTAATTATGGTTGACCAGGTAGTCAATATGGTAGACAAATAATTAAAAAATCAGAAATTTGATCTTATTTTAGTATGGGATTTTGATATGGTTTAAGAGATAAATAATACAATAAAATATAAAATTCACTATTATTAAATATACTAATATTTTTTAATATATAATAAAACAGTTCATAAGAGATATGTCAGAAATGACAAATCTCTTTTTATTTTTCTGACATATTATGAACAAATAAAAATATGTTAGGAGTATCAAAAAAATGACTAGAAATCCAATGATTCCAGAAAATACAA
Organism: Spiroplasma floricola 23-6; assembly: GCF_002813555.1. Classification (NCBI taxonomy): domain Bacteria; kingdom Bacillati; phylum Mycoplasmatota; class Mollicutes; order Entomoplasmatales; family Spiroplasmataceae; genus Spiroplasma; species Spiroplasma floricola. The sequence continues at coordinate 229,027 of NZ_CP025057.1, forward strand.
ATAAAAGGAAATTTATAATATGACAACAATTAAATTTAACTAATATTAATCTTTCAATATGAATAATCTTTATAGGTTTAGGAGCAATATTAGGTTTCTTTTTGTGAAAACTAGAAGGAGTTTGAAAACTTATAGATATATTATTTGCTAGTTTATATTTGATTTCAGACTTCTTATTAAATACTAAAAGTCAATTTCACAATAAAAAATTTTATGCTGTTATATTTGATTGATTTTAATAAAGAAATTTAGTGCTTAAAAGTTAGTGTTTCACCAATTGAAAAATTAAGAGAAAATATTAAAGTTGATAGTTTAGAAAATAAAAAATCTTATTTAAAAAGAATAACAATCTTAAAATTTGAATAGATTCAGTTAGTAGTATTGCAAAAATAAGCTGGTAATATGAGAAAAAATAGAAAAAGAAAACTAATATATTTTTGTTGTAACAACTGAGACTCTAAAATTTTCTAGTATTTGAAAATTATTAAAAAATAGAGTATTAAACTCAAATAAAAAATTTTAAATAATTACTAAGTAATTTTAGAATCTGTATATAAATCTTTTAGAATTTTATAAAATAATAACTTAAAGTATAAAGGAATTTTTATTTTATAAATAATTTTATTTTTACTATAAAGCTATTTTTAATTTATATTAAGAGCATAAGATTAAAGTGTTATATAAATGTGTACACAAATTTTAAAAAGATAAATTTAAATACAAGAAAGAAGGAAAAAATATGAAAAAAATGTTAAGTTTACTTAGCTCTATTACTATTGTTTCATCAGGATCAAGTGCATTTGCAAATGCTACTAATCAAAAAATAAAAACAGAAAAAGTTATTAATTCAGAAAAGAACAGTGTAAATTGAAATAATGTAAGAAAAGAAACTGAATCAGTTTTTAAAGAAACTAAAGATTCTTTTAAAAAGAACTTTGAGATTAATAATTTTATTAATTTAAAGACAAGTAAAAATCAGCAAATTGATGAGAACTTGAAAAATGAAATGATTAACTATGCTCAAAAAGAAGCAAATAAGATTTTAGCATCATTTCAAGAAAGTAATTATCAGTTGGATACAATTATAGATATAATAAAAAATAATTATCCTGATTTTAAGCAGGAGTATGACAGAAATTTAAATAACATTATAAGTGATATTAAATTAGAAAATCAAACTGTTCATCAATTCAATAATTATCAAATTAATAATTTTAGTTCACAAGAGTATTCTCTTTCATCAGCGCAGCAAAATAATAAAAAACTAGTTTCCGATTTAAGAGTAGCTAAAGCAGCTTTAACAACAGGATGTGCAGCAGCAGCAATTGCCGCAGCAGGTTTTTGAGCAGCAGCATGGTGATTTGGAATTTCTACTCCTTGAGCAATTGGTTGTACAGTGGCTAGTACAGCATTAGGTGTTGCAAGTGCTGGAGTAGAAATTGCACTTGTTAAATATGATCAAAGTATGAACAAATGAATAAAATTTGGTACAATTTTGCAAGCTACATTAAAATTAGGATTAAGTTTAGCAATAACTAGTTATGTTATTCTAGTAAAAATGACTGCAGTAGTTAGCACTACAACATGATGTTTTCCAGCTGCAATTGCAATTTTAGTAGCTTCTGGAGCATTAGCAGCATGAATTAAATATACATATAAATAGGAGAGAATAATAATGATTTACGATATATTAATTATATTTTGTTATTTATTAATTAATGTTATTTTACCTATTGGAAGTTATTGAGTTTTTTCAGAGTTTTTTGATTTTAAAGTTAAAAAAGCAGATATATTTTTTGGAAATTTTCTTCTATTTAATAAGGAAAAAATGCTTCTATTTAAAGGCGAGAAATTAATGTTTTTTATTTCATACTTTATAAACTTTTTATTATTAATTACTGCATATATTATATATGTTATGTTAATTGCTTTACCATCAACAAATTTTGTTTTATATATATCATTAGTCTCTTTAATTTTTTTGTTAGGTATTCTATTATTTTGCCTCTACATATATTTAACTTTTAAAAAAATAAATAAATTTAAGTTTTATAGTAGAACCGAAGTAGAACTAAATTATTCAATTCCAAAAAGTAATGAACAGTATAAAACAATATTATTACTTGAGGGCAATAATAAATCTCCATATAATAATGTATTTAAGTTTCATCAAAATAGACTTAAGAAAAAATTAAATAAAGATATTAATAATAAAAAAGACAATTATAAGAACTACATAATTTTTTTGAGATATATCAGAAATTATAGTACTTTTATAGATAGAATTATTAGATCTAATAGAAATATTACTGTTATTTCTAATGATTTAACTATAAATATTGAAGAATTAGAAAAAGTTTTGGTGGAGAATTTTTATTCATTGAGTAGAGTGTAATTAAACTCGATTAAGTAATTTTTCAATATAAAATTAAATCAGAATACCAAAATAACTTAAAGTTTCTTTATAGATTATAAAAATTACTTTTAGTTGTTATTTTAAGTTATTTTTATAATTTAAATAAAAAAGTTGAAATTTAGTTTACTTTCTTTTAACTTTTTTATTTTTTATTCAATCACATCTTAGGTTGAATAAAAAATGTGGGGGGATAAAAGTTGAATTTTAAATAGAAAAGTGCTTTCCCAAGCACTTTTTTTGCGTTAATAATTATTGTTGGTTTAAATTAATTTAATATTTACATATCTCAAATGACTAAAACTTTATAAATTTCAACGTATTAATGCTTAAAAAGTAAAAGGAAGAAAAAAATGAATAAATCAAATATTACAAGAAATAACTACAAAATGTTTTGCCTTATTATTAAGGATTTTTGATTTAAAAAAGATATCCAAGGTTTATTGGATATAGTTACAAAAATTTGTTTCTTATACAAGCAAAATAAAGAAGTTTGAGACCTCTATAGAGATTATCAAATTATTGAAAAACTTGAAAGAAATCAATTTGCTGTTTTAACTTTTATCTGTAAAGATAATAGTTTTAGTGAAATAAAAAAGGAAATTTTAATAATTTCTTTAAGATATAAAAATAGCTTTTCTAATAAAAAAAAGCAATTTAAAGATGATTAAGAAGGTGACATTATGAAAGAATTTAATGTTGATCAAGATTTAGAATACAAATCTTTTGCAAAACTATTGAACTTTGAATCAAAAGAAAAGGGTTTATATATCTATGGTAAACCAGGAGTTGGAAAATCTACTTTCTTACTTAAATTTGCCAAGAATATAAAAAATCAAAAAATAAGTATTGATAATTTTCTAATTGATAAGTATAAAGTCATGTATTTAAATGTTAATAATTGAATAAAAGATATTCAGAAAAGTTGAAAATCAGAATATGATGATCCAATAAAAATAAATACTTCAGCTAATGTACTACTTATTGATGACTTAGGAAGTGAGTTTTTTCACAATTCAACTATGCCTTATATTTTAGATTTATTTGAATCTAGATATGAATTCATTAAAAAGAATCAAAAAGAAGTAATTACAATAATAACTTCTAATTATTCTGTTGAGCAGTTAAAAGAAAAATACTCAAAAAATCTAAGTGATCAAGTTGCACTTGAAAGATTGTTTTCAAGAATTGAAGGAGTTATTAACTTAAATATTAAATTTATAGGAAAAGATAAAAGAAAAGAGAATTCTTATTTAGAACGATAAAATGATTAGAAAAAAAGGTGAGAATTAAGATGTGAATTATGAAATATATTTTATCTACATTAATATCATTTCAAATTAGTTTGACTATATTTTTTATTATAAATTTTTCAATTTATTTTTTAGAAGGTAAAGTTGATTTATTTGTATACTATTTATTTTTAATTTTTTGAAATTTAAGTTTTATATTTTTAAATATTTTTACAATTATTGATTGTTATAAAAGTAAAAATAATTAAAGAAAAAAGAAATTGAAATATAAATTAAAAATAAAAGGAGGAGAAATTATGTCTAATAAATTTATATCGCCATTAACTTGACCTGGTGGAAAAGCAAAAAAATGAAATTTAATTAAATCTTATTTTCCTAAAGATACAAAAGATATGACATATTTTGAAGCATTTTTTGGTGGTGGAAGTGTTGGTTTAAATGCTTTAAAAGAAAAATTATTTAAGGAATATTATTTTAATGACATAGATTTTAAATTAATAATGTTTTGAGTCGGAATATCTGAAACTAATTGACTACAATGAAAACATTTATTTTACCCTAATGTTAAAGATATAAATATTTTAAAAGATCAAAAGGTTCAAGACAAAACAGTTTATTATTTAATGAAAAATAATTTAACATTTAATGGGCAACAATGGGGTACTTGAACTCAAAAAAGATTAGAACAAAATTGAAATTTAAATAAATTTGATAGAATAATAAATTGTTCAAATTTATTAGCTTATAACAGAAATAAAATAAATTGAAAATGTGATAACTTTTTAGATATTTTAGATTATGAGTGAAAATTTGATAGTAATACATTTATGTATCTTGATCCTCCATATTATTTAAATAAGGGAAAACCTTATAGATATAAATTTACAGTTGAACAATTTAATTTATTTAAAGATGTAGTTGATAAGCATTCTAAAATGGGAGTAAAGATTTTAATTAGTTTAGATGATTGTTTTGAAGTTAGAGAATTATTTAAAGATTATTACATTTATGAAGCTGAATGAAAGTATACTTCAACTAATACTAAATATCATAAAGTTAAATTAGGAAAAGAACTATTTATAACAAATTATGAGGTTAAAAATATAAATGAAAATGAAGACATTACCAAAATTTAATATAATAAGTTTTGAAGTAGCTTATTTGTTTGAGTTTCAAAAATGAATACATGTTTTTTGCAATAAAAAAATTATGGATATTAATGAATTTTGTTCAAAATGTAGTAAATCTTTTAAAAGTTTTAATTCAAATAATATTTTATTTTTTAATAATGTAAATAATTATAATGACGATACAAATATTTTATTTGAGGATACAAATACTTTATTAAATTTAAAATCATATATTAATGGTTCTGCTACAAAAGAATATTCCTTTTTATACTTTAAATCAAATTCCGTTTTTAATTTATTAGAAGATAATAAATTTTTAAGAATTTTTTATAATGAATTTGAAATTGAAATTAAAGTTTATAGAAATAATTTTATTGAATATTTTTGATTTTGCAATTATTACAATAATTTTATTATTAATAAATTAAATTTAGTATTTTATAAATATAATTTTACTAAAACGCTTAGTTTTGATTATAATCAAAAAAAATGATTTATTAATAAAGATAATTATATTAAAAAACATAATTTAATTTATTTTTTTGAACTATTAACAAATAATATTTTTGAATTAAATAAAAATATATTTTTATTTAATAAAGAAATAAATAAAAATTATTTAGAATTTTTAGAAAATGTTAGAAATTCTTTTTTAAAGTTAATTGAATATAAAATAAACAAAAATGAAATAATTAATACAGAAATGTTAAATTTTTATTTATATAAAAAAATTATTAAAACTAAAAAAGATTTTGAAATTAATTTTGAAAATTATAGAAACTTATTTTATTTACTTAAATATTTTAAAATATCGGTTATTTTAAATGCCTGAGATATTAATATTATAAATAACTTTGGTTTGAATAAATTATGACAACTAATATTTTTGGGTAAAAATTTTTATAAAAAACTAACAAGAGCTGAATTAAAAAAACTTGATCAACTAACAAATAAATACTATATTAATAATAATTTATTTAGTTATAAATTATATTTAACTCTTATTATATTTATTTCTTATTCAGGAGATATTAATAAAATTAATAAAGAAATTAATTGTTTAAAAAATTTAAATATAAATTTTTTAAACAATAAGTTTTTATTTAAAAATCAGATAAATAAAGAAAATCAAAAAATAGCATTATGATTTTTAAAATATTTAATTAATTTAAGTAAAGAATATAAAATTTTATTTTATAAATTTATTTTTAGATGATTAAAAGATAAATTAAATACTTCTTATGATTTATTTAATTTAATATCTAAATTAAAAAAAATAAAAAATTTAAAAACACATAATTTTATTGAATGTAATTTTTGTAAAAATAAAAATGTTAAAATATCTGATCTTCTATTACATTTAAATAATCTTAATTTAGAGAAAATTAATTTAACCGAATTAAAAATTAGTACCAACTTATTTAATTTTGAATTAATAACAACATACTCTAAATTTGAATTAGTTTCATTAGAGCTTAAAAATTGTTTAAAAACTAACTACACTAATAATTTTTCAGAATATAAAAAAAATCTATTTTTTTCTATATTAGATAAAAATTTTAATTTAATAGGAGCTGTTTATATTGAAAAAATAAAAAAAGAATGAGTTCTTAGAGAAGCTAATTCTAAACAAAATAAGGGATTTAGTAATAATTTTTTTAAAGATATAAAAGTTAATTTTTTAACAAAAATTAATAAAACATTAAATAACTTAGTTATAGAAGGGAAATAAAATTATGGCAAGAATAACAAAATATTGTTTTAAATGTAAAAAGAAAATTAAAGAATCAGATAAATACAATTCTTATAAAACTATTGATGTATTTGGAAATTCTAATTATGAAATTGTTCATAATAATTGCAGAACTATAAATTAGATTGAAAGGAGAAAATAATTGTGCCAAAAAAAGAAACCTTAAAAGAAATGTATGAACAATTAGAATACTGAAAAGCAGGAAAAGAAGCAATCAAATTACAAAATAGTCATGCAATTTGAATGTGAGAATTTCCAAATTTATCAGTTATAGAATACGATACCTTAATAAAAATTCAAAAAGAAAAAATTAAGAAAAGAAAGGCATTAAATAAAAAACTAAAAATAGCTAAATTAAATAAAGAAAGAGAGAGAAGGAATATATATGAAACTAAACTTAGAAACTTTAATTAAAAAATTAGACTTAGAAACTAAAGAAAAAACAACAGATAAATTTTGAATAGAATCAGCTAAAAAACTAATAATTGATAATTTTGAAGAAAATATAAGTATTAAACAACTAGAATTAAAAATTAGTAATCTAAAAGCAAATAATGAAAATGAAACTTCTATTATAGCACTAGCAAAAAGTATTTTAAAAAATAATTAAAGCACATTTTTTAAAAATAATGTGCTTTAATTAATATTTACTTTACATCAATTTTTTTCAAAAGTCTGAGTTTTCATACCTACATGTTATTTTTGAACCCTCTATGGCTTTTTCTAAACCATCTGTAAAACCACATAAAATACAATTACTACAAAAATTAACATATATATCACCATTTGGATCAGATTTTACATAAAATTGACCCATTAATTCTTTTTTTGTTTTTACTTTACACATATTTAGTGAACTAAATTTGCTTTCGTTAAAACCACAAGAATAGCATATTGGAATGTTTTTATTAACTTTGTATTCTTCGTAATATTTATTATTTTTTATTCCATTAATATCCATTTATTTACCTCCTATCCTTTAAAAATTATATCAAAGCTAAACATAGAAAGAAGTTGATTAAATGACTAAACTAGTTATATTGGAATCTCCAGGTAAAATTAAAAAAGTAAGTCAATTTTTAAAAGAAATTGATAATACCAATAATTATATTGTTAAAGCTTCAATTGGACATATAAGAGAACTTGCAAATGTTGGAAAATATCAAATAGGTATTGATTTAAATAATATTGAACCAAATTTCATAGTAAGTAAAGAAAAAAGAAAAGTTGTCAAAGATTTAATAGAAGTTTCTAAAAATGTTGATGAGATAATTCTTGCAACAGATCCCGATAGAGAAGGTGAAGTTATTTCTTGACATTTATATGAGGTTTTAAAATCTTATAATAAAAATTTTAAACGTATGAGACTTAATTCAATAACAAAAGATTGTATTAAAAAGGAATTGAATAATTTGGATAATATTAATATTAACTATGTTAATTCTGGTCTTTCTAGAAGTTACTTAGATAAAATAACAGGTTATATATTGTCTAGAATTTTACAAGATAACTCTATTGGCTTATCTGCAGGAAGAGTACAAAGTTCTGTTTTAAAATTATTGTCAAATAGAGAAGAAGAAATTCAAAACTTTGTAAAAGAAGAATGATTTATTTTACAAGATACTTTAAAAGTTAATTTTAAAAATGTAACTAAAATTAATAATAAGTATGAAACTGTAAAATATAATTCATTTCAAGAAGCTTTAAATATAAAACAACAACTTAATAATTATTATATTGTCGAGTCACTATTAGCAAATGAATTTCAAGATAAACCTTTTATTAATTTTACAACTAGTGATTTTTTACAAAATGCAAAAAATAAATTAAAGTTAAATGTTAAAGAAGCAACAAGTACTGCTCAGAGTTTATTTGATAAAGGACTTATAACTTATATAAGAACTGATTCAACAAAATTGGATAGTGAAACTGAAATTAAATTATTACAATTTGTAAGTTCTAAATTTGGAAATCATTCTGTTGGAAAAATTCATTGTAAATCAGAAAAGGTTACTGATCAAGAAGGTCACCCTCCAATAACTCCTACTCATTTAGAATGAGAACCAGAGAATATACAAAAAATATCTGTAGAGAATAATATTCAGCTAACAAATAAAGAAATTGATGTTTATAGTCTAATATGAAAAAATACTGTAAATTCAGCTTTAAAACAACCAATAGGAACTAAAAATACTTATATTTTAAAAAACCAAGATAAATATTTTTTAGGAGAGACTAAGGAGTATATAGAATATGGATACTATAATTTTGATAAAAGTTTAACTACTCCAGAATCTCAAAATCTTAATTGAAAAGTAGGACAAAAAATAGAAGTATTTTCAATTCAAACAATTATGCAGAATTCAAATCCTAAATCAAGATTTAATGAAGCAACTCTAATAAAGGAACTTGAGAGATTAGGAATTGGAAGACCAAGTACTTATAAAACTTCTGTTGAGATAAATCAAAAAAGAAAATATGTAGAAACTGACGAAAAAGATTCAATGTTAGTTACTAAATTAGGAATTCAAGTAAATAAATTTTTAACTAAAAACTTTAGTGAGTTCATAAATTTAGAGTTCACAAAAAATATGGAAAAAGATTTAGATCTAATTGCATGTGCAAAATTAGATTACAAAAATTATATAAAAGATTATTTCAAAAAATTAGAAGAGAAAGGAAAAGAATTTATGATAGAACAAATTAAATGTCCAAAATGTCAAAATGGATTTATAAGACAAGCAAAAACTAATACAGGAGTAGATTTAGGTTTTAAATCTTGCTCTAATTATAAAAACTGTGATTTTAAAGATCAACCTGAGTTAAACTTAGAAAATGCAAAAGATTGTCCTGGATGTAATAATGGAAAAAGATTTATGAAAAACTATTTTGATAAAAATGAAAACTCTATGAAACAATTTGAAACATGTACTAATTATCCAAATTGTAAATGAGTTCCAGGAGCAATTCAAAAATGTTCACTTTGTGATATAGGCTGATTAATTGAAAGAACAAAAAAAGATAAATCAAGTAAATTTATAGCATGTAATAATTATCCAAATTGTAAATTTACTCAATTTTAAAAATAAAGGAGAATAAAATATGTCAGCAGAATTTACATCAAAAATAAATATTATTTCTAATAATGAAAAAGATATTGTAAATTTTGTAAAAAAGAATATTGAATTAATAGAAGCAAAATATACAAACGTTTTATATTTAAAAATAGATACATTATTTGAAATTACTGAAGAAAATATAGATTTAATAAAAGAAAATGAAATTTACAGTATTAAATTTAGTGGGTTTGCATTTAGTAAGAATTGCAAAATAAATTGAAATACTCAAACTAAATTTATTAATTCTTTAAAAAAGTTTAATTGTGATGCTTATATATTTCAATATCATGATGCGTGTTTAAATAAAAAAGAACTTGCAAGCGAATATAAAATAGGTAAAAGTTTTGAAATTAAAGAAAAAGTAATTGAACTTTTAAAAAGAATTAGAAAAAACAAATAAAAAATATTATACAAAATAGAAAGAAAGTAATTTAATGAATAAAGTTGAAACAAATGAAAATAAGAAGGAAATCATAATAACAAAAAGAAACTTTGATTCTACTAGATTATGTAGAAAAGATTTTTTAAATGATCAAGATTATAAAGAATATAATAGTTTTATTAAAAAATTTTCAAATAATACTAAGTATTATTTTAATTATAAATGTATAAATTGTTTAGGTAAATTTGTAACTTATCATTGGGTTTTAAAATGCCCACATTGTAAGAAAAGTTTAAATAGTTTAAATAGTTACAAAACCCAAATGTATCAAAATTTAAAAGGATATTGAGATAAAAGAAATATTCAAATTAGATTTAAAAATACTAGTATTTATTAATAATAAAATTATATTTTATAAGGAGAAATTTATGAAAATATTTAATCAGTTAGATTTTTCTAAAGAAATAAGTAATTTAGAAATTTTAGAAAATAATATAGTCAATAAAAACTTTGCTAAAAATAGCATTTTAGTAAGGTGTTTTGATGTTAAAAATGAGACTTTTCTTGAAATAAGTTTTGCTAAAGGAAAAAAAGTAAATAATGGAAATAATTCACTTTTTAAAATAATGCAAGGTTATAAAAGTAATTCTAATAAAAAAAGTGTTTATAATTTAGGAGTTCCTATTCATCATTTTTTTTGAGTACGTAAGTATGATTTAAATTCAGGAGAATTATTAAGTAAAAAATACTGTCATTATTATGAAATTGTAAATATTTTAGAATTAAATAATAAATATAATTTAGTAATAGCTAGTAAACAAAAAGATAGAAATAAAACTTCAGAAGAGTTAAGAAAAATTAAAGAAGAATATGAAAAAATGAGAATATGATATGAAAATGAATATTCTCATGAAAATAATCAAAAACAAAACTCAGTTAAAAAGAAAGAATATTTAAACATAGAAAAAGATATTGGCTCTGATATTAATGCTTCTTCAAATTTAATAATTCAAAATATATTTGAAGATTAAAATTCCAAATAAGTTGATGAGTTTTTAAAGAATATTTAGTTAATTATGACTAAAATTTTTTACTTTTCAAAAATTATTCTCTAATTCGAATTAAATCTTAATTTTTATTCAATTAAGTCAATTAACTCTATTATGTCAATTATTTAAATTATCCAAATTTATTGTGCTAAAATTATTGAAATAAAAATAATTTTTAATTTATTTTGTTTTTAGTAAAAATAAAAAATGTATAATAAAAATAGTTCACAAGAGATATGTTAGGAATACTGACAAATCTCTTTTTATTTACTTTCTAACATATCTTAAATTGACAATTAGAAAGGAAAATAAAAATATGGGTATGTTTCAAGGATTAATTAATTATATTTTATGATTACCATGTAAATGAATTTTACAACTTTTAAATGCTGTAAATGATGTTGTAAAATATTTAGCCACAGATTTATTTGAATCAATACTATTTGGAAATAAAGTAAGTGATTGAAATCAAGTTTTAATACCTTCAACTTATTATCGAATATTGATAGTAGCTGCTGTATGTTGATTAATATTTTTAGTATCAACATTTATTTGTCATTTAAAAAAAGATATTATTGAACATGAAGAAACACCAATTACTAAAAAAATTATGGAGTCTTTAAAATACTCTACATTTTCTGCAATTTTGTTAATATTTATTCCTTTATTTGTTTGAATTTTAGTAAAAATGACTTCAGTATTAACACAAGGTCTAATGATTGCTTTTGGTTCAAAAAATACAAGTATTGCTGATTTACTTTACAATATGGGAAATCCAAACTGAGATGGAAAAATAGTAGAACAAAATGGAAATTATCCTGTTCCAAGTAATTTAACTCAATGAAATATGGTAGTAGAATTAGTAGGATTATCTATAGTCTTTATTTGTCTATTATTGGTTATGATAAATATTGTTACAAATACTTTTGCAACTTTCTTTTATTTCATATTAACTGGTTTTTATGCTTTAACTGCAGTATTTGACCAAGGTGCAAGAATGAAAGATTATTCCAAAACTATTATTGCAAATAACTTTATAATTTGCTCAACTATGGTTATATTTAGTGTTTATTCAAGTTTAATTCAAATATCTTTTAACTCTATGAGTAAACTAGGAATGAATGGATTTACAAAAATGTTATTACAACTTGCATTAGCTTGTGGAGGAGGACTGTTTGTAGTTAATGGAGATCAATATGTTTCTAGATTAGTAGGAGAAAATATTAGTGGTGTAAGTAGTGCAATGCAAGGATTGGGTGCTTTAAAAGCAGGAGCAATGTTAGCAGCGGGTTTAGGAGTTGCAGCTATGAAAATGAGTAAAAAAGGTTTAATTGGTAGAAAAAATTTTAGTAACTCATTAAAAAATGATTTAAGTAGTTTACAAGGTTCTAATGACTCTATAAATAATCAATCAAATGAAGAGTCTTCTAATGAAACTGTTCAAAATGGAACTCATCAAAATAAAATGCAACAAGCGAAAGAGAATTTTGTTAAAAATAGACAACAAGCAATGTCAAAATATCAAAAAGGTGGTATTTTAGCTTTAGCAGGTTTAGGAGTAGCAACAGCATTTCATGGTACAAAAACTGCTAAGAATTTAATAGGTTCATTTGTTGGTACAAAAGCAAGTAGAATGATGAGACGTGAACAGTTAAAAGAACAAACTAGAACTTTAGGGAAAGGATTAGCAAATGTTGGAGCAAAAACCTTAGGAGTAGCAGGAGCTACTTTTGGAGGAGTTGCAAAAATGACTGGATTAGATGTTACAAGAGGTAAAATATTAAATGAGCGTGGTAATGTTTATAAAAATGCAAAAGCTGAAAAATATAATGAAAAATTAGAGTCTAAATTTAATGAAAAAATAAATAAATTTGATGCAATGACATCTAATCAAATAATAAATAGTAATGGAATTAATAAATCAAAAGAAATTAAAAAGGCTAAAGAATTATTACTTTTAAAAAGAGAACAAAGAGTCTCGTTAAAAGAGTTTAAAGAAGATTTTTCAATTAAATCAAAAAAATGAGAAAAATATGCTGATAAAGAAAATAGTGATAATAAATAATTTCACTATTTTTTTTTAATTCAGGAGTTATAATTATTAAAAGAAGGAAAAAGGAAAAAAATTTATTTATGGGACAATCTTTGTTAAGCAGGTTATTATTTGGAAATCAAGATCCAGAAAAAGTTGCAAAATATAATGCACATCAAAAATGAATAAATTCTAAACAATATAGAGATTTAGAATGGCAAAGAGAAGCAAACAATGAAGCAAAAAAATTAATAAGAAAAATACTTTTAATAAAAAAATTATCTAAATCTAATTCTGATAAATCTAAAGTATTATGAAATAAATTTTGTGAAAAAGAACCAAAGTATTTTTTAGATACTTTAAATGGTTTTAAAAGAACAATTCCAGAAAGAGAAAGATGAGGATGTGACAAAAAAACTATTGAAAATTTTAAAAAAGGATATACATCTCTTAAAATATACCACTTCAATATGTGACTTTCCTATGAAATTCTAAGAAAAGATAAAGTATATGAATGAATTATGTCTCCAAGAACAAAAAATGAATTTGAAAAAAATAATCAAGAATGAATTGAAAATAAATATAGTCCATGGGGATATAAATTAAGTGAGAAAGAAAAAAATAAGAGGGAAATTAATAGAGAAAAAGATTTTGATTATTTAAAATATTTAAAAGAGCAATTTTATATTCCATTATTAATAAAAAAACAAATTCAGTTTGGAGTTTATAATTTGATTTCAAAAGAAATATGTCATTCAGAATTAAAACAAGTTAATATTAATTCCAATGAACAAGTTGAAAAACAATTAAAATTATTAAAGCGTCAACAAGAAATTTTAGATAGACAAATTGAGTTGGAAAAATTAAAAGATAGAAATAATAATAGAGGATAAGAAAATGAATAATAGTATTATAAAAAAATCATTTATAAAACAATTCGCTCAAAAAATATTAGAAAAAAAAGCTTTAGTTTTTTTGGGTTCTGGAATAAATAAAGAGGTTGGTTTACCGGATTGAAAAGAATTAATGCAAGATTTATATGAAGATTTGGATATTAAAAATAGTGAACAAAATTACATTGATTACATTGATTTAGCACAATTTTTAATACATTCAACTAACGGAAGACATGATTTAATAACTAAAATTTTAAAAAAAATAGATATTGATAAAGATCCTGGACCAAATCTTTTAGAAATTTGTAAATTACCTGTAAAAGAATTTTGAACAACGAATTATGATAATTTAATTGAAAAATCAATGCTAAAATTGAATAAAAAATATAAAAAAATTGTTACAAAAAATAATTTTGCTTTTTTGGAACCATATTTAACTAATATTTATAAAATGCATGGTGATATTGAAAATGAAAATAAAATAATAATTAGTAGAAAAGATTATGATTCTTATGCTAATGAAAATTTATTTTTTTGAAATAAATTAACTCTTGAATTAAGTTATAAAAGTTGTGTATTTGTAGGTACATCATTTAATGATTATAATCTTAATATTATTTTAAGTAAAATTTCTACTTTATTAGATAAAGAAGAAAAACCAAATCATTTTATTTTTTTTGAAAAAGATAAAAATGAGGAAATATTTAAATTACAAAATTATAAAAGTATTGATTTATTTAAAAGATTTAATATAAAAACAATATGATTAGAAAATTGAAATGAACTTCAAAATATTTTTAAAGAAATTAATAATAAAATTATAGAAAATAATATTTTTATTTCAGGTACTGCTATTGAATTTAATAACAATTTTAATAAAAAGGAAGCTAAAAAATTTATTTCTGAATTAACTTATAAACTTATAGAAAGACAATTTAAAATTTTTAGTGGATATGGAATAGAAATAGGAGATAGTGTAATAACAGGAGCAATGTCAAAAATTTTGGAAAATAGTGAATTAGTAAGTACCGATAAATTAGAAGTTTTACCTTTTCCACAATTTGTGAACGATGAAAATAAAAAAAATGAAATATGACAAAAAAATAGAGAGTATATGATTTTAAATTCTAATGTAGTAATTTTTTTATTTGGAAATAAAAAGGACAAAAATTCTGAAAAAATAATAATTTCAAATGGAATGATAGATGAGGAATTTAAAATTGCTAAGCAATTAGGAAAAAAAGTAATTCCTATTCCAATTACTGGTTATGCAGCTTTTAAAATTTTTGAAAAAATTGAAAAAGAAATAGAGAATTTTCCTTATTTAAAAAAACATATTGATACTTTAAAAAATACTAGAGATATAGATCAAATAATAAAAATAATTGAATCTGTAGTGGAATTTTAATTTTTAGAAAGGAGGTATAAAATGAAAAAAGTATTTTATAGTTTTGACTATGATGATAATTGAAAAGTACAACAAGTTCGTAATATTGGAGTAGTAACTAATGAAAATGTAGTTGAACCCTCAAAATGAGAAACAGTTAAAAGATCAGGAAATGAAGCAATTAAAAATTGAATAAATAAGGAAATTAATAATTCTGATGTAGTTGTAGTATTAATTGGTCAATATACTTATAATAGTAGATGAGTTAAATATGAAATTCAATATGCTTTAAACAGTGGAAAAAAAATTATAGGAATACATATAAATAATTTAGGAGATAAATATGGTCGAAAATGCTTAACTGGAAATAGTCCTTTTAATGAAATAAATGATTATAGAGCACGCTCTATTGAAATTTTTAATCCATCTATAAGTAATGCATTAAATGAAATTAAAAGTATACTTTTAAAATTATAAGTTATATGCTAATAAATGATTTATAAGAGATATATTAGAAAATTAATAAATCTCTTTTTTATTTTTTCAATAATTATTTTTATTATAATTTTTAATAAAAAAGAATAGACAATATATGTCTATCCTAATAATTTATTATTTCTTTTTTGATTTATTTGTTTTTGTCTGAGATAATGCACTTCCTGCAATACTTTTAGTTCTTGCATTAGAGCGCCCATCTCTTAAAGCAGCAGAAGCTTTTGTTGCAACTGATTTACTTGTTTGTTTTTTATTTGCCATTATTTCAAAACTTTTTTTGTTATAATTAAATTATGAGAATTAATTAATTTTCATAATTTTCTTTATGCTTATTTTTAGAGTTAAGCAATCATTTTGTTAAATAAACTAAAGTTATTGGGATTGATATTATTGTAAGAAATATTAATCCTATTTTTATTTCTATATTTGCAAATTGATAACTAATACATAAAATCAAATTAATAAAAATAAATAATAAAAATTTTTTAAAATATTTGTTAATAATTTAAACCTCCATTTCTATGAAAATAAAAAGGTTATACACTTGTGTCTATAACCTTTAGTTAACTAATAAGAATCTATATATTAAAATTTAAACATTTTTACTAAAAATCAAAATATTTGATATAATAATTATGTCTAGATTTTATTTTGAAACCTATCTAGCATTTCAGGTTAAGCATCGCAAGTGCTTAACTTTTTTATTTCATAATTATTTTAACATACTATAGTATTAAATATTTAAATTTATATATTTATTAATTTATTTTATATTTGACAAAAATTTAAGTAAATAAAAATTACTTATAAAAGTTTAAACTAATATATAATATTAATAGTTCACAAGAGATATGTTAGGAATACTGACAGATTTCTTTTTTTATTTTCCTAACATATTTATGAGCAAGGAGGAAAATAATATGACTAGAAATCCAATCATTCCAGAAAATACAAATAAAAGAAAGTTTATAATATGACAACAATTAAATTTGACAATTATTGATCTTTCAGTATGAATAATCTTTATAGGTTTAGGAGCAATACTAGGCTTCTTTTTGTGAAAACTAGGAGGAGTTTGAAAACCTATAGCTATATTATCTGCTAGTTTATGTTTAATTGCAGGCTTCTTATTAAATACTAAAAGTCAATTTCACAATAAAAAATTTTATGCTGTTATATTTGATTGATTTATATTTTTATTTGTAAATAAAAAATACAAATTAAAAAGTAAAAATAGTACTTTAAATTTAATACCTTATAAATATATTGAAGGAGAGTACATTTTATTAAAAAATAAACTCTACATGAGTTTAATAAAAGTTCAAGGAAACTCTTTTTTTGACTATGAACAAATTAAACAAAATAATATATTAGAAAAAATTTGAGAAATTTATAATAGTTTAAAAATGGGAGGAAGCATAATAAAGCTTGATGAATTAAAATCAAGAAATCAAAGCTTATTCTTTTTAGAAGAGAAACGTCATGAATGAGAAGTAAAAAGAAAAAATGGAGAGATAAATGACAAACAGTATTTTTCTAGAGTAAGATTAATTGAAAAGGATATTGAAAAATATTCAAATTTTGAAGCTAATAGTGTATTAGAATGAATTGAAAAATCAATTTATATTGTTTTTTATGCAGAATCAATTGATCAGTTAAAACAAATGGAGAATAAAATAATTAATGAATATAGAAGAGCAGATTTAAATGCTCATAAAATAGACATATCTAAAAAAGTTAATGTTTTAAATAAAATAGTAGATATTGATATACTTGATGATAATGAAAATAACATTTTTAAATATAAAGATACTTTAGATGAATACTTTGCATATGATAGTTTAGAAAATAAAGCATCCTACTTAAAAATTGATAATAATCTTAAAATTTCAATAGGTTCAGTTGATCATTATCCAGGAGAGCCAGATTGTGGTTGACTTGGACAAATCTTTAATGTGGACAGTCCTGTTATAATTAACTTTAATAAAGTAAGTGACAAAGTTTTTCAAGAGACTTTGAGTAAAGCAAGAAGAACAGCAATAGCAACTGCTAATGCAACAAGTAAGAAAGAGATTTTAACACAAAGAAAGCGTCAACAAGAAATTGAAAAATTAGAAGAGTTTGCAGACACTATCGGTTATGGACATGATGAATTATATAAATTCAATATTTATATAATTAATAAAGGAATTAATAATAAAGAGTTAAATAGATCTATAAAAGAAACTAAGAAAATATTAAAACAACAGAAATTAACTTTATTTGCAAATCCATATAAACAAATTGAAGCATTTAGTGGTATGTTACCAAAACCTCATGATCCTTTAATGGAAATAAATGGAAGAGAAGTACCTTTATATTCATTAGTGTGAGGAATGCCTTACATTAACAATTCTTTAAATGATTTTCAAGGTTGATTTATAGGAAACAGTATTGTAGGAGATGAACTATTTTTTAATCCTCATATAAGAAATGAAGAAAGAAGAAATGCCAATATGTTCTTTGTTGCAACAACTGGAGCTGGAAAATCCACAACTATGCAAAGAATGCTAAAAAATGAGATATTAAATGGAAATAGAGTCTATGTAATTGATCCTGAAAATGAATACTCAAGATTTGCTGATTATTTTGGTGAAGACAAGATATTTTTAGGTGATGGAATTTATAAAATTAATCCTTTGCAAATTATGCCAACTTTATCTGATTTACAAAATGAAGAAGAAAAAGAAAAGATTGAGTACAATAAAAAATTTTGAAATATTGATAAAGAAAAAATAATTAGTAAAGAATTTAATTTAAATGAAGCTTTAATTTTAAATCATCAAAGTATCATAGAAATATTGTTTAAAAATTTCTTTAATGATATTAGTGAAGAAGATACACGTTATTTAAAGAATAAATTTTGATTCTTTTATAATTACTGATTAAATAATGCTTCAAATAAAAATATATTAGAATGAAAAAATAATGAATTTCCTATTTTACAAGATTTTTATAATTGACTAATTAAGAATAAAGAAAATAATAGTTTATATAATAAATTATTAGAGCTTTTAGAAGATGGTTTTGTTATATCTCAAAATGATCTTAAAAAAGGTAGTTATTCTATGTTTTATAATGGTTATACAAGTATTGATATTTCAAATAGATACTTAACTATTTTTGATATGAGTAGTTTAAAAGATGGAAGTGACAAAAGATTACTTTCAATGCAAATGTTTTTAGTAATTAAATTATTGGAAAGACAAGTAAAAGTAAATCATGGAAAAGAGTCAAATGTTGCACAAAGAATAATAGTTGATGAAGCACATTTATTAATGGACAAAGATTTTCCTATAGCTTTAGATTTCATTTTTAGAATGGTAAAAATGATAAGAAAAAGAAATGGGGGAATAACAATTATTACTCAAAATGCTGAAGATTTTCTTTCTAATGAAGAGATTGAGAAAAAAACTAAAGCTATTATTAATAACAGTCAATATGCTTTTATTATGAAATCAACTGCAAAAAATATTGATAAAATTGAAAGTTTATATTCAGACAATGATGGATTTACTTATCAAGAAAAGAGTCATTTAATAGATGCTCCAAATGGAGAAGGTTTACTTATTACTTCAAGAACAAAAAGATTTTTATTAAAAATTGATGTTCAACCAGATGATTTTAAAATCATTTCTGGAGATGAAACTGATTTAGTAAAGTGAACTTTAAATTATTTAACTACCAGGTTATTTAATATAATAAGTGGTTTAAAATTTATTGATATTGATCAAGAAAATTGTGTAGATGTTAATAGGGAAAAAGAAGAAAAAACTTTAATTATTAAGTTAAAAGATAATCACAAAATTAATGAGAGTTTATTAAAAAATAATATTGAAATTAATAATGTAAGAATTATTAATAACTCTTTAGAAATTAATTTTAAAGAGTTACATAAGGAAATTGCTATTAAATTTTATGATAAAGTAAGGAAAAAAATTGATTTAATAAGAGGAGAAAAAGAAAATGATATCTAGTACTAAAAAAGTTTATAAGAGTGAAATCTGTAATACCATTTTTCAAAAAACTAAAATAAAGAAAAAATATATAAATGTCATTTATGATGAAATTTTTAAAGAAATTAAAAATCAACTTTTAAAAGAAAAAAAACTTACAATTAAAAATTTTGCTTCTTTAAAAATAAAAAAATATAATAATTCATTTTTTAAAAATTGCTTATCTTTAAGAATTAAAAAATCTTGTAATGGGTGAAAAAATGAAAAATAAATATACTCAAATTTTAATAAGATTTAAAACAGATGAAGAAGTGGAATTATTAAACAAATTTAAAGCTATTTTTAAAACTAAAAGTGAAAGTTTTAATAAATATATTAAAGGCATTATAATAAATATTATTGAAAATAATTTAGAAAATAAAGAAATAAATAAAACAAAAAATAAATTGAAAGATAATTTTAGTGAAATTTTAGAAGAAAATATTATTCCAAGATTTTATGGAATGGTAAAAACCATAAATGAAAAAAATTTAATAAAAATTGAATTATTAAATAGAAAAGTAAATTTCTTAATTCATGAATTAGGATTTAAGAGAATGATTGATGGTAGACCAATAATTAATGATATTACTGAAAAAGTAAAAGAGAAAAATTGAATGCTTGAAGAGGAATTAAAAATAAATGATGAAATTCAAATAAAAAAGAATTAATAATATATAACTTTTCTTTCTACTTAATATAAGTTTTTTAGAATTGAAAATAAATTAATTAGAAAATAGTATAAAATATAAATAGTTCACAAGAGATATGTTAGGAAACTAACAAATCTCTTTTTTTATTTTCTAACATATTTTTGAGAACAAAAATATAAAGGAGAAATAAAATGTCAGTATATACAAGAAGTAACTTAACAGATAATTTATGAACAGCTGGAGAAATCTGAATACCAAATGAAAAGAAAGAGCAAAAAAACAATTTTATAGCAGTTAGCGGTTTTGGTGTATCAGTTTTTAATGTAAAAGTTATAGAAAATAAAGAAAAGAATAAATATCAAGTAGTTTTCTATACTTTAGGAAAATACAAAGCTTTAATTGGAGAATGTACTTATCAAGATGCATATAATGAAAAATTAAAATCTAATGAAGTACCTTTTATATTTGGAATTTATGATTCAAATTATAAAATTGATGATAAAAAAACTCAAGAAGTTTTTAAAAAACTACCAGAGGAATTAAAAAAATTAACTAATAGATACAATGAAAAATATGTAAAAAATCAATTAAAAAATGTTGATAAAAATATAGAGAAAGAATATTCAAGATAGAGGTGTTATAATATGGATAGTAAAAACATTATATTGTGTTTTTCAAAAGAAAACTATGAAATAAAGGGTTCTATGACACTTGATGAATTTAAAAAGTACATGAGTTCTCTTCCAAAAGAAGAAGCAATTAGGATAGGAAAAGCAATGAGAAAAGATGTTAATGAATATTTAAGTTTGGTTCCTAAAAGAGAAAGAAAAATTATAGAAAAACCTGTTGGACCACTTGGACCAATAATTGATATTGATCAAACTGATTGAAAAGAAAAATATTTAGAAGAAAAGAATAAAAGAGAAAAATTAGAAAAAGAATTTAACGAATTTAAAATTGAAGTAAAGCAATTAATAACTGAATTAAGACAAGAAATCAAGGTTTTAAGAGAAGAAAATCAACAGTTAAGAGAGAAAGTAGAATATTACGATAAAAAATATAAAAATGAATATGATAAGAAACATGATTTTTCTAGAGGGAGTAGATAGATATGAAAAAACTTTTAGCTTTAGTTTCTTCTATTACTTTAATAACAGCTCCAATTATTTATGTTACTAGTTGTAAAACATTTGATAATAATGGAACTGTTAATAAAGAAAGTGGAGATAAAAAAGAACAAGAAGCTATTAAAGAGTTAAAACAAACTGATACAAATTGAGATTATAAATATAAAAATAAACTGTCATATCAAAAAGCAAGAGACTATTATTTAAAAACAGCAAATGACTTTTATGGTAATTTTATTAAGAATTGAGTAGATGAAGGTAAATCAGAAAATGAAATATGATATTCATATGGTGATATTTATTTTCAATCAATAATATGATATGCAAATGAAGCACAATGAGATTTAGTTAGAATTGATGAATTTGATGGTAATTATACATATGAACAAATTGACATTAATCAATTAAAACAAAATAGTTATTCTAAAAAATGATTTCAACTTAGATTAAAAGTTTTAAATTTATATATTTCTTATTACTTGGGAGGAAATGAAGAAATTAAATCTCAAGGTAAATGAGGTATATATGCTATGGGTATGAATTCAGCTTTAGCAAGATATAAAACTGCTAAACAAGCTCAAATTGATAATCCAAGTGAAGGAGTTAATGTGACAGATTTACAAAAAGATATGAAATTTATAGATGATTTAACTACATTTTGAAAATTAAGATTTGATAAAATTCAGAAACTACATAATAAGATTAATGATATTTTAGTAAACTGAGAATAAAAATAATATATAATATAAATAGTTCACAAGAGATATGTTAGGAAACTAACTTAACTCTTGTTTTTTTGTTTTCTAGCATATTCTTTTTAAATAGAAAAGGTGAGTTTTTGAAAGAAAAAGTTTTAAAATACTTTGAACAAATAAAAAGTTTATGAAATCAGTTTTTAGAAAAGTACAATTTTATTAATGAAATAGATAAAAAGTTTTTATCTAATTATCAAAAAACATTAAACAAAATTGAAATTATAATAAAAAAAATTCAAATAATAGTTTTCCAAAAAGAAAACGAAAAAGTGAATCAAATAGATAAAGTTAAAGATAATAATTTTTTTTATGAAAAGGAGAAAGAATAATATGGATACACCCTTTAGCGAATATAAAAATTTTAAATCTCCTGTAATTTTTAAAATAAAACCAAAAGATAAGTTGGGAAAAGCTAGAAGTGATATTTCTAAAAGAATAGAATATTATTATTCTGGAAAAGCTCAAAAAAATAAGAAAACTAAAAATAGAACTTATTTAGATTACATAACACGAGATGATGCTATTTATAAATTAAATTTAACTAATGATGAATTAATAGATTTAGATAAATTAAGAAAAACTAATTCAAAAGAATATTTTAAAAAATTAGAATATTTAAAAACTGTAAAAGAAGAAGTAACTGGAGTTTGAAGTAAAGAAGGATTAGCAAATAATAAAAGATTAGAAGAAATTAAATCTAATTTATTAAAAATAAATCAAGAAAAACAATTTGTATGAGATACAGTTATTTCTTTTGAGTCTGCTTTTGTTGAAAAATACAAAATATATTCTCCTGAAATTGTTCATGAAGTTCTAAAAGATAGAATAGATATGCTCTTTAAATCTAAAGGTATTAACTCAGATAAAATGGAGTGATTTTTTGCTTTTCATAAAAATACTGACAATCCTCATGTGCATTTGTTATTCTTCGAAAAAGAACCTACAAGATTCTCAAAAGAGTATGAACCTAAATATCATTTTGATAAAGACCTTTTAGAAGATTTTAGATTTAGATTTGCAACTGATTTAATTTTAAAAAAGCAACATATAGAATATAAAGACTTTATGAAAAGCAGAGGAAATCTTGTAAATCATTTTAAACAAAGTTTAAAAGAACCAATAATTTGACAAAACTCTTCTTGAATGGATGTAAAAGAGATCTACAATGATTTAACAAATGACTATGAAAAAATAGTATATGAAATTAATAAATATAATTATGAAAATAATAGAGCTAAATTTAGAAAAGTAAATTCCTTAAAATACAATTTTTTAAATAAAACAGAAAAACAAAGAATTAATAAGATTATCGATCATATTTTAAAAAATGACAAAAATATTAATCAAGAGTATAAAACTTATGTAAAAAATTTAGAAGGTTATCAAAATGCAGTCAATGAGATAAATAATAATAAAGATACTAAATTCATGTATGAGTCACTTTATGGTAAGGATGGACTGTACTCAAGAATAGGAAATAGAATTTTATATGCAATAAAAAGAAATATGGATATATCAAAAAAAGGTATTATTCCAGCAAAGTATTATCCCAAAATAAGAAAAATAAGAATCTCTATCATAGGTGATTTATTGATTAAAATTTCTAAGTTAATAAAAGTTATGAATAACTATGTTTCATTTGAAGCAAATAAAACAGAAGAAATATTTAAAGAAAGAGAAAGAGCTAAGAATTAGATATGCAGATTTTAGAACAAATTATTTCTATAATTGGAGCTATAGTTATTCTATTCTTAATAATTTTTATTTGAAAATATTTAAAATATCAAAAAATACTTAGAAAAATGAATAAGGCTGAAGCTGATGAAATTACTATTACTGTATTTTTTAGAGTAAAAACTTATTATCGTTTTGTTCTAAAAAAGAAAATTAGATTATATAAATTAATTTTATTAATATTGTTAATTATTTTTGTAATACTTTTAGCTATTAGTGGAGGAGTTAAATATGCATAAGATTTCAAAAAAGAAAAGATGATTAGTTACAACAATTTTCTTTCTTATTGGTTTGATTATATTAATTAGTCTATTTTTACTAATTAAACATGAAATAATAAAAGTTAAACTTTTAATAAAATATAAAAATTTTCTACTTATTCCTTTTATTGCTTTAGTTGGATGATACTTTTATATAACTTGAAAAATAATATTTGATAATAAATCAAAAAGAGCTGTAAAAAATGTTGATACAAATAAAATTAAGGATTTTGGACTTGCAAGATGAATGCACAATGAAACAGAAATAAGTAATTTAAATAAACAAGAAAAAACCTTAAAAGAATTTCACCATTATTTTGGTTGTGATACTAAAAAATGTTGCAAACCTAAAAAAGAAATAATAAAAAAAGCTGCTTGAGTTATAAATTGTCAGTATCGAACAAAAGATAAAAATACTCTTGTTGCTCCTCCATTAGCTAAAGACTTTGAATATTATGATGGAGAGAACAATATTTTAGATACTGAGAAATATTTAAAGAGTTTAATAAAATGAGAATCAGAAATTAGCAAACATCATTTTAAATATAACATTGTATATCATACTTTAGAAAAACTTCATTTATTAGTAATGGGTTCAACAGGTAGTGGTAAAACTCAAAAACTTATTTTTCCTGGTATTATTAGAAATGCTTTTTTAAATAACAGTGAACAACCAACAATGGTAATTACTGACCCTAAGGGAGAAATTTATGAACAAACTAGTGGAATACTTGAATCTCAAGGCTATGATGTCAAAGTATTAAATTTTAGAGATACTACAACAAGTTATTCATGAAATCCTTTATACATTAGTTGAAAATATAGAAAAGAAGCTATTAATTATAGAAAAGAATATACTTTTGTTAAAACATTTACGAATTTAGTTACTGTAAAAGAATATATAAATAAAGAAGTAATTGAGTTAAATAATTCTCAAACTCAATTATTGTGTTCAATTCATGATACTAAAAACTGTATTGACTGTGTTGAAAACTTTGAAAAAGAAATATTGAATAGTGGTTGAGAAAAGGGAGAAGAAATAAAATTATATGTTTCAAATGCTAGATTTCATATAAATGAATATGACTTTGAAATAAAAGTAGAGAATCATATTAAAAATTTAAAATCCTTATCAGAAAAAGAGATAATGAACTTAGCAAGTATTATTATTCAAACTTCTAATAATGGAGATCCTTTTTGAGTTAATGCATCAAGAACCTTTTTTATAGGAATAGCAGTTATTATGTTAGAAATTATGGATAAAAATCAAGATGCTTTACCTTTAGAAAAATTCAATATTGTAAATATAATCAAAATGATGGATGAAACAAATTTTGAAGAATGAATAGAGAAATTTAAAGATGTAAAAAATAAAGATGGAGAAGACTCTTTTGGATTAAACCAAATTCTTACAGTAGTTAATTCAAGTGAACAAACTCAAAAATCAATTATAACAACAGCTAAAGCAGAAACAACTCTTTATACTTTTACAAGTGTTCAGGGAATGTTATGTAGTACACAAAACTTAATAAATATGGAAGAAATAGCTTATGGAGAAAAACCAACAATTTTATATTTAATTGTCCCTGACGATGATAAAACATTTCATCCTTTAGTAGCATGCTTTGTAGATCAATTATATAAAACTTCAGTTAAAGTAGCTACAAATAATAAAGTTAGTGGTAGATTAAAAGAAGCTACATTATCTAGACAAATTCAGTTTTATTTAGATGAATTTGGTAACTTTCCTAAAATACCAACTTTTGCACAAATGATTACTGTAGCTAGAAGTAGAAATATTTTCTTTATGTTAATTTTGCAAGATTATGGTCAATTAAAAACTGCTTATGGAGAAACTGAATCACAAACCATTAAATTTAACTGTAATGCAAGTATTTATATTAGAACTAATGATTCATCAACTGCAGATGAGTTATCAAAAGAATATGGAGAAAAACCAATTGTAGCTTTTAATATTAATGATAAGTTTAATAGAGTAGAAAAAAAAGATTATAAAAATAAAAAAGAAAAGGAAACTACTAATGTTACAACTGTTCCTTTAATTAGGGGAAATGAAATATTAAATTTAGATGATAATTTTATGATAGTTAAAAAAAGTGGTAAAAACCCTGCTTTGGTTCATTCAATATATTCTTATAAAGTTAAAAAGTTTAAAGAGTATATGAGTTATAAACGTAGTTTTGTTCCTTCTAATGCAATCAATTATAAGAAAAATCACTATTTTAATTTTATAGATAATGATTATGAAGAATGAATTAATTATATTGGAGCAGATAAAGAATTAGCAGAATGAGAATCTTTAAATAATTTAGATACTTTAGAAATAGAAAATAACTTGGATTTTAATAATAGTTCAATTGAAGATTATCACAATTATAATTACAAGTCTTTATTAGAAGAGCAAAATAAGAATATAGTTTTGCAAAAGCAAAATATTAAATCAAAACACTTAAAAGAAATAGTTCAGCAAGTAGAAGAAAATGAGGAACTAGATGATGAAAATGAAGAGTTAACTTCAATGTTTTATGACATTGAAGAAAAGTTTAGAAATAAAAAAAGTATGAGAGATCAAATAGAAAAAAATTATTTTAAATTAGAAAAAATTAAAGAAAGTTATTATAAATATTGCAATTTGTTACCAAATGAAATGACTACAAAACAAAAGCAAGAATATAATAGTTTATATGAACAACAGCTGAAAATAGCTGAAGAAAATAAAAAAATACTTGAGAGATGTAAAAACTCAAAATATTAGTTTATATATATTTATTTTCTTAGTTTCGGTTTCACCGAAAAAAATGATATCACTTAACATAGTTTGTGAGAAAATACTCCTTTAAAAAAGGGAGTATTTTTTATACAAATATGAAGTGATATCATTTTTTAAAGAGTGATATCACCATTTTTTCCATATTTTATATGGAAAAAATTAAGGTGTGATATCACTCTCTATCCTGCTACACTTCGTGGGAGCTAGTGTATAATATAAAAGTAAGAATAAAGGATTTAAAAACATGAAAAAGAATAATTATTCAGAATGAAATATTTTTGATTTACATTTACATTCTCCATTATCTAAAAACGATTCAAAAAATAAGGATATGTCATTAGATGAATGAACTGATAAGTTAATAGATAAATTAGAAAAAAATAATATTAAGTTAGTATCTGTTACTGATCATGATTTATTTTTAATTGATTTATACGAAATGCTTAATAAAAAAATATTGCAAAAAAAATTAGATATAAGTTTTATTCCGGGTGTAGAGTTAAACGTGTTACCAACTGAAAATTGAAGAGATAAAATAGATAAAGATTGACAAATTCTTGTTTATTTTAATCCTGATAATATAAATGATATTGATAGTGTTATTAAAGATATTATTAAAACGGCGAACAAAAACTTTGAAGTTATTTTGCAGAATTTGGAAAAACTTGATTGCATAATTGTTGGAGAAGGATCAAAAAGTAATGGAATTTTTTCAATTACTAAGGACGATGAAGAAACATCTGAGTTTTCAAATAATTATGTAAAGGAATATGGAACATTAGGTGTTTTATGAGGGTTTAATGATAGCCCAAATGGACATTATGCAACTAGAAATCGAATATTGAATTTAGTGGAAAAAAGTGATTCAAATTTTACTTTTGTAAATTTCAGTGCATCAGATAATCATGATATTAATGAATATTTAGAGGAGAAAAATAAAAATAATTGAAAGTTAACATATTTTAAAGCTCTTCCAACTTTTATGGGTTTGAAATTTGCATTATCTAATCAAAATCGTATTTCAGAAGTTAAACCAACTACAATATCTAGAAGTTCAAAATTAAAATCAGTAGAATTTAAAAATAAAAGTACTATTCAATTTTCAGAAGGTTTGAATATATTAATAGGACCAAGGTCTTCGGGCAAAACTTTTTTAAATACTTTATTAAATGCGTTAATTAATAATGATAAAGAGCAATTTAAAAAAGATGATTATAAAGATGAATTTTCTTTACTTGGTAATGAAGCTTTTATAAAAGATTTTAATGATAATAAATTTAACAAGCCTGGTTCTAGTATGTTAATAGAACAATCATCTATGATAGAAAAAGCATATGATTTAAAAACTAAAATAATAGAAGATTTTGATTATAATAATTTAGATTATTCAAATTTTGATGAATTAAATAAGAAAAATAAAGATTATATTTCAAATTTAACTGAAATGGTAAGTAAAATCTATCATATTTGCAATACTTCTAAGTCTCCGTTTGAGTCTTTAGAAATTATAGATGATAATATTGAAAGTGTTGAAGCTTTTAAAAATAAAATTATGATATCAATTAATGACGAAATAAATGATAATTTTTATAATGAATATGAATCATTAAAAAATAATGTAATAAATAATGATGTACACATAAATAAATTGAAAAAAAATTTAAAAGCAGATTTATTAAAAATTAAGGATATTGAAATTCAAAAAAATACTTTTAAACATTTTAATCTAAATATTGAAAATGCTAATTTTAATCCAGTAAAAGATGAAATATTAAAACAGATAGATGTATTATTGGAAATTAATCAAAAAACTTTAATTAGTATCAACTCTAACGCTTTTTTTCCTGAATTTATAAAAATCATAAAGTCAATATATACAGATTATGACTCTAGTAAATCAAATAATTTAATTAATAAAGACTTAAAAATTGCTGAACTTAAAGATTTAAATGCTGATTATAAAAAATTTGGAGAAATAGTTTCAAAGTTTAAAAATAGTAAACTGAATTTTCAAGATCAAATAAACGAGCAAGCAATAATTAAATCTTTTGGAGCACATAGTACTTTCATAGTTAAACAATATACAAAGCATACTTATAAAGAAAATTTATTTAAAAATTTAATATATACTGATTTTCTTGATATAGTTAAAAAAAATGATTCAATCTCAATAGAAAAGTATAAATTATTATTAAAATATTCCATTAGATATAAGGGAAAGTGTTTTAAACAAGAAAAGACGGATAAACAAATTAATGTATTAAAAAAAAGTTATGAAAGTATTTTCTCAACTAGTATATCTCATGATGGAATTGAAACAGAATCAAGTTCACCAGGAATGAGAGCTCAAATAGTATTTTTAACTAAAATTGATGATTTTGATAGTAATACTAATAAAAATATATTGTTTATAGATCAACCAGAAGATAGTATTGATAATGCATATGTAAGTAAAGAAATGGTAGAGATTTTAAAAAACAGTTCACGTCATAAGCAAGTATTCTTAATTACACACAATTCAAATTTAGTTGTGAATTTGGATCCTGAAAATATAATAGTTCCTACTAGAGAAAGTGATGGCTCAATAAAATATCAAAATGGAGCTATGGAATCTGAAATATATTGAAAGAATGGAGAAAAGAAAATGATTTCGATAATTGCAGATGAAGTTGAAGGAGGACTTGAAGCTTTGAATAAAAGAATTAGTAAATATGAAATAGGAGGTATTAAAAAAAATGAATATTAATATAAGTTTTAATGAAGATAAGTTTATCATTAAAAGAGATACTTTAAAATATGAAATTGAATCAGATGTAAAAACATTTACAAGTATTGATTTTTTAGCTTTTTTATATAATTTTGACAAAGATGATAAAATTATAAATAATTTATCAATTGATAGTCTTGATAATGAAAAAAAATTGGATATTAATAGAAAATATAATGTATTAGAAAATATCCTTAAAAGCTATTTAGAAGGAATTTTAAAATATTATGAAAAACAAGAAAGTACTTCATAAAAATTTCAAATAATATATAATATAAATAGTTCACAAGAGATATGTTAGGAAACTAACTTACTCTTGTTTTTTATTTTCTAACATATTTTTTAAGGAACACGAATTTCGGAGGAAATACTATGAAATTAAAAAAACTTATATTAAAGAATTTAGCAAAATTAAAATGAATAAAAAAAATAATAAAATTATATCTAATTTATTTAATAAATGATAAAAAAGTAAATATAGAAATAGATATTAAAAATGTTTAATCAAATTTTATTTTATTTTTCTATGGGAATAAATTTCTTAGCTGATTCAACTGAAGCAGGTATTAGTGGAGAGCCTATAAAAGAGTGAGTATTAGGTAAAGTTACTCCAATTTTAGGAATCTTTTCTTTTGCTGTAGTTATTTGTGTTGTATTTTGAATTGCAGGATTTTGAATAAGTTATGCAGTTGCAGATGAAGATGCAAAACAAGAAAAAATGGAAAAGTGAAAAAAGTCTTTAAAAGGAATAGTAATTACATTAATTGTTTGTACATCTCTAGGAACTTTAATGACTGCAATAGGATCAGTTTTTGGAGTATCTATAAATTTATAAAAGCTAAAAGTATTAGAAGAATTAGTATATAATAAAAATAGTTCAAGAGAGATATGTTAGGAGACTAACTTATTCTCTCTTTTTATTTTTTTATACCTTAATTTATGAAATTATAATTCATTTTAAAATAATAGAATAAGTTTCACTTAACATATTTTTTTTGGACAATATAAAGAAATATAAGGAGTGAATAAAATATGTCAAATTATATAAATACACCAGTGTATTCAAATCAATTATCAAAAAAACATATGAATAAAAATAATAAGGGTTTTTATTTCTTAAAATTAAATGCACCTGAAACTTTAAATAGTAAAACTATTAAAGAAAAATATGGAAATGTTAAAGCAATTTCTATTATTGTTCCAGATTTTGCTGTTAAAGGTTCAGTAATTGCAAAAGAGTCAGATAAAGTTTATAAACTAGATAAAGATAAAGAGGGAAAAGTTGTAGATTTTAATCCTTTAATTTTAGATGAAAATAAGAAAAAAGTAGATGGTAAACATATATTAGCTACTGTTTCTTTAAAACTACCAGAAGATGAAAAAGAATTAAATGATGAAACAAAAGTTAAAGTAGTTTTATCAGTTTTCAATGAAGAAACTAAAACTTATGAAAATAAACAAATGACTACTTCCTATAAAAAATTAAGTGAAGACTTATTCAAACAAAATACAAAATCAGTTTCAGAGTCAATTAAAAAATATAAAGATAGTGCTAAAGATATATTTAATGAAGCTGAATTAGCAAAAGAAATAGAAAAAGAAGAAAAAGTTAATAATGTGGAATATGATTTAATTGATGATGCAATATCTAGATAAAATATCCTAAAATAGCAAAATTCATATTTTGCTATTTTATTTACATATGAAAAAAGTAATATTAAGTTTATTTTTATTTATGAATTTAAGTTATGTTCCAATAAAACAGTTTAATAATAGTATTCAACAAAAAGAATTAAAAAACAATTTAGAAGACATTTCAAATTATAGTTATGATCCTTCATATCCTAGTTTCAATTTATATTCAGATTTTTATTCAAGAACTCAAAGACTTTATATTGATAGTGGTAAAGATGATTCATTGCCAAATTGTTCAAATTGTAGTGATCAAAGACGTAATAGAGTTAATAATGGAGAATGATATTATTTTGAATGACAAGCAAAGGAAATAAATGTACTAAACTATGCTCCAAATAAACAAGTTTTTTTAGATAATTATAAAGAGATTAAAATTAGTTTTTATTATAATTACAATACATGAGATGGAGGAACAGGATGAAGTGATAATGATGAAAAAAATATATCACCCAGACTAAATAAAGATATAGATTATAATTTTTCATCAAATAGTGGATGAATATATGCACATTCTTATCACAATGAAATTAATAAAGCTCATTTACAAATAGAGTTTGGACATTCATGAAGAGGTAATAATTTAATATTAAAATGAAAATTAGGAGCTTCAGTATATTGAAAAGGGGGTTCTTGATATAATCACTCTAGTTTTGTCATGTTAAGTAAAGATTCATTTCAATTTAAATCAAATTTTAATCAGAATAATTTAAAAAGTAAAATACAAAGTGCTTTGTCTAAAAATTTTACTATAAAAAGTGATACATCTCCTGATGTTAGCAATAATGAAAAAAATGGTTTACCTGGTAAACCTTCAAAATCCAATAAAGAATTAGTTATTTCAGAAATTGATAAAAGATTAAGAACATCTTTTGGAATAGATTATTCTGCTTGATTTAGCAAACCTATTTTAAAAAGAAATGATACTTTTAATGATGAGAAAAGTTATGTCTCGATAACTTTTAAAGATGAACAACAAATTTCAGGTTCAAAACAATTTTTAACAAATGTTATAATGCCAGTTAATATTACTTTAACTGATTTATATTATCAAAGATCCGCACAAAAAAGACTAGTAATTAATCCTGGGAAAATTGTTAATCCAAATTCTCAACTTAATGAATTAATTATTGATAAACCAGAATATGATGCTAAAAATAATACATTTGTATATCATAATTCTATTGATGTTACTTTTACTGCAATAAGTGAATCTGAAATCTTAACTGTAAATGGTCAAGAAGTTCCTGTATTTAATAATATCTATAGAATTAAATTAGATAATAATTTGAATACTTATAAAATTGAAGTAAATGGTATTAAAAATTTAAAAGGTATTACAAAACTAAATTTAAATATTAATATTCAATCTCTTGCTAATAAATTAAATTATAGGTGAGTTGGTTGAAATCCTAAAGAAAATTTAGAACAAAGTAAATTAATAGAAAAAACTTTAGGAGATGGAAAACCAAATCCTGATTATGATCCTTCCATTAATTCCAAAACTGGAATGAGAAATGAATATATTTATATTGAAAGAAATATGAAATTTCCTTTTTATCAAGACCCCTTAGATAAATTTGGTAACATAATAACTGATTATAAAAATATTAATAAATCTATAATAGCTGAAGCAGCTGTTGCAAATAGTGGAGTTACATTATTGGAAAAATTTGATAAAGCAAAAATTTATAGAGTTGATAGATTAAAGTTAGATGAAAATTTTAAACTTATCAGTAAACAAGAAAATGTAAATATAAAGGAAAATGAACAGTGATCAATAGAGGGGCTTTGACATTATGTAATTTATTTACAAGATTATGTTAAAGAAACTATTGACCCTTCAAATCCAGGAAGTCAAAATATAAATGCAACTAAGGGAAGTACTATTCATAAATTGCTTTATATTTCCAATAAATCAAAAGATTATACAAGATTTACAAGTCTTGATTTTGTTTCAAAAAATCAATCTATATTTAAATTTTGAGATTCCTTAGCTGGTATTCATTTAAAAAATTATCTAATTTCTTATACAACTATAAATACAAGTCAAAAAATTGAAGATTTAACTTATGAACAAATTATTATGTATTGAAAAAAATATGTGAGTGACCAAATAAGTCAAAAAATTGATGTACCACAAAATCCTGTAAGTTATAAAGATTTAAAAAATTTAAATATAAGCAGTTTAAAAATGAATGAAATTAATCCTTTAGAAGTAAAAAATAAAATTATTAATCATGTTAAAAAGTATGTAGAGAAGTTTATTAAAAACTCTGTATATAAAACAGACTACATAATATGTGATGAAAATGAAAATCAAATTGAAGAATTAGATTTTCAAGATTTTATAAATTTATCAGAGAATAACAAATATAAAAAAATTACTTTATTTATTAAAGCATTAGGCACTTCGTCATTATTAATAGGAAGACAAAATTTCAATATTATTAATAATAAAGAATTTGAAGAAAGTAAAAACTTTGATTTATCAACAATTAAAGATTTAAAATCAATTAGATATAACTTTACTAATGCTGATAATCAAATAAAGAGAAACTTTTTAAATAATTATATCTATGAATATGTTAAAAAAATATTGCAAATATATAAACCTAAAAAAATAGATTGAGAATATGAATATGATAAAGATTACTATATTTCTTTAAATTCAAGTCAGGGAAAAGATATAAAAGTAGATACTGATTTAGAAAAAATATTATATAAATTTCTTAATTCAAAAACTCAAGTTGTTTTAGAAGTATTTATAATTTCAAGAGATGAATCAATTAAGTTAAGTGGTTTAACAAATTATAAAATTATTAATGATCCAAAAAATAGTAATGTTGCACCTGAAGTTCCTGAACCTCCTTTTAAACCAGAAGTTAGTAAGAAAAATAATATTTCTAATAGAACTGTAAGGTGATGAATAATTCTAATTATTTGTTTTTCAATATTACTTTTAATTTTATTTGGAGTTATTTTATGAAAACGAAGAAAAGTAAAAAAAGTAAAATAGTTTATTTAAAATTATTTTACTTTTTTTAAAACCTTTTATTTTCTTTGAAGTTAAAATTTACCTATAAGAGATTGAAGGTGTATTTATGAGAAAATACAATTTTACAAATTATGAAAAAACAGCCTATTTTAATCAAAATATTTATTTTCAAAATTTCGAAGAAAAATTAGTTGATAAAGCTAAAAAAGATATTCAAGAAGAGTTTGAAAAAATAGATTTAAGAATAAGATATGACAAAAAGAGAATTGCATGTGGATGACAAATAAAAGATTATAGATATAGAAAAATCAAAACTTTGTATGGTGATGTAAGTTTTTTAAGAACTAGATATTGAAATAAATTTACAAAGGAAGTTAAAGTTTTAGTTGATCAAGAAATTCCTATTGAAAAGTACCAAAGAATAATACCAAATTTAAAGATAGAAATTTTAAATAGAGTTGGAAGAGGTAATAGATATTGTGATATTGTTGACTGCTTAAGGAACAGCAAAATTAGTGAGCAAACAATATCAAATGTAGTTAAAAGATTTAATATAGCTAAAGATACAATTGAAGATTTGAGAGGAAAAAAAATAGATGTTTCGAATAAAGAATATATTTATATTGAAACTGATGATACTTTTTCAAATTTTATTAAAGATAATAAAAAAACTAATTTTAGAATTAGAATAGCAACTATTCATACTGGTGCAAGAAGAGGTATCCATAATAGAAAATATTTGGAAAATAAGAAAATAGACTATATGTTAATTGAAAAGGGTAAAAGAATATCCACATTAGATTATTCAAAAAGAATTAAAGTTTTTATAAATAATCATTATAAAAACTATGAAAATAAGCAGCTAGTTATTTTAGGAGATAATGCAACATGAATAAATAATTTGGCATATGAGCTTGGAGGTTTTTATGTTTTAGATAAGTATCATTTAATAAAAAAACTATCTAGCGTATTTCCTTATAATAATCGCAATAGATTTATTTGTGAAAAATGAAAAAAACCATTTTTATACATAAAAACTTCTATATTAAAAGGTTTAAGCTATAACTATGTTCTAGATGCTTTAAATGAAGTATTTTTATGATTAGAATCGAACAATGAGAAAGAAAAATTAAGAGAGTTTATTAAATTTATAAGTTTTATTAAAAGAAACAGTTCTGCTATAAAAAATTATTATAAGAAGTTTGATTCATCATCTCATACTGAAGGACAAGTATCATCTTTTGTAAAACAAACACTAGGTTATGGAAAGAAAATATATGGTTTTAAAACCTTTAGTAATTTATTGAAAATTAAACAAATACATGCTAATGGTTATGATATGTGTGAACTATTAGAATATGAAATAGAAACTCTACAAATTAATAATTTGGACTATATATATAAAGAAGTAATAGAATACAAAACTATAGGCTTATTATGAAAAGACAAAAAATCAGATATTTCAACAAAAGGTTCATGAGCTAAAATAAAACAACCAGGATTTAAAAGAGTTTAAGTACGATGTTTCTTGTAAACGTAGTAAAAATTAACATAGAAATATGTCCTTTTTGTATTAATTTTTTTAAATTATTAGTATTTTATATACATTTTTTTAGAAAAAAATAATATAATTACTTTAAGAAAGCACTTTTCATATAGAATAAATCAAATTATCCATAATATATATACCCCACATTTTTTATTCAATCACATCTTATATTTATTAGCATAAAAGTTAAATATTTGGTATTATCTATAAGTTATTAAATTATTAAAGACTAAATAGGAGAACATTATGGATAAAAAAATAATAAATATAGCAGTTATTGCTCACGTAGATGCTGGAAAATCAACTTTAGTTGATGCTTTTTTAAGTCAATCAAACGTTTTTAGAGCAAATGAAGAAGTAAAAGAACAAGTTATGGACAGCAATGATCAAGAAAGAGAACGTGGAATTACAATTTATTCAAAGAATTGTGCTATTGAATATAATGGTTACAAAATAAATATTGTTGATACTCCAGGACATGCTGACTTTTCAAGTGAAGTTGAAAGAATAATGAAAACTGTTGATACAGTAATATTATTAGTAGATTCAGCTGAAGGGCCAATGCCTCAAACAAGATTTGTTCTTTCAAAAGCATTAGAATTGGGATTAAGACCAATACTTTTGGTGAATAAAATTGATAAAAAAGATCAAAGAGCTTTAGAAGTAGTTGATGAAGTACTAGAATTATTTATGGAACTTGATGCAAATGATGAACAAATTGAGTTTCCTTCACTGTTTGGAACAGCACGTGAAGGTATTGTTCAATATTCAATGGAAGAAAAAAGTGATAATTTAGTTCCTTTATTTGAAACAATTATTAAACAAGTAGGAAATTATCCAATAGAATTGGCAAAAGAACCTGTTCAATTGCAAATCTCTTCTCTTGCATATGATTCATTTATTGGAAGATTGGGAATTGGAAGATTATTTAAAGGTGTTCTAAAAGAAGGACAACAAGTTGCAATTTCCAAAAATGATGGAAGTGTTGCAAAAGGAAAAGTTTCAGGATTATTTATCTATGAAGGGTTAAAAAGAGTAGCTGTAAAAGAAGCTCAAGCTGGAGAAATTGTTGTTATTTCAGGAATTAGTGATTTAACAATTGGAGATACAGTATGTGAACAAGACAAAATTGATGCATTACCTCCAATTGTTATTGAAGAACCAACTATGAGTATGAACTTTTTAGTAAATACTTCTCCTTTTGCTGGAAGAGTTGGTAAATATGTTACTACAAGAAATATCAAAGAAAGACTAGACAAAGAATTAGAAGTAAATGTTGGTTTAAGAGTTGAAACTCTAACTGATTCATCTGCTGATGGATTTAAAGTACTTGGTAGAGGTGAACTTCATTTATCTGTTTTAATTGAAACTATGAGAAGAGAAGGTTTTGAATTAGGAATTTCAAGACCAGAAGTTGTTATTAAAATTGATGAAAAAGGCAATAAGCTAGAACCAATGGAAAAAGTAATAATTGATGTTCCAACAGAATATTCAGGAACAGTTATTAATAAACTAAATTTAAGAAAAGGTATAATGACTGACATGGACTCTGATGGAGTAAGAGATAAAGTAACATATCATATTCCAACAAGAGGATTAATTGGATTTAAATCAGAATTCACAAATGATACTCGTGGTGAAGGGGTTATGGTTAAATCAAGTATTGGTTATGAAGAATACAAAGGTAAAATTGAAGGAAGACAAAATGGTACTTTAGTTTCTATGGCAAATGGTGTAACTCTACCTTATGCATTAAATAACTTAGAAGAAAGAGGTATCTTATTTGTTGGACCTCAAGTTGAAGTTTATGATGGAATGATTGTTGGATTGCACTCACGTGATAATGACTTAAATGTTAATCCAACAACAGGAAAAAAACTGACAAATACTAGAGCATCAGGAAGTGATGATTCAGTTAAGTTAACTCCACCAAGAAAGTTTACTCTTGAAGAAGCTTTAGAATTTATTGAATGAGATGAACTTGTGGAAGTAACTCCTGAAGATATCAGATTAAGAAAAAAATGACTTTCAGAAAATGAAAGAAAACAACATAGAAATGATCCACACTAGTGAAAAATTCCATAAAGGAATTTTTTTTTGAAAAAAGTTCCACTCATATCAATAAAAAATTCTAAATAATCTATATAAATAGGGTTATTATAGAAGTGTAAGGAGAATTTTAATATGTCAAAAATAACTAACATTGTTGCACGTGAAGTACTTGATTCACGTGGATTTCCAACAGTTCAAGTTGACGTAACAACTGAATTTGGTGGATTTGGAACTGCAAAAGTTCCTTCAGGAGCTTCAACTGGATCAAGAGAAGCTTTAGAATTAAGAGATGGAGATAAAAAACGTTTCAATGGAAAAGGTGTTTTAAAAGCTGTTGCTAATGTAAATAGTAAAATAGCTAATCTAATTATTGGAATGGAAGTAACTGATCAAGTTGCTATCGATACAGAAATGTGTAAATTAGATGGAGATGACTTCAAAAAAAACTTAGGAGCAAATGCTATTTTAGGTGTTTCTTTAGCTGTTGCTAAAGCAGCTGCAAGTGAATTAGAAATTCCATTATACAGATACATTGGAGGAACAAATGCAAGAAGATTGCCAGTTCCTATGTTAAATGTTATTAACGGTGGAGAACATGCTGATTCAGCAATTGACTTCCAAGAATTTATGATTATGCCTGTTGGTGCTCCAACATTTAGTGAAGCTTTAAGATGAGCTTCAGAAACTTTCCAAGCTTTAAAATCATTATTACATGATAAAAAAGATATTACAGCTGTTGGAGATGAAGGAGGATTTGCTCCAAACTTTGCATGAGCATATCCAGAAGAAACTATTGAAGCATTCAAAGCAAAAACTCCAGTTCATGTTGCTTTAGATTTATTAGTAGAAGCAATTGAAAAAGCTGGTTACAAAACTGGAAAAGATGGAATTATGATTGCAATGGATTGTGCAAACTCAGAATTATACATCGATGGAAAATACCATTTCAAAAAAATTGAAAAATTAACTGGAAAAGAATGAGCATTAACAACAGATGAAATGGTTTCATTCTTAGATCAATTAGTTGATACATACCCAATTATTTCAATTGAAGATGGATTGGCTGAATCAGATTGAGATGGATTCCAAAAACAAGTTAAAAGAATGGGACACAAAATACAAATCGTTGGAGATGATTTATTTGTAACAAATCCAAAAATTACTGCAGAAGGAATTGAAAAGAAAGCTGCAAACTCAGTATTAATTAAATTAAACCAAATTGGAACTTTAACAGAAACAATTGAAACTATTCAAATGGCTCAAAAAGCTGGTTGAACAGCTGTTACTTCACATCGTTCAGGTGAAACTGAAGATTCAACAATTGCTGATTTAGCTGTTGCTTTAAATACAGGACAAATTAAAACAGGTTCAATGTCAAGATCTGATAGAATTGCAAAATACAATAGATTATTAGAAATTGAAGCTGAATTAGGTGAAGCTGCAATTTATGATGGTCTAAAATCATTCTATAATTTAACAAAATAATAAAAATATAATTTTTACTCGAACCTTAAAAAGGTTCGTTTTTTATTTATAATTAAATAAAGGTGATTTTTATGTTTAAAAAGAAGAAAAATTGAATTTTAATAAGTTTATTGTCAGTTTTTCTAATATATTTTGTAATAATTGCAATTTATGATTATAAAATTGCATCAATGATAGGCAATAGTTTTGCAAATAGCTGATTTTCTCTTTTTTTTGATAAAATAGGTGCTCTTGTAGTAATTTTTCCTATTTATATAATTTTTTTGGCCTATCTTTTAAAATTTATAAGTAGAGAAAAATTTAACAATATATTTAAAATATCAACTATTGTAGTATTTGATTTGATTTATATTGCTCTTTCTTTTTACCTATTTTTTAGTATTAAAAACTCTAGCAATGATTTAGCAAATAAAATATCTACAGCAATTATGTGTTTTTTGTTAACATTATTAATTATTTTAATTAGCTATATATGAATTAAACTTTTAATATTTAACAATATTGAACAAATAAATAAAATATTTTATTGTGCAAATATTAGTATTATATTTATGCTTTTGTGCTGAATAAATTTAATTTTATTTAAATACATATTTGGAAGAAATAGACCAGAAGCAGTAATTGAATTAAAAAACCCATTTCAATATGTATTTCAAATAAACTTTATTAGACTTGGAAAACAAAGTACAAGTTTTCCTTCTGGACACACAATGGCAATGGGGCAACTAGTTATTTTCATATATTTTGTATCTTTTAAAAATAAAAAGTGAGAAAATATATTCAAAGTTTTATTATTTTCAATAGTAATAATTTTAACTTTATTAATGGCATGTTCAAGAATGATAATGCAAAAACATTTTATAACAGATGTATCATTTTCAATGTTTTTACTTGTTCTATATTATCTTGTATCACCAATAATAGTAGAAAAAATATATAAGAGGATAAAAGCAAATGGCTA
Organism: Spiroplasma floricola 23-6; assembly: GCF_002813555.1. Classification (NCBI taxonomy): domain Bacteria; kingdom Bacillati; phylum Mycoplasmatota; class Mollicutes; order Entomoplasmatales; family Spiroplasmataceae; genus Spiroplasma; species Spiroplasma floricola. The sequence goes on from NZ_CP025057.1 coordinate 269,794, forward strand.
AATATATCGGATTAGATTTGGGAAGTAAAACAATAGGAATTGCCACAAGTGAAGGTTATTTTGCAAATCCAAAAGAAACAATTAGATTTCAAGAGAATAATTTTCTTGAAGCTGTTACAAAGTTAGATATTTTTCTTAAAAAAGAGGGATTTGAAAAAATAATAGTGGGCTATCCAAAAAACATGGATGGTTCAACAGGACACAGAGTTGAAATGGTTGAAGAGTTTATCGCTAAAATGGTTGAACAGAAAGTTATTTCAAGTGAATTAATTGAAAGAGTAGATGAAAGATTAACAACAAGAATGGCAAAACAAGTTATGATTTCAGCTGATTTAAGTAGAAAAAAACAAAAAGAAAATAAAGACCAAATTGCTGCTAAATTAATTTTAGAAACATATATCAACTCAATTAAGTAAGTATATAATTAATTTGTAAATAAGTGGAGGTATAAAGTATAAATGGAAAATCATCCTTTAGTTAAAGAAATTCTATTTTCAAAAGAAGAAATAGAAGTAAGAACTAAACAGTTGGCAAGAGAAATTGAAAGTTATTATAAGAGTAGAGATGTAAAAGAAAATACAGTTATTCTTATTGGACTTTTAAAAGGTTGTATTCCTTTTATGGCAGATTTTATTAAGAATTTTGACCATGAATGTCAAACAGAATATATGGTTGTTTCTTCATATTTGGGAGGAACAAAGACAACAGGAGAACCTAAAATTAATTTAGATTTAAATATTTCTATTAAAGATAAACATATATTAATAATAGAAGATGTTATTGATTCTGGAATAACATTAGAATATATTAAGAATTATCTTTCTTTAAAAGGAGCAAAAGAAGTTAAAGTAGTAACTCTTTTAGATAAACGTGAAGGAAGAAAAGTTAATATAGAAGCTGATTGAAGTGGATTTGTTATTAAAAATGAATTCGTTATTGGTTATGGATTAGACTATGATGAAAGATTAAGAAATCTTCCTTACGTTGCAGTTTGTGATGTGGACAAACTTAAAGACTGAAAATGATAATCAGATATCATTTTTTATTATTTAGTTAGATTTTTAAAAAAGTATATAATCAATATGTATGGAGGTAGTTATGATTAAAAAAATAGGTGTTTTAACTTCAGGTGGAGATGCACCAGGTATGAATGCTGCTGTTGCTTCAGTTATTAAAACTGCAATTTCAAAAGGAATTGAAGCTTATATTATTAAAGATGGATATAAAGGTCTAATTAATAATTGAATCGAAAAAGTAGATATTAATTTTGCATCAGATATTATTTCAAAAGGAGGAACTGTAATAGGTTCTGCAAGATTGCCTGAGTTTAAAGAAGAGTCAGTTAGACAAAAAGCTGTTGAAAATTTAAAAACAATTGGAATAGAAGCTTTAGTTGTAATTGGTGGTGATGGAAGTTATCAAGGTGCTGAAAAATTAACAAAGATGGGAATAAATTGTATTGGTCTTCCAGGAACAATTGACAATGATATTGTTTCATCAGATTATACAATTGGTTTTGACACAGCACTAAATACTGTAATAAACTCATTAGATCAAATAAGAGATACAATTCAATCTCACAATAGATGCATGGTTGTAGAAATTATGGGAAATGCATGTGGAGATTTGACTTTATATGGAGCAACTGGAAGTGGTGCTGAAGTTTTTTCAACAAAGGAAAGTTATTTAACAGAAGAACAAATAATTGATCAAGTTAAAGAATTACGCAAAAAAAACAAAAGAAGTGTAATTGTAGCTGTTGCTGAAAAAAACTATGATGTAAATGAATTGGCAAAGAAAATTGAAAAAGAAACTGGTTATGAAACTAGAGCAACAATTCTTGGTCATATTCAAAGAGGTGGAAAACCTACTGGTATGGATAGATACTTAGCAGTTAAATCAGGAATATTTGCAGTAGAACAGTTAATTGCAGGTAAAGGTGGATTGTATATTGGAATGAGCAATAATAAATTAGTTGCCAGAGATATAGAATTAACTTTAAATATGCCAAAAGTTGATAAAACTGAAGAGTATGAAAAACTAAGAAATATTAATAAAGCAGTTTAATTTTTAAGGAGGAAATAATTATGAACAAAGAAATAGAATTTTATGAACCAAGTAAAATTGCAAAAAAAATTAAAAGAACTAAAATAGTTACAACAATTGGGCCAAGTACTCATTCAAAAGATGATATTAGAAAATTATTTGAATCAGGTATGAATGTTGTGAGATTAAATTTTTCTCATGGAAAACAAGAAGAACAATCAGAAAAAATAAAATCAGTAATTGAGTTAAGAGAAGAATTAGATAAACCAATTTCAATAATGTTAGATACAAAAGGTCCAGAAATTAGAATTGGAAAAGTTCTTGATGGTGCACAAGAAATTAAAGCTGGATCAGATATTAGAGTTTATACAACTCAAGAAGAGTATTTAAAACGTGAATGTAAAGCAACTGAAATGACAGTTTCATATGATATGAGTATTGATTTAAAACCAGGAGATACTGTTTTAGTAGATGATGGTAAATTAACATTAAATGTTATTAATGTAGAATCAGGATTAGTTAATTGTAAAGCTTTTAATACACACACTATTAAAACAAATAAAAGAGTAAATTTACCAGGTGTTGATTTTTCACTACCATTTTTAGCTCAAAAAGATATTGATGATATTAAATATGGAGCAAAAATGAAAGTTGACTACATTGCAGCATCATTTGTTAATACAGCAGATAATGTAAAAGAAATTAGAAATATTTTAAAAGAATGTAAAGCTGAACATATCCAAATTATTTCAAAAATTGAATCAAAAATAGGTATTTTTAATATTGATTCAATTATTGAAGCATCAGATGGAATTATGGTTGCTCGTGGAGATTTAGGATTAGAAATTCCTTATTATGAAGTTCCTTATTGAGAAAAACAAATGATCAGAAAATGTAGAAAAGCTGGAAAAGTTGTTGTTGTTGCAACACAAATGTTAGAATCAATGACTGACAATCCTCAACCAACAAGAGCTGAAGTAACTGACGTTTATTATGCAACTGAACTAGGAGCTGATGCAACTATGTTAAGTGGTGAATCAGCTGCAGGTATTTATCCATTTATAACAACAGAAACTATGGCAACAATTAATAAACGTGCAGAATTAGGTTTCTATGGAAAAATTTACTATGACAGAGCATTAGAAATTGCAAGAAATAGTTCATCTGGTAAAAGAGCAGAAATTGCAGATGAATTGGCAAACATTACAAGAAATGGTAAATACGAATTTGCATTAGTACTTTCAAGAACTGGTGAATTATTAAGAACTATTTCAAAATTTAGACCAAATGTTACAATCTTAGGTGTTTGTGACAAAGAAGAATTATGAACTGGATTTGGAGCAATGCATTCAATCTTTATGAATAGAGTTAAAAGCATTGATAAAATTATTGACAATAATGATGAATTATCTGAAATTGCAAGATCATGAGGTGCAAAAAAAGGTGAACAAATTCTTATTGTTAGAAATGAAAATATTAAAGTTCATACTGTTTAAAAATACCACTATGTGGTTTTTTTAATCATTCTATTTAAATAAAACAAATATATAATGTTATAATTTTTTTGTTATAAATAAGGAGAAATAAAATGAATAAATTTAATTTAAATGAAAAAATGAAAAGAACCAAAGTTATTACAACTATTGGTCCAAGTGTTCACTCAAAAGAAGCTATCAAAGAATTATTTGATAAAGGAATGACAACAATACGTTTAAACTTTTCACACGCTGATTTTCAAGAACATGGAGAAAGATTTGAATGAGTTAAAACTTTAAGAAAAGAAATAAATAAACCAATTTCAATTTTATTAGATACAAAAGGTCCAGAAATTAGAATTGGAAAAATGAAAGATGGAAAACAAGAAGTTAAAGCAGGAACTGAAATAACTGTTTATACTGATCCAAAAGATTTTTCAACAAGAGAATGTTCAGCAACAGAAATGCAAATGTCATATGATATGTCTCAAGATGTAAAAGTTGGAGATGTAGTTTTAGTAGATGATGGAAAATTAACAATGCATGTAACAAGTGTTGATAAATATAAAGTTATATGTAAAGCATTTAATACTCATTTAGTAAAAACAAATAAAAGAGTAAATTTACCAGGTGTTGAATTTACATTGCCATTCTTAGCTGAAAAAGATTACAATGATATTCATTTTGGAATTGAAAATAATATTGACTATATTGCAGCATCATTTGTTAACTCAGCAGATAATGTAAACGAAATTAGAAATATTTTAAAAGAAAAAAAAGCAGAACATATCCAAATTATTTCAAAAATTGAATCACAAGTTGGATGTGATAATATTGATTCAATTATTGCAGCATCAGATGGAATTATGGTTGCTCGTGGAGATTTAGGATTAGAAATTCCTTATTATGATGTACCATATTGAGAAAAACAAATTATTAGAAAATGTAGAGAACAAGGAAAATTAGTTATTGTGGCAACACAAATGTTAGAATCAATGACTGATAATCCTCAACCAACAAGAGCTGAAGTAACTGACGTTTACTATGCAACTGAATTAGGTGCTGATGCAACTATGTTAAGTGGTGAATCAGCAAATGGAGATTTCCCATTTATTACTGTTGAAACTATGTCAACAATTAATAAACGTGCTGAAATTGAATTTTATGAAAAAAACTACTATACTAAACAATTAGAAAATGCTAGAAAATCAAGTTCAGGAAAAAGATCTGAAATTGCAAATCAATTAGCAAATACTACTTTAGGTGGAAACTATGAATATGCTGTTGTTGTTTCAAGAACAGGAGAATTGCTAAAAACTATTTCAAAATTTAGACCAAATGTTACCATCCTAGGTGTTTGTGATAATGAAAAATTATGAACTGGATTTGGAGCAATGCATTCAATCTTTATGAATCAAGTAGATAATTTAGATTCATTCATGGATGATCAAAAAGCAATCTCAGAAGTTGCAAAATCATGAGGTGCAAAATCAGGAGAAAGAATCTTGTTTGTTAGAAATGAAAATATTAAAGAAATTACAGTATTATAATTTTAAAAAAACTAAACATTTTTATGTTTAGTTTTTTTTATCTCTATTTAATAAAATTAGGTATAATATAAATTGGTGCATTAACTATAGGGAAATGAAAAAAAGGTGGAAGTATATATGAAAATAAAATTACTAGATGGAAAAATAATGAGTTTTGATATTCCAAAAACTGTTATAGAAATTGCTCAAGAAATATCTATTTCATTAGGTAAAAAATGCGTAGGAGCAATTATTAATGGCAAAGAAGTGGTTCCAAGCAAAGCAACTATAGATAAAGATTGCAAATTGGAATTAATTACAGAAAGACATGAATTATTTAATTCAGTTGTAAATTACACTGCAAAAATAATTACAGGCTTTGCTTTAAAAACTTTATTTCCACAAGGAAGTCTTTATCCTGAATCAGAAGGATATGATAAATCAGAGTTCTTTGTGTATTATGACTTACCAACCAAATTAACATTAGAAGACTTGAAAGAAGCAGAAAAATTAGCAAATGATCTTATTAGTAAAAAAATAGAACTTAAATTTGAAGATGTAACTTTTACAGATGAAAAATATAATGAATTAATGAGCTCAATTAATGTCAAAAAAGAATATATTGATATTATGTTGGAAATGAATAAGAACAGATATATTAAATTTCCAGTTGCATCATTAAATGGTGTTGTATATTACTCTAGATATGCTAATTTAAATAATACAAGCGATTTATTTAAGATTGAATTAAATGAAATAACTGCCTTTCAAATAGAAGATAATAAATATGTATATAAAATTCACGGTTTGACTGCAATTAGTGAAAAAGAATTAGAAGAAAAGAAAAGAAAAATTGAAGAATTAAAAGAAAATGATCATAAATACATTGCCAAAAATTTGGAAATATATCATTTAGATCCTTTAATTGGACAAGGTTTACCTATTTGATTGCCAAATGGTACTGTTTTAAAACAAGAAATCAAAAAATACTTAATGGAAAAAGAATTTGAATATGATTTTATTCAAATTGAAACTCCTGTAATTGGAACAAGTGAACTTTATAAAACTTCAGGGCATTGAGATCATTATAGAGATGATATGTTTGCTCCTATGATTCTTCCAAAAGAAGAAATGGTTTTAAAACCAATGAGTTGTCCTCATCATATTTCAGTTTATAGATATAAACAAAGAAGTTATAGAGATTTACCTTTAAGATTTGCAGAGCATGCATTACAACACAGATATGAATCATCTGGAAGTTTAACAGGGCTTGAAAGAGTTAGAGCAATGGAATTGACAGATTCACATATTTTTGTAAGAGCAGATCAAGTTAAAGATGAATTTATAAGATGTTTTAATTTAATAACAGAGGTTTTAAAAACTTTTGATATTAAAATTGATTACTTATCTTTATCATTAAGAGATCCAGAAGATAAAGAAAAATACTTTAATGATGACAAAATGTGAAATCAAGCTGAAGCAGAACTTGAAAAAGTTTTAAATGAATTAAAAATTGATTATAAAAAAATGATTGGTGAAGCTGCATTTTATGGACCTAAATTAGATATTCAAGCAAAAACTGCTTTAGGACATGAAATTACTGTTTCAACAATACAATTGGATTTTTTATTACCTCAGAAATTTGAGCTTAGTTATATAAATTTTGAAGGGGAATTAGAAAGACCTATTATGATTCACAGAGGTCTTGTAGGAACTTATGAGAGATTTATTTCAGTTCTTTTAGAACAAACAAAAGGTGTTTTACCATTATGATGTAGTCCTCAACAAGTTGAAATAATTCCTGTAAATATTGCTAAAAAAGACTATGCAGAAAAAGTAAGAGAGGAATTAAAATCAAAATTAATAAGATCAAAAATAGATCTTAGAGATGAAAGATTGAGTTACAAAATTCGTGATGCACAAATTAGAAAAATTCCTTATCAATTAGTATTAGGAGATAAGGAATCTGAAAATGATATGGTAACATATAGAAAATATGGTAGTGAAGAACAAATTACTGTAACTCTTAAAGAATTTATTAAAATGATTGAGAAAAAAGTGAAAGAAAAAATATATAATTAAATTTAATTAGGAGATTAATAAAAATTATGAATAAAAACAACAATATAGAAGAAGAAATTAGGTCACTTAAAGAATTAGATTATGGAGTTTTAGATGCACAGCATTCATTTATGGTGGATGGTGTATTGGGTGGATTTAAAGCTGCAATTCATAAGTTGCACTATACTTTTATAAAGCAAATATTGCTTGGAATTATGAGTGGTGTAATTATAGGTTTTGGATATGTTGCATGTATTATTGCAATGGTATCACTTAAAGGTACTGGTTTTGAAGCATTTGGAACAATTTTATTAGGTTTTATTTTTCCAGGGTGTATTATTATGATTACATTTCTTGGTGGGGGATTGTTTACAAGTCATGTTTTTAGTACAATTCCAGTTTTTAAAGGTTGTGGAAGTAAAAGATTATATTTAAAAGGAATTTTTGGAGTTCTTTTAGGAAATTTTATTGGAACATTTATTTTTGTAGCAATCTTTTCAGGAGCAGGAGGACTTTGAGATAATGTTCCTTTTCTAAATAAAGTTTTTGATATAGCAATGCATAAATTATATTTAGTAAATCATGATTTACAAAGTAATGGATCAATTAAAGCAGTAAGTATTCTTGCAACAATTGGAATAGGTATATGTTCAGGGATTTTGTGTAATATAATGGTTTGTTCAACATTGCCATTAGCAAGTACAACAAAAAATGCAGCAGCAGTTATTTTATTAATGGTTTTCCCAATTGCTTATTTTGCAATTGGAGGTTTTCAACATGGACCTGCAAACTCTTTCTTTATGTGAATGTTATTATTTGAGGCAATTTTTAATCATAGTCAAGTAGCAATAACAAATGGTAGTGGAGAAGTTCTATTACGTCCAGAATTTTATCATTTTGCTTTATTTATTGCTTTAAGTACAATACCAACTTTAATTGGTAATTGAATTGGGGGAGCATTATTGCTACCAGGAGTTTTATATTTTATTAATAAAGAATATGCATCAATTTTATTCAAAAAAATTAAATTGGAATATTTAGAAGAAAAAATGGGTAGTTTCAAAGAAATTGCTGATAAACAAATTAAAAAAATTGATAAAAAGTTGAAACAGAAAAAAGCTAATATTGAAGCTAGAGAAAGTGAAAACAAATCAGAATAAAAATAAAACTAACTTTTTAAAAAGTTAGTTTTATTTTTATAAACTAATAAGAGTCAAAATTTAACTAAAATTATATATTCATTTTCACCTATGTTAATATTAATTTGAAAGAGATAAAAGTAGGGTAAAAGAATGAATAAACAAAATTTTATAACTATGCCTAAATTTGAGATGCATTTACATATTGAAGGAACAATGTATCCTGAATTTTTTGTTAAAAAAGCAAAAGAAAAAAATATCAAACTTGCTTTTGATACTCCAGAAGAATATTATGTTGATTATAGAACCAGAAATACATTACAAAAATTCCTAATGACTTATTATGGAAATATGCGTGTATTGGAAAATAAATGAGATTTTTATGATTTAGCTTGAGAACATGCCAAAAGAGCTTCTGAGCAAAATATTAGATATGCTGAAATATTTTTTGATCCTCAACCACATCTTTATAGAGGTGTTAAATTTGATGAAATTGTAAATGGATTATATGAAGCTTTTCAAGATGCTAAAAAAAAATTAAATTTTAGAGCACAATTGATTATGTGTTTTTTAAAAGATTTACCAGAGTATGAAGCTGAAGAAGTTTTAGAATTGGCAAAATCTGCAATTAAGCAAAATAAAATTATAGCTATTGGTTTTGATTCAAGTGAATCACCAAATTGAGTACAAAGGTTTCAAAAAGTTGTTTTAAAAGCAAGATTCTTAGGATTAAAAGTTGTAAGTCATTGTCAAGAAAATGTTACAGATCAATCAGCATGAGATGTATTGCATTATTTTCAACCTAATAGAATTGATCATGGTTTTTTATACACGAGGATAAAGAAATTTTGACAAGAATAAAAAATGATAATATTCACATAACAATGTGTCCATTTTCAAGTACAAGAGGAAATAAATTCGAAAATAAAAAAGATTATCCAATTAAAAAATATTTGAATTTTGGAATTCAATTAAATATTAACTCTGATGATCCTGCATATCATGGAGCTACTTTAACTCAAAGTTTTAATTATGTAGATGATATGTGAAATCTTTCAAAAGAAGAGTGAAAAACAATAAGTCTAAATTCTGTTAATGGTACATTTCTAAATGACAAAGAAAAAGAAGAATATAGAAAAGAAGTAATAACTTTCTTTGAAGAAAAGTGACAGATTAAGAGTTTAAAAAAGCACTTCTTTAAGTGCTTTTTTAAACTCTATATAAAGATAATAAGTGATAAAATAAGCATTAATATTACCCCAGATAGTAAAGGAATGCATGTTCTTTTTATTAATTCGGTAGTTGTTACATTAGTTTTTTGTGAAACAATAATAACTACTGAAGAAACTGGGGACATAGCTCTAAAAAGATTTCCTGCCATTTGGAATGGTACTATTGCAGCAGCTGAACTTATTCCTGATGCTTGTGCCATTGATGGAAGAATTGGAGCAAGTGCAAATAATAATGCTGTTCCTGATCCACTTAATAAAACAATAAATGCTGTAAATATAACTAAGATAATAGGTAGCAATATGGAACTGCCCCCTGTTAATTTCATAGCAGATTCTAATTTAGCAATTAAACCAATATTTGTTAAACCTTTTATAAAAACATCTGCTGCTACTCTCAAAGCAACAATAACCATATTGGCACCCATACCTTTTCAAAAGGCAGCTGTTTCAGTTGATACAACTTTGAAAGATTTCTTATTAATTCACTCACAAAATATGGCAATAATAAAACTTAAAAAAGTTACTAACTCAACTGATATTTCTAAACCACCATTAAATGCAAAAGTGCTTAGAATAAAACTTATAATAACAAGTATAATTGGTAACATTGGTAAAATAGTATAAACAATTTTGTAAGTTTTACCTGACTCAATAGTTACTATTTTATGAATTTCTTCATTAAAGTTATATTGTATACCTTTTTTTAAATCTCTTTTATCACAATACAATTGTCAAAATAAATGTACTAAAGACATAAAAACAATTGTTGGAAGTGAAATCATTGCGTGATATTTTATTACATATTCAGTAGCAGATATTCCTAGCTATTCTGCAATAAATACATTATCACTTCCTAAAGGAGTAGGCATAATTGTTGCTGTTGTTGCTATTACACCACCAGCAGATAATGGAGATATACCTGATTTAATTAAAACTGGAAATAAAGTAGTCATTAAAATTAAAGCCAATGTTGCAGCTGAAGGAATAGTTAAAGATAAAATATGACCAAAAATAAAAACTATTGGAATTAATAAATATTTTTTCTTAATCTTTACTAAAGGTTTTGTTAAAGTTGCAACAATAACATCATTTGCTCCTATTTGTCCCATAAAAGCACTATAACCTCCAAGTAAAAGTATAATAAATCCTGCACCAGAAACACCTTTAGTAAAACTTTTTGTTAATTCTTCTAGTGGATAAAAAACATCAATTGGCTTATTTATTTGAACTTTGCCTAAACACATAGATATTATTAACAAGAATAAGCCTAAAACAAAAAGGGAAATAATTATATTAACCTTTTTTATTAAAAAAAAGATAAGTAAGCCAATAGCCAATGCTCCAAATATATACATAAAAATATCGTTTATCATTTGTTTAATATGGTCAAAATATTTTTTCAAATGTTAAAAACTTTCATTAAATAACCCTCTCTCAATCTATCTTAAAAAAGATGCTTGAAAAAAGTAAAAATTACAGAAACAAAAAGTTTCTGTCAGACTCATAGTATTTTGATAGGTCAAAATGTAGAAACACCAACCCATTATGTTGGTTTATACAAGCATTTTATTAAGTTAAAATTATTTTAACATTTTTTTAACAATGATTATTAATCAAAAAACTTATAAGTCTTTATATTTTATTTATTAAAAAGCTAAAATATTTGTATAATATGAAATTTTAATTATAGTTTTCCTTTTTTTTATATATAATAAAAAAAGATAAATGCATAGGAGTATTTTATGAGATTAACAATCAAGCAAATCAGTAGGGGCAAACGCAAGTAGTTTTATTAACTATTGATTTTTTGATTACAATTACAATAATACTTATTTTTAAAAATTTAAATAATAAATACAAATAATAAATAATATAGGAAAACTTAAACTTAATATAAAAAAAATTAACAATTAGAATGAGAGACTAAAAAAATGAATAATAAAGAACCTAAATTTAAAAAGAAATTTAAATTTAAAATACCCACCTCATTTACGATACTTTTTGCAGTATTGATAATGATAATGATAACATCTTGAATATTGTATTATTCAGGAGTAACTTATAATAAACCGGGAAAAAACGAAACAGACCCATCAGTTCCAACTGTAATTACAGGTATTGGAATTGTAGATTTATTTGTATCTATATTTAAAGGATTTGAAGATAAAGTAGAAATTATTGTATTTGTTTTATCAATTGGAGCATTTATTTATATAGTAATGAAGTCAAAATCACTAGATGCGTTGACTCAAAAAATAGCGTGAAAATTTAAAGATAAGACAATCTGAGCAATTCCAATTATTGTTATATTTTTAAGTTTTTGTGGTTCTGCATATGGAATGGCAGAAGAAGCTTTGGGATTTCATATGATAGTTATTCCATTAATGTTAGTAGCAGGTTTTGATGTTTTCACAGCATTAATAACAGTATTACTTGGTGGGGGAATTGGTCCCATGTTGGCAACATTTGATCCTTTCTTAATTTTTACAGCAGCAGATGCTGCAAATTCTCAAGCAATGGATGGTTTAATTTTTAGATTAATAGCTTGAGTTCTTGTAACAGGATTTACTTCAGGGTGAATAATGTTTTATGCAAGAAATGTTAAAAAAAATCCTCAGCTTTCATATACATTTTCAACATTAGAAGAGGATAAAAAATTCTTTTTAAAAGAACAAATTAACGAAGTTGCTTTAACTAAAAAAAGAATAACAATCAGTGTAATTTTTTTAGTAATGTTTTTAATAATGATTGCATATCTATTTCCTTGAGATGAATTGTTTAAAACAACTGCCATGAAGGATTTTGGAAATTGAGTTAACAAATATATTCCTTTTTTAACAGGTTTAGTTCCTGGTATGGGATATGGCGATATGTTCATAGTTGCTGGTTTCTTTTTAATAGGTTCATTAATAGTAGCTATTTTAAATTGAGAAGGAGAAGAAACTTTCATTGAAGATCTTCTTGCTGGTGCAAAAGATATGATAGGAGTTGCATTTATTATTTCAATTGCAGGAGCTATTACTTATCTTTTAAAAGAAACAGGTATTCAAGCACTTATGTTAGCAGGAATCAAAAATTCAAATATAGGTAATATGAATCCATTTTTATTTATTATTATAACTTTCTTATTGTTTATACCTATGTCGTTTGCTTTACCTTCAACTTCAGGTTTTTCAAGTGCAGTATTTCCTGTTTGAGGACCATTAGCAGGTTCAATAAGTATAGGTTCAACTGGAACAAATATGATTTCTGGAAGTATAACAGCATTTGCATATGCTAATGGAATGGCAAATATGGTTTCTCCAGCTTCTGGAATTGTTGTTGGAGCAGCACAAATTGGTAGAACAAGTTATGGTACAATTATAAAAGGAACTTGAAAATTTCATTTAAGTTTATTTATAATAAATATAGCACTACTTTTAATTGGAACAGGTCTTAATTATACAGGATCTCATATTTTTTAAAAGATATTAACATTCAAAAACCTAACGGTTTTTTATTTTTTTGGGGGTAATTTATGAAGGAGAAAAAATTTAAAAGTGAAAAAGCTTTTTCAGCAAAGAAATTTTTCGACTCATTTAAAATGATTGGAGAGGCAATTAAAAAAAATCCTAAAACATTTACAGGTTATTTAATTTTTACAATAATTGATGCAATTTTATATTCTTCAATGACTATTGTTGTAAGTCAAATGACAAAAAATGTTACAAGCCAAGGTTTACAAGCAAATCATTTTTTATGATTTACAATGAGCTGAATTAGTTGAATTTATGTAGGCATAGTTCTGCTTCTTGCAATTATATTATTTGATTACTTAACAAATATCTATGCAGCTATGTTTGCAAAAAGAGTAGAAATTTATTTAAGAATAAAAGCACTTAAAAAATTAGTTGATATTGATATTAGTTATTATTCAAAAAATCAAATAGGATTAATAATGACTAGAGTAATAAACGACAGTCAAGGATCAGGTGATGCATTTAATGATTTTTTATTAAACTTACTTTTTAGTAGCATCAGTTTTATAACAATGATATTTTTTATGATTTCAATTGATGTTACTCTTACTCTAATTGTTATAGGTATTTTTGTTCTTTTAGTAATAATAATTTGAACTATTTTTATATATTATAGAAGAGCAATAATTATTGCTTTTGATGTTAAACAAGCAATTGATGCAGATATTACAGATAGATTAATAAATATTAGAGCAATTAAAGCTAATGCTTCTGAAAGTAGAGAAACTGTTAGAAATAAAAAGTTGCATGAAAAGTATGATCAAAAACTAAGTAAAGCTATTTGATTACAATCACTTTTATCATTTTTTTCTTATACTTTTGCTTGAGCTTTACCAATTGTCACAATTATTTCAGCTATTGGCTTATATAGTAATTCATTGAAACCTGAAGAACTTTCAAATTTACTTGTAGCATTTACATCAGCTACAAACAATGTCTTATATGCATTATTGACATTGCCAATATGAATGAGAGGTTTAACTAGATTATCAAATTGTGTTATGAGACTTAACTATATTTATAACTCAAATTCATTGTTGAAATTTATTGATAATCCAGAAAAAATTGGAGATATTAAAAATATTACTTTTAATAAAGTAACTTTTAATTATCCTGAATCACCAAAAAAACAAATATTGGCAGAAATTAGCTTAAATTTTGAGAAAAATAAAAGCTATGCTTTTGTTGGAGAAACTGGTGTTGGAAAGTCAACAATAGCAAAATTATTATTAAGATTTTATGATGTTACAACAGGTGAACTTTTAATAAATGGTAAAAATATACAAAAAATAGATCATAATGACTATTTAGATAAAGTTGGATATGTCGAACAAGAACCACAAATACTTTATGGAACAGTTATGGACAATTTAAAATATCCATTTTTTGACAAAACAGATGAACAAGCAATTGAAGCAGCTAAGAAAGCCAAGATCCACAATTACATAAAAAAACTACCAATGGGCTATGATACAATTTTAGGAGAACGAGGATTCATGCTAAGTGGGGGACAAAAACAACGTTTAGTAATTGCACGGATTTTCTTAAAAGATCCACAATTATTAATTCTTGATGAAGCTACAAGTGCTTTAGATAATGTAGTTGAAAAAGAAATTCAATTAGAGCTGAATAAATTAATGTTGGGAAGAACCACTGTTGTAATAGCACATAAATTAAGCACAATTATAAATGTAGATGAAATCATTGTTCTAGACAAAAATGGGATTGCTCAAAAAGGTAACTTTAATGAATTAAAAGAAAAAGAGGGTCATTTTAAAAAACTATATACACTAGGTTTAATGAAATAGAGGTTAAAAAAGTATGAGTGAAATTAATTGAAATCAAATATCAATGGAAATGATTTCTTGCATAGGAAGTTCAAAATCAAATGCAATACTCGCTATTAGAGCAGCAAAAGAAAAAGATTTTGATAAATCAAAAGAATTAATTAAATTAGCTGAATTGGAAATGAATAAAGCACATAATTTACATTTTGACATAGTTGCAAGAGAAGCAAATGGAGAAAATCTTGATCTGAAACTAATTTTTTTACACGCAGAAGATCAAATGCTTACAACTCAAGCTATAATTGATTTAGGTAAAGAAATGATTGAAATGTATAAAATAATATATAAATAAGAAATAAAAGAAATAAATGATGTATATTTATTTCTTTTATTTTTTTTAAGGAATTATTATAAAATAAATGTAAAGGAGTTTTTACATGAAAAAAATATTATCTTTATTTAGCATAATGTCTTTGACAGCTTCTCCAATCTTTTTATCTAGTCAAGTAATTTCGTGTAATGGAACTTGGTCTTTAGCTTTTAAAGATATTTTGAGAAAAGATATAGAGTCTTTAACTGATCTTAGTTATTATAATATTGCAAGAGAATGTGTTGAAGTTAAAGATAGCGAATGTAGTACAACTGAAAATGGACAAATAATGTCAACATTATCTTTATCGATTAATGAAGCTATTGTTACTAATAATGAAGGTATGTTAAAAAAAATTACAGATGCATCATTGGAACTATTTAAAGAAGCCAGTGCTTATTTTGATAAATTAGTTCCAAAATTTGATAAAAACAATGAAGATGGAAATGCCTACTATTATTATGTAATTGATGATAAAGGAGAATATGGTAGTGCATCCACTGAAATTAGTTATGATTCAGAAAAAAATTTACTAGAATATTTTGGTGATGAAATTATAAAACCTGAATTTCAAGTAAATACTGCTAGATTTGCTGTTTTAAAAAATAATTTAGAATATACTAAGGCATTTTATAAAAATAATTTAAGTATTTTGAATGAAACTGACGAATACATGAAAAATGTTGACTATATGAATAAATATATTGAAAATGGATGATTTGTTCCTATGTTTAAAATAGTAAATAAAGGTAAAGCAAAAAGTCATGGTCCTACTTTGACAAAAATTAAATTTGATCAAAGATTAGTTGATTATATTAGTGTTGGTCAACTTGGACAAGAAGATATTAGACAATATGAAGGGTACTGATTTAAAGAAAATAACTTAATTAATGATCCTAATAGCGGAATAATTACTTTTGAAGATACTGATAAAATAAGTTCAACAAAAAAACTAAGAACCATTTCTGCAATAGAAGTATCTGCTAAAATGAACAACGAGCAAGTAACAAGAATTTATAATTATGGATTTAAAGATATCTCGGGAGGTAATGTATAAGTATGCTTAAATATGAAAAATACCCCGATATATTTGATGCTTCAAATTCAATTAAATCAAGTAAACAAAGAATTAAAAAAGTAAAAAAAGAAATTTTTGAATTAAAAAATGAACTTCATCTTAAAAAAATTAAGCATAAAGAAATCTCATCAACTTTCAATAAAATTAGAAAAGAAAAAGAAAAAGAGCTATCAGCAAATTTTAATATTGATTTATTAAACGCTAAATATAAGAAAGCAGACATTAATAAAATATATGATGACTACAATTCTAACATTGCAAATTTAAAAGAAGAATATGCACAAAAAAAAGAGTTAAGACTTCAAAAAAGTGAAAATAGTATTCAAGAAGTTAAAGGAAAAATTAAATCTTTAAAAATTGAATTAGATGAAATAGTTAAACAAAATAAAGAATCTAAAATTCAAATTAAAATAAATTGAAATAATAAAAGAGAGCAAATTAAAGAAGAAGATTTAAAATTAAGATTAGAACTTCAAGAAATTAAAAAACAATTTAAAATTGAAAAACAGCAATTAAAAGCTGAATATTTTAAACAATATAACATTTTAATAGAGCAATGAAAAAATGAAAATAAAACTACAGAGAACGTTCATTATCTTCTTTCAAAATTAGGTCATAAAAAAAAGCTTAAGCCTTTAAAAACAGAAATCGATCAAACAGTTTATGAATTATCTTTAAAAATTAATGATTTAAAAGTAAATTATGAAAATAAAGTTTCTCAAGAAAAAAGTAAAATAAATAATCAAAAACTATTAATTAGATATAATGCAGGTAAAGCAGATTTAATAACTATTAAAACATCAATTGATAAAATTACTTGAGCATCAGGTAAATTATCAAATTGAAAATTTATGGTAGCTATAAAAAATGGTTTTTTCTCATTAATGCCTCTAGTGATTGTTGGAGCTGTATTTATTTTAATAAACAATATTATTTTAGGAGCAGGAAATGGGGGATTATTTAACCTATTTTATCTAACAGCAGATCAACTTGCAATTTTAGAAAAATTTAAAACAATTGGTTCTTATATATGAAATGGAACTTATGCTTTTTTCGGATTTTTATTAGCTGGAGCAATTGCATATCATTTAGCTCCATATTATAAAGTTAATCAATGAGCAGCTGCAATTATGGCATTTGTATCATTTTTAATTATGAATCCATCATTTTGAACAAATCTAGCAGTTTTTGGAAATACAGGAATGTTTACAGCAATGCTTATTGGTATTTTTTCAACTATTTTATTTGGTCAACTTTCAAAAAATCAAAAGCTAAAAATAAAAATGCCAGATTCAGTTCCAGATGGAGTTGCAAAATCATTTAATATTTTAATTCCTTATGCAATTACAGCTATAGTTTTTGGAATCACTGCTTTTTCAATTACTTGAATAGGACAAAGCGTTGGAGAAATAAATATTGGAAAAAATAAAGTAACATTTATAGACATTAATGGTTTAATCACTGTTGCAATACAAAAACCTCTTGTAAATGCAGTATCAGGATTTGGAGGAATGATCTCTATTGTCTTTTTATGACAAGTCTTGTGATTCATGGGAATTCATGCAAGTGGAATCTTGTCACCAATTGTGGAACCAATACAATTAGATGGTTTAATTCAAAATCAACAAGCACTTGCTGATGGAACCAATCCTCAATATGTATTTACAAACCCTTTTATGAATAACTTCTTATTTATGGGAGGAACTGGAGGAACGATTGGTTTAATTATAGCTATTTTCATTTTTTCTAAACGTGGCGATTATAGAACAATGGCTAAAGTTACATTAATACCAGCAATATTTTGTATTAATGAACCATTATTATTTGGATTACCAATTGTTCTTAATCCAATCTTTGCTGTACCATTTATATTTGGACCACTATTAGCAGGTATTTTTGCTTATTTAGCAACTACTCTAGGAATGATGCCTCACTCTAGTGTTATTGTTCCTTGAACAACACCTCCAGTAATTGGGGGAATATTGACGACAAAAAGCTTAATGGGTGGTCTTGTAGCATTAATTAATTTAGGAATTTTAATTACTATGTATTCACCATTTGTTATGCTTGCAAATAAAATAGAACAACGTGAACTTTTAAATAAGTTTGCTCAAAACAAAAATATATCAGATGAAAATATAGTAAAATTAAATAGTAATTTAAAAACTTCACCAATTTAGTTTATTTGAGAGGAATTAAAAGAATGAATAAAAAAGTACTTTTAGCATGTAATGCAGGAATGAGCACATCTATTTTAGTGAAAAATATGCAAAATTATGCTTTTGAAGAAGATATTAATGTAGAAATTAAAGCAGTATCAACAAACGAAGCTAAACTTAATGGAAATGATTGAGATATAGTCTTATTAGGTCCACAAGTTGCATATGAACTTGATGAAGTAAAAACATATTTTGAAACACCAGTTTTTGTAATTGATAAAGAAGATTATGGAAAAGCAAATGGTGAGAAAGTTTTAAAATTTGCATTAGAAAATTGTAAATAAAACTAATAGAAATATTTTATTAAATATAAAATTAAATAATTAAAAAAAATTATCATAAAAGCATTTTTTTTTTTTTTTTTAATTAATATTTTAATAATAAAAACTATAATTTAAGTGAATAAGAAAAGGGTAAAGAATAATGGAATCAGTGTTAGAAAAATTAGAGAGAATGACTAAAAATATTGAAAATACAAGTTATAAAATAATTTCAAAAGAAATAGTATCTAAATTTTTTAAAGGTATATTTTATAATCAAGAAGATCTTGCAAATTCTTGTTATGTTTCAGTTTCACAAATAACTAAATTTGCCAAAAAAATTGGATATTCAGGATATAGAGAGTTATTATTTAATTTAAAAAATGAATATAGTCATTATGGATGAGATAAAAAAAATTTAGAAATATCAACAATTGAAAAATTTGATCAGCTTTCTAAATGAATAATGAAAAATGAAAAATTTGTAAAAACTATAGCAAAGGAAATTAAAAATAAAGAAATAATAAATGTTTATGTTTCTTATCAAGTTAGACATGCAGCAACGTTCCCCCCAAATTGGGAAAGTTTTTTTTTTTTTTTTATCATTTTTTATTCATTCTAATTCTATCATTATTATAAAAGTCCAATCATGCTCATGCTATTTCCATACATTGATTAATGTTTTCAATATGACATGTTCTTATAGTTTCATCTTTTAAACGACCATGAAAACTTTCATGTTTACCATTATGATGAGGTGTTCCTGGTTTTGAATAGCTTCTAATAATTTGAAAATCAATTTATAAACTTATGTAATCCAGAGAGGTATATTGATTTCCATTATCTGAATGTAATAATATTGAACCTAAATATTTTTTATTTTTATATGCCATTTCTACAGCTTCAAGAACAAAATCTGTTTTTTGATTATCAATTCTTTTAGATTTTCCTATTATTTCTCCAGTTAAATTATCTTGAACTGTGCAAATATAACCTTTTTTTGTTTTAACTGAAAATTCAGTTATATCACTAGTTCAAATATTTTCAAAACCAATTTCTTTTGCTTCTTTTAAATAATTCTTTCTAATAGTTTCGTTATATCTTTTAATCTCATGTTTAGATTGTTTCTTAATGTAATATGCAATATGATTAAATTTTTTAAATATACGTTCTAATTTTTTATGATTAATTCTGAAAGGGTCAATATAATTTAATTTAAAATATAGGGCTCATCTTTTAGCACTATAAGCACTAAGGAAATTATTCCTTTCAATTTCTGAAATAACTAAATTCATAATTCTTGTATCATCCAGGAAATTCATTAAAGTTTTATTTTTTTTATATGTTGATGTTCTATTAATATTTAAAATTTTACAAATCATTGTTCTATTGCTCTTGGTATTTATCAATAATTGTTGAACTATTTCTTTTTGGTTTTGGCCTTGGAGGCTCATTGCTTTTTTAAAATATCATTCTCCTTAATTAATTCCTTATTGTAATCAAATAGAATTCCTACAAACAGATCATTTGCCTTTTGAGATATACTGTAATCTATTTTATAAGGTAAACGAGTTTTTGAATCACCAATATCTGTATTTTTGTATTTGTTTATTATTGTTCCAATTGATCCTGTAGTTGAGTTAAATTTTAATGCTATTTCCTTTAGAGAATAACCATTCAAACTTAATTCAATAATTTTTTCTTTTTCTTCTTGAGTTCACTTTCTAAACTTTTGTCCTTTTTTTGCCATATACTTTATCCTTTTCTATTATTGTATAAAAATTGTTGCCTAAATGGGGGGAACATTCCAGCAAAATATATAGTTGAATTATTTTCATCTTTAGATAAAGTAGTTAAAATAATCTCTCATGAGTTGAGAAAAGATATGAAGCTAAATAAAGAAGAAGAAATAAATTTGGTCATTCTTTGTTCAAGAGATAATGATTCATTGTTAGCAGTTTATGAAATTCAAAATAATCCTAAACAAAAAAGTTTTTTAATAACAACTGAAAGACAAAGAGAAAAAATTAAAACTTTTTTTACAGATCAAATAATAATTAATTATGAATTTGACAATTCAAAAAAAATATATAGAAATATAGGTTTAGAAATGTTATTCTTGCATATCTTTGAAGTTGTTCAAGAACTTTCCATATAGTAAAATACTTTCTTAATATGGAAAATTTGTTACTTTTCTATTTATAAAGTGGAAAATATCACTGTAAGGAGGATAGAAAAGTGGAAATAAATTTATACGCGCCAGTTGAAGGTGAAATAAAAAATATTGAACAATGTAAAGATTCAATGTTTGCAGATCGTATGCTTGGTGACGGATTAGTTATAATACCTTCAGAAAATAATTTTAAAGGCTTTTTTGATATAGCAACAGTTACCATGATTTTTGATACAAAACATGCTTATGGATTTGAAGTTGAAGGATTGCAGTTTTTAATTCATTGTGGAATGGATACTGTTTCACTTAATGGAGAAGGTTTTGAAACAAATCTTAAAATTGGAAGTAAAGTTACAAAAGATGATATTTTGTTTAGTGTTGATATTGAAAAAATAAAAAACAAAAAACTTTCAATTGAAACTCCAATAGTTTTTGAGTTTAATGAATTAAATGAGTATAAAATTAAAAACCTAAAAGTTGGAAAAGTTAAACAGGGAGATTTAATATGTACAATTGAATATTCATTTGAAGAAAAAGAAAACAATGATTTAAGAACAATTATTGATCCTGTTGATTTTTTTAATACTTCGAATAAATATGAAAAAGGAGCAATACAAATTAATAAAAGCGTAGGAAGTCAATCTAATTATGGAGAAGTTTATAATTGTATGACTAGATTGCGTTTTACTATTAAAAATAGAGATTTAGTAAATGTAGAGGAGCTTAAAAAAATAAATCTTGTAAAAGGTGTAGTTTGAAATGGAAATGAACTACAAGTTGTTATAGGACAAGATGTATATAAAGTTAAAGATGAAGTTATTAAAAATAATAATGAAATAAGTGCTATAAGAACATCTTTGGGAATTACAAATAAGAAAACTCCTTTAGGAAGAAGAATGTTAGCAATGTTTTCTGGTATTATGGTAAAACTTATTCCAATTATGGTAGGGGCGGGATTAATACAAGCAATAATAGCTATTTTAATTCAAGTAGGAGTTATGCCAAATATTGTATTTAAAATTACTGAAAGTTCAGGACCTAACGATGTTCTTTTAACTCAAGCACCTGTTGGATGAGCAGTATTATATGCAATGGGAAGATCAACAACTTTCTTTATGGGTATATTATTGGCAGTTTCAGCAGCAAATTATTTTAAATTATAAGGATTAATGGGAGTTGCTTTAGGAGTTATTTTATGTTGCCCAATGTTTTTTTATGATGGAGGAGCAATGGGTTTAGGAAGTGATTTTGTTTTATTTGATTTAGGAACAATTGATACAGGAAATCCTATGTTAGATGGAATAACTAAGATAAAAGTAAATGCAATGAACACGAAAATATTTGTTATTATTGCAGCTATTTATACTGCAAAATTACTAGATACTTGATTAAAAAGTGTAATACCTGTAGCTTTAGAATTAATGTTTAGACCTTTTATTGTAATATTGGTTGTTGCACCACTAGCTTTTTTTGGTTATGGAATACTTTGAAACTTTGTAGAAACTTTATTTGGTGCTTCAATGTTTTATGTTGGTAAAATTCCATTTGGAATTGGAGTTGGTATATTTGTAGCCTTATGACAAGCTGCTGTAATATTTGGTTTACATATGATGCTTGGAATAATCAGTATGTTAGATCTTATTGCAAATGGTGGTCAAACAGCTTATGGTATTGCAGGATCAATTTCTGTTTGAGCACAAGTTGGAGCATTAATTGGTGTTATCATAGTTACACAAAACGCAAAATTAAGAAAACAAGGTATAGGAATGTTACCTGCTGGATTTCTAGGAATTACAGAACCAATATTATATGGAATTAACTTACCTAAAAAAAGACCATTATTTTCAGGTATTGCAGCTGCATTTATAGCTGGGGCTTTTGCAAATATTTTGAGTGTAACACAAAGAGCTTCATCAGGAATTGGAGTTTTTGAAGCAATTGGATTCTTTTCAGAACCTACTTTAAATGGAGTTGGAAAAATATCACCTGTTTTAAATGGATCATTCTATTTATTAGCATGTGCTGTTTCAATAGGTACAGCAATTTTATTTAGTATGTTAACTTATAAAGAAAGAATTACTGAAAAAACTCTATTAACAAAAACAATTGAAAAAACAATTTTACTAACAAAATTACAATTAAATTTAAATACAGAAGAAATGAAAACTCTTAAAGAAGTAGAAAAAGAAGTCTTAAATATTTTTACAAAAGACTTTAGCAAAAATATAACTAAAAATGAAAAAAATATCCAAAAATATTTAGCTACATCTGAAAAAATAAATACTATTCTCCAAAAAGAAGAAAATATGAAAGAGAGAATGATTGCAAAAGGTAAAAAATATATTCAAAGAAAACAATTTGAAAAATCTTCTTTATTAATGAATGAATATAATGCATTAGATTTTAGTGTAAAAATCAAAGAACTTGAAATTATAAAAGAAAAAGAGTTTAGATCTATTGATTTTAATCTTTTAAATAAAAATGCTTTACAGATTCAAAAGGATGTTGAAAAAATATTAGAAAAAGCAAAGTATTAGATCAAAAAATTATAAGAGAATTGCAACCTATTATTTTCAATAATTTAAATAGTGTTCAAATTCATTATGGACTGTTAGAATCAAAAAATCCAAATATTAATTTAATAGATTTAATTAATGAAAGAAAAAATGAATTAAAAATAGAGCAAAGGAAAAATAAAGTAAATGCTTAATATAACTTTTGATGTTGGTGGAACAGGAACAAAATGTGTAATTTTTGAGAATAACAAAGAATTTGAAAGGCGATATTTAAATTACATTAAAGAAGAAACAGAAGAGCAGAAATTAATGATTCAAACTCCTTTAGTAGTTGTTTTAGAAGAAATATCAAAAGTATTAGATAGTTTTGATAAAGAATTTAATTTAGCTATATCTTTTCCAGGCATTATAGATGCCAAAAATAAAAAGATATTGTCAGAATCAGCTATATCAAATATTGATCTAGATTTAAATAAATACTTCAAAAAGTATAAAAAATTAAATAAATTTATTATAACAAATGATGCAAAAGCTGCTGTACTTGGTGAATACCAAGAAAGAATTAAAAAAAATAAAAGTATTTTTAATATGGTTCATCTTACAATTGGTACAGCTCTTGGAGCAGGAATTATAATAAATAAAAAAGTCATTGATGGTAAGAATTTTCAAGCTGGAGAATTAGGAAAAATGTATTCTAGTTTAGAAAAAAATAATCCTTCAACAGTTGCTATAGACACTGGTTTAGGGTCATTATTATTAAAGTATTTTATGAAAACTGGAAAATCAATCTCAGGAGAGATGCTTTTTAAATTATTTAACAGTAATGATGAACTTGTTGTGCAAATGATGGATGAATTTACATCTCATATTGCTAAATTAATTATAAATATTGATTTTATGCTAGATTTTGATTTAGTAACAATTGGTGGGGGAATAAGTGTAAATGAACAATTTATAAATATGATAAAAAATAAAATCTCAATACATAAAGATTTTTATTAAGGGGAAAAATTGATTTATTCAAATGAAAAAATTGAATCAAAATTTGATGTGTCAATTTTGAAAAATAAAGCTGCATGTTATGGTGCTTTATATTTATTAAATGAGGAGAAAAATAAAAATGAGTAAATTTCCAAAAAATTTTCTATGAGGAGCATCAACTAGTGCTTATCAAGTAGAAGGAGCTATTAATCAAGGTGGAAAAGTTCCATCAATAATGGATAGATTCGATGAACGAGAATCTTATCCTAAAGGAATAACAGGTTTCAAAGTTGCATCTGATCATTATAATCATTGAAAAGAAGATGTAGCAATGATGGCTGAAATGGGGTTTAAATCTTATAGATTTTCAATTTCATGGCCAAGAATAATTAAAAATACTAAAGGAGATATTAATAAAGAAGGTATTAAATTTTACAGTGATTTAATAGATGAACTATTAAAAAATAAAATTGAGCCTGTTGTAACTATGTTACATTTTGATACACCTGATTTCATAGAAGAAATTGGAGGCTTAGACAGTCATAATTTTTCAAAATTATTTGAACATTATTCAAAAGTTTTATTTGAAAATTTTGGTTCAAGAGTTAAGTGATGATTAACAATTAATGAACTAAATATGTTTGCTTTAGCTGGACAAATTATTGGAGTTATTTCAGAAAAATCAAAAGCTACTAAATGACAAATTATGCATAATTTAAATGTAGCTCAAGCAAGAGCAATTAGATTGTGTAGAAAAATGTTACCTGAAGTAAAAATAGGACCTGCTCCAAATATATCTTCAGTATATCCTGCATCAAGTAAACCTGAAGATTATCAAGCAAAACTAAATTTTGATCAAATAAGAAATTGAGTTTTCTTAGATATAGTTTGCAGAGGAGAATATAGTAACTGATTTAAAAACTTCTTAAAATCTATTAATCAAGAAATTGAAATAACAAATGAAGAAAAAGAAATATTAAAAAACTCAAAACCAGATTTTATTGCTTTCAATTATTACTCAACTATGACAGTAGCTGATGTAACTGTAGAAGAATATAAAAAATCATTAGAAAGTAAATCAGATCAACAAATGGGAATGATAATTCCTGGTGTTGGAAAAGCAGTTAAAAATCCAAATCTAGATAAAACTCAATTTGGATGAGAAATTGATCCTTTAGGATTTAAAAATACATTAAAAGATGTTTGAGATAGATATCAACTACCTATTATGATTACTGAAAATGGAATTGGTTCAAAAGATGTTTTAACAAATGATGAAAAAATTCACGATGATTATAGAATTGAATATTATCAAAAACATATTTCATCAATGGCAAGTGCAATTAATGATGGAGTAGAAATGATTGGATATATGCCATGAAGTGCAATTGATTTAGTTTCAACTCATGAAGGAATTTCAAAGCGTTATGGATTTGTTTATGTAAATAGAGATGAGTTTGATGAAAAAGATATGAAAAGAATTAGAAAAGATAGTTTCTTTTGATATCAAGAGTTAATTAAAAATAATGGAGAAAATATATAATGAGCAAAAAAATAGAATTTCCAAAAGATTTTCTTTGAGGAGGAGCTACAGCTGCAACTCAAATAGAAGGAGCATATGATGTTGATGGAAAATCTCTTTCTATACTTGAAATGATTCCCTTCATAGAATTAGAAGATAGAAAAGATCTTTCTAAAACTCGAAACTTAACTACTCAAGATTTTCTAGATTCCATAGAAAATAAAAAGGGTTTACACTACCCAAAAAGATTTGGTAATGATTTTTATCATAGATATAAATAAGATATTAAATTATTTAAAGAAGCTGGTTTAAAAATATTTAGAATGTCAATTGCATGAACTAGAATTTTTCCAAATGGAGATGAAAAGGAAGCTAACAAAAAAGGTTTAGAGTTTTATAGAAATGTATTTGAAGAGTGCAAAAAAAATGGTTTAGAAGTTATGGTTACAATGAATCATTTTGATACACCATTTCCAATAATTCAAAAATATAATGGATGAAAAAATAGAGAAGTAATTGATATGTACTTTAAATATGCAAAAGTTATAATTGATGAATTTAATCAATATGTAAAATATTGATTACCTTTTAATGAAATTAATTTTGGTGTGCTTTTCTCAGCATTGGGTTTAGAAGGAGAAGTTGCTCCAAAAAGTTTAAGGGAAAGAATTGCTTCCAGTTATCAAGAATTACATCATCAATTTATCGCTCAAGCTAAAGTTGTTGAATACTCTAAAAAATTCAAAAATATCCAAATTGGATGCATGGTTGCTGATGCAACAACATATCCATTAGATTGTAATCCCATAAATGTTTTGGAAAATCAAAGAAAAGAACAAATGAAAAAATTCTTCTACTATGATGTAATGATTAAAGGAGAATATCCAAGTTATTCAAAAAGAATTTTTAAAGAAATGGGAGTAGAAATTAAAATGCAAGAAGGAGACTTAGAACTTTTAAAAAATAATCCTGTAGAATTTATTACATTTAGTTACTATATGTCATCAACAATAGCAAAACAAGAAGGTGAAATGACAGAAGGAAACTTAATGAAAATGGGAAAAAATCCTTTTTTACGAGCAACTGAATGAGGGTGACAAATTGATCCATTAGGATTAAGATATGTTTTAAATCAGTTATGAGATAGATATCATGTTCCATTATTTATTTCAGAAAATGGAATTGGTGTTTTAGAAAAACTAAATGAGAATAAAACTGTTGAAGATGATTATAGAATAGAGTATTTAGCTGAGCATTTTGAACAAATGAATGAAGCTATCAAAGATGGAGTTAATTTATTTGGTTATACTATGTGAACTCCAATTGATGTTGTTTCTGCAGGTTCAAATGAGATGTCAAAGCGCTATGGAATGATTTTTGTTGATTATGATGACTATCATAAAGGTAGTGGAGATAGATTTTTGAAGAAATCATATCATTGATTTAAAAAGTTCAGAGATACAAATGAAATTTAAAATAATAAAAAAATTACTTTTTTAAAGTGATTTTTTTATTGCTAAAATTATATTAGTGAGGAAATTTATGAAAAGAAAAATTGGAATATCAATCTATCCTGAGCAATCAACTTTTGAAAAAGACAAACAATATTTGGATTTAGCCAAAAAATTAGGATATGAAGTAGTTTTTACAAGTTTATTACATTTTGTAGGACAAAAAGATGATAAGAAAAAAGCAGAAATGGTTTTAAAAAGCGTTAAATATGCAAAAGAAATTGGTTTTTATACAATAATGGATGTTGAATATAAATCAATGGAATTAATAGCAATTAATGTCAATGATATAGCAAAATGTAAGCAATATGGAATTGATTGTTTAAGATTAGATTCTCCTAGTTTACCCTTTGAAATAGCAAATATTACGCATAATAAATTTGATATAGATATTCAACTAAACATGTCAAATAATGATAGTTTAATTGATAATGTTATGGACTTTAAACCAATCAGAGAAAGACTTAGTGGATGTCATAACTTTTATCCTTTAGAATATACTGCATTACCTTTTGAATATTTTAAGCAAGCAAATCAAAAATATTTAAAACATAATCTTTCAACAGCAGCTTTTGTGGGAAGTCACTTTGGACTAATGACAACAGCTGTTGATTGAAAAGAATTACCTACTTTAGAAGAACAAAGAAATCTTTCTATATCTGAACAAGCAAAAATTTTGTTTTATACTAATGAAATAAATCTTGTTTTAATTGGAAATGCATACGCAACAAGTGAGGAATTAGAAGAACTTGCAAGTATTGACAGATACGAGATAACTTTAAATGTAAAACCACTTTATAAATTAAGTAAAGTTGAAAAAGATATTTTAAAATTTAATCATTTTAGAAGAGGAGATATTACAGAATATTTTGTGAGATCAACTTTTTCAAGAGTTGAATTTAAAAATGAATCTATTGAAGTAAAAAATACAAAAAAAACTTATAATAGAGGAGATGTTGTCATTATAAATAATAATGATGCGAAATATAAGGGTGAATGTCATATTATTCTAAAAGATAATTTTGAAGATAAACAAGAAAAATATAATTGAATAGGTACTATTAAAGATAGTGAAAAAAGATTAATTGACTTTATTGGTCCATGAAATCATTTCAGATTTGGAATAGAGGAATAAATATGTTATTAGCAGGTTTAAGTACTGGAACTTTTTGAACATTATTTGGTTTTGGAATATTGGGATTATTATTAGGAATATGTTCAACTATTTTCTTTGTAGTTTTTAAAAGAAATAAGAAATTAGAAAAAGAATCATTTAAGGTAGTTTCTACAAAATTTAAGATATTTAGATTTTGACAATATTATGGAATTTTTACACTAGCATTAGTTGGTTATTTAATGGCTTTAATATTTTTAGGTATTTGTCTTGGAGAAATTATTTAATATAAAAATATTTTTATAGTGCATAAGAATAATATTTTTTCAAATTTCATACTAAAAAATGGAAAATTTCTTTACTTTTCCATTTTTTTTTTGTAAAATTTTCTTAGAAATTAATAGAAAGGAAATAGAATATGAAAGATAAAAGTATACATTTAACTAATGAAAAAAAGTTAAAGACGAAAAAAGTTAAAGATGAGAATAACTCTGGAAGTTGAAACAAATTTTTAACAATGCTTCAAGAATTGGGAAAAGTTTTGCAATTTCCAATTGCTGTTTTACCTTTTGCAGCTATTCTAAATAGATTTGGTGCTTTAGGTATTGGATATTCAACAGATGCTGCTGGAAATATTACTAATCAAGTAGGTTATTGAATATCATTGATTATTCAAAAACCAGGATCAATTCCATTTGATAATTTACCAATGTTATTTGCAATTGGTTGTGCATTTGGACTTGCAAAAGATCATAGAGGTGAAGTAGCATTAGTTGCAGTGATTTTTTACTTATCAGTTTCTGCTCTTACTGGAGAAGGAACTTTACCAAATATGATTTATGGAAAAACTTTAACATTTACAGATAAAGATGGAATAGAATGATCTAAACTACTTTATGTTAAAGTGATGCAAGATAAAGATGTTATTAAAGGAGGAACTTATGTATTAAGTACAGGAGTTCTTGGAGGGATTGTAACAGGTTGTCTCTCAGCATATTTTTATAATAGGTTAAAAGAAATTAAACTTCCAACCGCTTTATCATTCTTTGGAGGTCGTAGATTTGTTCCAATGGTTGCTTTAGCAGCATCTATTCCAACAGCATTTGCTTTTGCAATTATTTGACCTTGAATTCAATTAGGATTAATTAGTTTTGGAACAGCTGTTGCTAATCCAGACAATCCAGCTGTTGCTATTCCAGGAACAACAGCTTATGCAGTATTAAATAGATTATTGCTTCCATTTGGTTTACATCAAATTATGAATACATTCTTCTGATTCCAAATGCCAGTAACTGGAAATGTTGTATCACCTGGATTTGGTTCAAATCCAGTTATTGGTAGTGAAACAATAACAGTAATGGGAGATATAAATGCTTTTTCTAAAGGAATAAGTACATCAGGGTTATTCCAATCAGGATTCTTCCCAATTATGATGGGTGGATTGCCAATGGCAGCTGTTGCTATGATTATGACATCTGATAAAGCTAATAGAAAAGAAATAGCTGGATTCCTTGGAGGAGTTGCTGGAGTTTCATTCTTATCAGGAATTACAGAACCATTAGAATTCTCATTTGTATTTATTGCACCTGTATTATTGGGAATTCATGCAGGATTAACAGGAATATTTATGGCAATAACATCAGCAATGAAAGTTCAAATAGGATTTGGATTTAGTGCAGGATTTATTGATTATGCGGCTTCTCTACCTCAATCTTGAGCATTAGCTAATGCTCGTGACTCAATTATTTCAAATCCATTATGAGTACTTGTATTAACCGCAGGAGCAGGAGCTACTTATTACTTTGTATTCTACTTTACAATAAAAGGTATGAATCTAAGTACACCAGGTAGAAATGTTGAAGTTGCTTCAAATAATCAAGTAAATACAGCTAGCAAATTATCAACTATAAAAGAAAATTCATCAAAAACTGATAAATATGAAGTTATGGCAGAAAAAATAGTACAAGCAATTGGAAAAGAAAACTTTGTAAGTATTGACAATTGTGCAACTAGATTAAGACTTATACTAAAAGATAACAATAAAATTGATGATGCTCTTATAAAATCAGCAGGAACATATGGAATTAAACGATTAGGAAATGAAAGTTTACAAATTGTTATTGGACCAGATGTTGAACATGTTGCTAATTCTGTAAGAAAAATCGTTGAAAAATAGTTTAAAATCTAAAAAGAAATGATTTCATTTCTTTTTATTTTTGGAGGCATTTTATGGCATTTAATTTTGATAAAGATACTGATTGAATATTCACTTTTTGTAAAAACTGTTGAGATTTTAAAAAATTTGTATTTTCTAAACCTATAAATTTTGAAACAAGAGACTCTTATAAAGGTATTTGCACTAATTGTAAAAAAGATCAAAGAATAAATTTAAAAGAAGCAAGGGATTATTATGATCATTTAAATGATCATAATAATTAGTTAATATTATGAATAAATTTCCTTGATGAGTAATACTTATAGTTATTGTTGTTCTCTTGATACTTTATTTTATTATTCCTTGAAATAAAATTAAAAAGAAAAGAAAAGAAAAATCAGATTTGATAAATGAACCAAAAGAGTATATAGATTCTGAAATTGATAAAAAAATAACAGAAGCAAAGGAAAATCCAAATAATAAACCTATGTTAGGTATTTATAATTGATTTGGTAAAAAAGAAGCCTTAAGATTAAAAACTATTGTTTATGTTCAACCAGAAGAGGATAGTTGTGAATTGTGTAGACCTTTTGAAAATCAAATACTTTCACTTGAAGAGTATGATAATCAATATATTACAATGAAAGAAGCTATCTCTAAAGGTTATCATCATATAGGATGTAAGCATATTGATCTTGATTATTTTACTGGAACTACAAAAATTCCAGAGAAAAAGTTTAGTGAAAAAGAGCAAATTGAAAAACACAAGATAGTTTTAGGACTTTATAAATTAGAAAATGAGATAAGAAATTTAAAATATGAATATGATAATGTTAAATCTTCAGAAGAGCTAAATTCAAAAATAAGTCAAAAGTCTGATGAAATTGATGAATATTGTAAAAATAACAAAATTAATAGAAATCTGGAAAGAGAAAATCCAAGTATCACTGATCTTGAAAAATTCAGATAAAAAAACCTCATAAGAATAAGTTATTCTTATGAGGTTTTTTAAGTTAAAATTTCATCAATATCAGATTGTTTAATAGAATTTAAATTATTAGTATCTTTTACTATTTTTCCTTCTCTAAAATATATTAGTCTAGTGCAAATTTTTTTAATAATTTCTAAATCATGATCAATTATAAATACTATTTTAAAATTTTTACTCATTTCTATTACTTTATTTAATAATTTCTTTTTTCAAGCATTATCTAAAAAATTAAATGTTTCATCTAAAATTAAAACATCTGTTTGCATAAATTCAATTAACATAAATTTAAATCTTTGTTTTTGTTCTTCAGATAATTTGGAATAACTAGTTTTTTTATAGTTTATAAGTTTATATTCTTTCAATAACTCTTCTAAACTAATATTCTTTATTGTTTTAGATAAACTTGTAAATAATTCAACTATATTTAAAAGCGAGACGTTTACAAAATCACTTTTTTGTTTTAAAATTGTATAACTGTATTCTTTATCTAAATGAATCGCTTTTTTTGATTTATAAGTATTTGAAAGTAACTCCAAAAAAGAGGTCTTTCATGAATCATTTGCTCCCATTATCGCAATTATTTCATTTTCATTTATTTCCAAATTCTCGATTTTTAAAGTGAAATTATCAGATATATTTTTATTTACATTTATTTTCATACTATTTTTTCCTTCTTTAATTTTTCATATTGTTAAAAGCAATATTATAATAAAGTAATTCATTGCTAGTGCAACTCAAAAAAAGTTATTAATACTATTCATAATAGATATATTTAATATTGGAATTAAAGATATTATAATTAACAAAGCATTATTTTCTATTTGCATTATAGGTCCAACAGTTAATTGTGCTATAATCGCCAAATATATCAATAAACTACTTGTTAGAAATATAACAATATCTTTATATTTATGAAAAAATCTAAAGCATATAAATAAAATTGTAACTAACAAAAATAAATAAGTTATAGAAACAAATAGACTATCATTTATTAGATTTAAACACCCATATCTAGAGATGCTAGTACTATAAGCACTCATAACTCAGATAAAATTAATTAATATATTGACAAAAGAAATAATAAAACCATTTAAAAGATAAGAAAAAATAATTTTATTTGATTTAACATTCAAACTAATAAAATGATTTCAAAGACCACTCTTATAGTCCTTATACAAATATAGGATATAGAAAAGTAAAATAATAGTATTTCCTATACTTAAATAGTTAATTCTAATTATTAAAGTTATTTCACTAACATCTAATCAACTATTACTAATTAAATTACCAATATCTATAAAGATTCATCCATAGCTAAAAAATGCAGCAATAAGATATACATATCATAATTTTATAGATCTCTTATAATTAAATGAAACTATTTTAAACATAAATATCTCCTTTTTTATATAATACTCTCATAAAACATAATATAAGTTTTCTAAAAATTTCATAAATATTTTTTAAAAAACTTAGTATTTTTCAAAAAACTATAGTATAATAATTAAGGTTTAAAGAAAGAAGCGCACAGCTCACCGTAATTTTTAAAGAAACGGTAAAACTTATTTATTATTCGTATATACAATAAATAAATTTTAAGTGTGCTCCTAATCTTTTAACGGCACACTTTTTATTTTGGAGGACAAATGGCAGACAATAGAAATATAAAAACAGATTTTGTTAATAGAGAAATTAGAGCAAAACAAGTTTTAATTATCAATGATGATGGTACAAAGAACGGACCACTAAATAAGTTTGAAGCTTTAAAGTTAGCAGAAGAAGCAGGTTTAGATCTATTTCAAGTGGGTATGCAAGATAACTCAACAGCTATAGCTAAAATACTTGATTATGGAAAATATAAATACGAACAAAAACGTAAACAAAAAGAAAATAAAAAAAATCAAGTAAAAGTTGAAAACAAAGAAATTCGTTTAACTGTTGGAATTGGTGAACACGATATGGATACAAAAGCTCGAAAAGCTAGAGAATTCTTATTAGCAGGAGATAGAGTTAAAATTTCATTAAAATTTAAAGGTAGAGAAATTACTTTTCAAGAATTTGGAAAAGAAACACTAGATAAGTTTTTTGCAAAAATAGAAGATGTTGCAAAAATTGAAAAAGAAGCCAAACTAAATACAAGATTCTTAGATATGTATGTAGTGCCAAAAAAGGGTTAATTATAGGAGGAGAGAATTTATGCCAAAAATGAAGACAAAAAGCTCTTTAGCAAAAAGAGTTAAAAAAACTGGTGCAGGTAAATTAAAAAGAGGTAAAGCTTATAGATCTCACTTAGCACAAAATAAATCAACAAAACAAAAAAGACATCTTAAAAAAGCAACTTTCGTCTCAGCTGGAGATATGAAACGTCTAAAAGGATTATTACAAAACTAAAAGTAGGAGGTAGAACAATATGGCAAGAGTAAAATTTGGTAAAGTAACTAGAGCAAGAAGAAAACGTTGAATTAAAAGAGCAAAAGGTTACTATGGAACAAAAAAAGCAAACTATAAAAAGGCTCATGAACAAGTTGTACGTTCTATGGCTTATGCTTTTGTTGGACGTAAACTTAAAAAACGTGATTTTAGAAAGTTATGAATTATTCGTATAAACGCAGCTGTTAGACCATTAGGATTAAGTTATTCAAAATTCATGAATGGTTTAAAAATAGCAGGAATTGATATTAACAGAAAAATGTTATCTGAATTAGCAATTCATGAACCAAAACAATTTGAAGCAATTGTAACTTCATCTAAAAAAGCTTTAGAATCTAAAAAATAATACAAATGAGTTATAAGCTCATTTTTTTATTTGTGATAAAATGTTGTTATATTTGTAAGAGGTAAATTATGGCAAAAATTTTAGAAAACAATGAAATTGAATTTACAAAAGATGATTTAAAATTAGCTTGACAGAATTCTCCAACTCTAATTAACAAAGATGAAAAAGACTTTAGAATGTGTTTTATTTGTAAATTTTTTATGATTAGAGAAAATTTTGAACAAGGAGATCTAGCATGAATTTGTGAATTCATTGATTTAAAGCATTTTAGTTTAGAACCTGTAAATTTAATTGCAATTCACCCTGGATGTAGAGAATTAAGACATAAAGATGATTGTACAAAAATTGTTAAAAAAATAAAAGCTGCACAATGAAGTGCTGTTTAAATAAGATTTCTAAATAGTATTTAAAAAAATAAGTAAAATTTATTTTGACTTATTTTTTTATTTAAACTTAATAAATATTTATATTCTATTAGTTTAATATTAAATAAAAAGGTAATGAAATAATGAAAAAACAAACTAAAAAAATTTTAAAAAAGGCTTTAAAATTAAGAACAAAAAAAGAATATATTGATTCTAATTTATATTTAAAAAATATTATAGAAAGTGACAATAGTGCATATATAAATTATCAAATGGCTTGAAGTTATGATCTTTTAGGTGAAGAAAGTAAAGCAGTTATTTTTTATTTAAAAGCATTACAAGGAGTAGAACTTAAAAAGAAAGATCAATTAGAATGTTTTATTGGTTTAGGAAGTTCATATAGAGTTATGGGAAAATATATAGAAGCACAAAAAAATTTTGAAAAAGCACTATTAATATTTCTTTCAAATTTAGTTTTAAAATATTTCTATGCTATTGCCACTTCAAAATTTAAAAAATTACTCTTTATCTTTTAAAATATTAACTGAAATTATTCTAAACAAAAATTCTAAAAAATTATTGTTAAAATATAAAAAAGCAATTAACTTTTATTCTACAAATCTTGATATGATAACTAATTAATTTTATTAAAAACTTTATTGTAAACTTTTTCTATTTAAAAGATAAAGTTGTTTTAATGATTTAAAAACTAATACAAAAACCTTATACAGGCTATGATAGTGTGTTACTATTTTGATTCAAGATCAATCTTGGGTTTATAAGTGTAAAGGTTTTAACATACATAAAGAAATCTCATTTTTATTTTTAACTTTTTTTCTTGAGTTTTATTTTATCAAATAGTATAAATATACAATTCCAATTTTGTAAAATTTAACCAAATAATGTCATAAAAATACAGGTTTTAAAGCCTGTATTTTTATTTATGTAATATACTTAATTAATAAATAGTATTTGTTGTTGCTATATTTTTTCTTTGATTATTTTCTTTTGTAGTTAATTCCAGTTAAATTTTGAACTTTTGTAAGTTTTTTTCTAGCTATTTTTTTAGCTTTTTCAGCACCTTGTTCTAATCAAGTATCCACTAAATCTGAATTACTTAGTTCTTTAAAACGTTTTTGAATTTTTTCCAATAATTCAACTACAACATTTGAAACTTCTTCTTTTAAGAAACCATAGTCTTTTCCTTCAAAAAATGATTCAGTTTCTTCAATCGAGACATCTTTTAAAGCAGAGTATATTGTCAATAAGTTACTTACACCAGGTTTATTTTCTGGATCATATTTAATTAAATTTTCTGAATCAGTTACTGCTGATTTAATTTTCTTTCTAACTTCATTTATATCATCTAACAGTGCAATGAAACTTTTTGGATTTGCAGCTGATTTTGACATTTTTTTTGTTGGATCTTGTAAATCCATTATTTTTGAACCAACTTTAGGAGTATAGTCTCCTGGAATTGTAAACATTTCTCCAAATTTATTGTTCATTCTTTCTGCTATATTTCTTGCCAATTCAATATGTTGCTTTTGATCTTTTCCAACAGGTACAAATGCAGGATCATAAAGTAAAATATCTGCTGCCATTAAAACAGGATAAGTTAATAAACCTGTTGGAATATATTCAGTTCCATTTTCTGATTTTACTTTAGTTGATTTATCTTTAAATTGGGTCATTCTTTGCAATTCTCCAATTGTAGTATTACAAGTAAGTATTCATGCAAGTTGTGTATGTTCTAAAACCTCACTTTGAACAAAAACTGTTGATTTTTCAGGATCCATTCCACAAGCAAAGTACAAAGTTACCATATTTTTTATATTTTGTCTTAAAGTTTCTTTTTCGATTGGTGATGTTATTCCATGTAGATTTGCAACAAAAACATACATTTCAAATTCATCTTGAAGAGCAACAAAGTTTCTCATTGCTCCAATATAATTTCCTAATGTCATTTGTCCAGTTGTTGTTATTCCAGATAACATTCTTTTTTTATTCATATTTTTTGCTCCTTGATTTACAATTAATATTATACAATCTTTATATATTTTTCTTTTAAAAATAAGTAAAATTAATTGTAGTTTAGAGGTGAAATTAGTGTTTTCTTTTAGCATAATTAAAAATGATTATAAAGCCACAGAAGAGGTAGTTTCTAGTTTAAGAGAAAAACTTGAAAAAAAGGGCTGAAAATATAGTGAATTAAATCCTAATTATGTTTTTATATTCGGAGGAGATGGAACTTTTTTAAAAGCTGTTTCAATTTATAAAGATAAAATAAATGATATTGAATTTGTTCCTTTTAAATCAGGGGGAATTGGTTTTTATACAAATAAAAACAGAGTAGAAAATATTGACAATACAGTTAAATTAATTGAAAGTAAAAAATATAAATTAAATTATTTTGAATTATTAGAAATCAAAACTAAATCAAAAAAATTAATAGCTACTAATGAAATTAAAATATTAAATGAGAAAAATCCTTTATATATAGAAATTTATATAAACGATGAGTTTTTAGAAAGATTTCATGGAACAGGAATAGTTGTTTCAACTTCAAATGGAAGTAGTGGATATATGAAATCAACAGGGGGAGCTGTTATTCTTTCAAAAGATAGTCAAATTTATCAAATGCAAGAATTAGTTCCAGTAAGTACAAATAAATTTAGAACTCTAAATGCACCTTTAATTTTGAATAATAAACACGTATTGAAATTTAAATTTGAAAAACAATCAAATGAAATAATGATAATTGATACTGTTGAGTATCCAATTGATGAGGAAGAAATTGAAATAAAACCTTCAAAAATTAATATAAAAGTAGTAGCAGATGATAACTCTGTAAGCAAAATAAAAATATTAAGAGATATCTTTATAAAAGATAAAGAAAGTATAGAATAAAATGAATCTAATTATATATATTTTATTAGCTATAGCTTTTACAATTTGTTTTATATCTTTATTTGCTTATTTTTCAATAACAAAATTTGTTAAAAATAAAAAGACAAAGTTTGGAATTGATGCTGTTGAAAAAGCTTCAACCATTTATAATAAAATTCTAAAAGAAATTGGTACTATAGAAAATATTGATGAAATTAAAGAAGAAAAAATAATTGTTTTATCTAATCAATTAGTAAATATTGATAATTTAAGAAAATTAAAAATAAAAGCCCAATTAATAGAAAAGGAATTAACTTTAACATCAAAAGAATTTTCTATTAAACTTTTTATTAAAAGATTAAGAGAGGAAATAAAAAAATAAGATATTTTTATCTTATTTTTTTATTGTAATTATATATACCACCTTGAAGCGTTTTTGCATTGTAACCTAATTGACTTAAAAAATTGGCAACCTGACCACTTCTATTTCCAGCATTGCAGACAGTTACAATAGGCTTATTAGTTGGATTATACTCATCAAGATATTTTTTAAAATTATCTAAAAATTGATCTATATGAATATTTATTGCTCAACTAAAATGAGGAAGTGTTTTAAACTCTGTGCGAGTTCTTACATCTAGTGTAAAGTATTTATCCTTATTTAGTGCGTAATCTTCTACTGAAATAAACATACTATGACATCCTTTCTCGTAAATATTTTATTCTTTTATTTAAAAATAAAACAATATTTTTTTATTCAAAAACTTTACTTTAACTTTAAATAACTTATAATTAGAGAGTATTTAATTCTGATTGACGTTTATTTAAAAAGAACTAAACAAACAAATAATAAGAAATAAAGAAATGGAGAATAATATGGCAGATATAAAATTTATGGCCTTAGGTGGTCAAGATGAGAGAGGAAAAAATATTTTTGTTATCAGCGTTAATGATAACTTATATATATTTGATGCAGGAATTAAATTTCCAGAGAGAAGTGTTTTAGGAATAGATGTAATTATTCCAAATTTTGAGTATTTAAAAGCAAATTCAAAGAAAATTAAAGGGATTTTTCTTTCAAATCCAAGTTCAAATAACTCAGGAGCAATTAGTTATATTTTAAGAGAAATAGATGTTCCAGTTTATTGTAATGAACTTACAACAACAATTTTGAAGTATAGAAATATGAAATATAGAATTAAAAATAGAGAAAATAATTTTAAAATTATTAATGACAAAGATATAGTTTCATTTGGGGATGTAAAAATTGAAGCGTTTAGAACAACTGCAGCATTTCCAGAATCTTTTGGATTTGCAATTCATACAGAAGATGGAGTTATAGTTTATGCAGGAGATTACATTATTGATGGAAATGAGCAATCATATTTTTCAACAGATATGAATCATTTAAATCAAATATCTCAAAAAGGAGTTTTAGCTTTTATAAGTGATGCAGAGTATGCTTCAAGAATTGGCTATACTGTTCCAAATCACAGAATTGATAAATTTATTTCAGCACCAATGAAAGATAAAAAAAGACGTCTAATTTTAGGTATGTTTGAAGAAGACGTATTTAAACTATTTGAAATAATAAAACAAGCAAAAGCAAATGAAAGAAAAATTGCTGTTTATGGAAAAACAATTACAAAAGTAGTTGAATCAAAAGTAATTCAAGAGAGTTTACAAATTTCTTCAAAAGATATTATAAGTATTGAAGAGTTTATGAAATCAGAAGATGGAATTTTGCTTTTAACAGGAGCAGGAGATCTTTTATATACAAGACTTGCTAAAATTGCAGCTGGAAATGATGATAAAGTTGAGTTTACAGAAAATGATACAATTATTTTAGCAACTCCTCCAGCAGCTGGAGTTGAAAAAAGACATGCAGAAATTTTAGATGAATTGGCAAGAACAAATGCTAAGTTAGTATCATTGAGTGATAAAAATATTTGATCGATGAGAGCAAGTTATGAAGATATTAAATTAATGACAAGAATAATGAAACCAAAATCATTTATTCCTATTAAAGGTTTATATAAAGATTTTTTAAATGCAGAAAGAGCAGCTATTGAAGCAGGAGTAGACAAAAGAAATATTCAATTAATTAATAATGGGCAAATTTTAAAAATATCTAAAGAAGGTAAATTAGTAATCGCATCTGATTCAATCAAAACAGCAGATGTTTATGTAGATGGAATTGGAGTTGGCGATATTGGTGCGGTTGTTTTAAATGAAAGAAAACAATTGGCAACAGATGGAGCTGTTATAATTGGTGCTAATGTTAATAATAAAACCAAAGAATTAATATCATTAATTGATATTCAAATGCGTGGAGTTATTTATATAACAGAAGAAAATGCAATCTTTAAATTAATGCAAAAACAAATTATTGATATCTTAGAGAAATACAAAAATGAAGCAACTTCAAATCCAAATGCATATGATTTAAATGTTATTAAAAAAGAAATTGTTTCTAGAATTAGAACTACTTTAAAACAAGAAACAGGAAAACAACCTATTGTTTTAGTTATAATTAATGAACTTGATGGATCATTTTTTGAACCAAAATCTAATAAAATAAAAAACTCATAGTCTTTAATAACTATGAATTTTATTATTGATTTAAAAAGTCATTAAAATATATTAAAATTATAAGGTAAGGGCAAACAAATATAAGGTGAAATCATGAATAATTTCAATGGGCAAAATAATCAAAATGATAATGACCGCACAATAGCTTTTACTATTCAAAAAAAGCAAAGAAAAGTAGACTCAGTAGCTTGAATAGTTGGAGCTTTATTATTATTTTTTATAAACCTAATATCATTGGGCAGAATTACCATAATTGGTCAATTTATAGATGATGTAATTTTTAATTTGCCTTTTGGATGATTTAAGTATTTCTTATATGCTCTATTCTTTCTAATTGATTTTGCAATCTATTTTGGAATTAAATTTAAACCAAAAAAGAGATTTATTGCAATG
Source organism: Spiroplasma floricola 23-6 (assembly GCF_002813555.1). Classification (NCBI taxonomy): domain Bacteria; kingdom Bacillati; phylum Mycoplasmatota; class Mollicutes; order Entomoplasmatales; family Spiroplasmataceae; genus Spiroplasma; species Spiroplasma floricola. The sequence continues at coordinate 310,486 of NZ_CP025057.1, forward strand.
ATTTTTCTAACGTGAATTGTTTTGTGTTGAATAATTTCATCAATTTTATTTATAGTTGCATATCATGTGCAAACAGAACAATTTAAAGTTGAAAATATTTGATCAAAGACAATATTAAAAGATTCTATAGGTTCATATGTTTCAAATTGAAAGAATAACTCTTTGTGAGGAGAAGACAATGGAACTATTTGATTGGCTAAACCAAATACATACTTTACTTTTTGAGCTGGTGGGGGATTAATTGGAACAATTCTTTCAGGTATTGGAGCATATACTTCAATTTATTTTGGACTAATTATTTCACTATTTTTCTTCACTTTAGATATGATTTGAATTTTTACAGGAGATGCATTTTTCTTCTTTAAACCAAAATCAAAAAGAGTTGGAAAAAGATTGAGAATTTTATCTTTAAAGAATAATAAAATTAACATTAGAGACCATAATTATTCAAAACCTAAAAGAGAAAAAACAGCTAGAGGTATTTTCAATATTATAAATGTTGAAGATGATGTTACTTTTGATGAAAGACAAATTCTAGCATCTGTAAAAGAATCAGATATAACTATAGAATTGCCGAGCTTTAATAGATATAAAGAAAAAAATATTTATCAAGAAGTAGACAATGATTTTTACAATGATGACTTTGCAAATATTGATTTGGAAAGATATAATTTAAATAGAAATTATCCAGAAGAATTTGTTCAACAACCAAATCAAGGTATGAATAGGGTTGTAGATTTTGATTTGGATAAGCGAAGAGAAGAAGCTAAAAATCGAGCACAATCATTGGTAAAAGAAGAACCAACTTATATGCCAAGAAGAGAAAAAGACTATGAATACAATATTCCTATGCCAATGGAGTCAAAATATGGTCAAGTTTCAACAGAACAAGCACGAGAAGAATTGGCAAAAGAAACTAATATAACACCATTTGGAGCAAATGGTAAAACTCAAGAGCTTTTAAGAACAAGAAATAAAAAAGAAAAGATAAATGATAATTTAAATGGTCAAATTACTTTAGATCATTTTATTAATGAAACTCAAAAAGAAAAAGAAGAAGCAAAAAGACAAGTTGAGGACTATGGAACTTATACTTCACCAATGCAAGAAAATCTTGCAAGAAATATTTTATATTCTTCAAATGGATATCAATCAAGAAATAATTATAATCAAACAATTGAAGTCAATAAAAATAAAGCAGTTGAGAAAAAACAATATGTAAATAATTCTTATCAATTACCTTCAATTGATATTCTTAAAGAAAGTATTACAAATTCTAAGGATCAAGAAGAAACAAGAATGATTGCAAAAGAAAAGGCTGAAAGAATTAATGAGACATTTAAACAATTTGGTGTAAAAGCTGCTGTAAAACATATGAATATCGGTCCAAGTGTTATCAAATTTGAAATTCAACCAGAGCCAGGAACAAAAGTTAACAGTATTACGTCTCTTGAAAATGACTTAAAATTAGCACTTGCAAGTCAAAATGTTAGAATTGAAGCTCCAATTCAAGGTAAAGCTGCAGTTGGAATTGAAGTACCAAATGAAAAACCAGAGATGGTACCTATGAGAGGTGTTATTGAAAATACACCAATTGTTAAAATGTCAAATAAACTACTATTTGCAATTGGAAAAACTGTTACAGGAGAATTATTATTTGGAGAATTAGATAAAATGCCACATTTACTTGTTGCTGGTTCAACTGGAAGTGGTAAATCAGTTATGATAAATGGAATTATTTCATCTATTTTAATGAGAGCAAAACCTCATGAAGTTAAATTCTTAATGATTGATCCTAAAAAAGTTGAAATGTCAGTATATTCTACAATACCACATTTATTAGCACCAGTTATAAGCGATATGAATATTGCAAATAGTGCTCTTAAAAAAGTAATAAATGAAATGGAAAGAAGATATGCATTATTTACAACTCATGGTGTAAAAAACATAGCAGGGTTTAATGCAAAACAAAGCTCTGCTGCAAATAAATTACCTTACTTTGTAATTATTATTGATGAATTAGCTGACTTAATGATGACTTCAAATAAAAAAGATGTTGAAGATTCAATTATGAGACTTACACAATTATCTCGTGCTGCAGGTATTCATTTAATTGTTGCAACTCAAAGACCTTCAACAGATGTTATTACAGGAGTTATTAAATCAAATATTCCTGTAAGAATAGCATTTTCAGTTGCCTCATCAATTGACTCAAGAACTATTCTTGATTCAAATGGAGCTGAAAAATTAATTGGTAAAGGTGACTTGCTATATACAATTCCAGGAAGTACTTCACTTGTAAGAGCACAAGGTGCATATATTAGTGATGAAGAAATTGAAAGATTAGTACAACACTGTTCAAGTCAACAACAACAAATTTTTGAAACGGACTTTATAAAAGAAGAAGAGCAAACATATTCAGTTAATTTGGGAGCAGGAAAAGATTCAATGTTTGATGAAATTAAAGATTATGTAATTAGAACTCAAAAAGCTTCAACAAGTTTAATTCAAAGAAAATTTAATATAGGTTATAATCGTGCTGCAAGAATAATTGATGAACTTGAAGAAAGTGGAATTATTGGACCACAAAATGGTTCAAAACCACGAGAAGTTTATATTAAAAATGAAGATATGTATTAAAAATCAACAAAATAACTGTTGATTTTTTTTACACTATATAATAATAAAAAGGAGAGATTTTATGGAAAACATAGTGAAAAATTTACCAGAAAAACCTGGTTGCTATTTGTATAAAAATAAAGACAACAAAATAATCTATGTTGGTAAAGCAAAAAATCTCAAAAAGAGAGTTTCAAGTTATTTTAATAAAGCTCACAATTACAAAACTACTAAATTAGTAAGAGATATATGTGATATTGAAACAATAGTTACAGAGAATGAAAAAGAATCATTAATTCTTGAACAAAATTTAATAAAAAAATATAGACCAAGATATAACATTGTATTAAATGATGATAAAAAATATCCTTACATTGCAATCACAAAAGAAAAAGATCCAGTATATGTTTATACAAGAAATTATGATAATAAAAATCAGATATCTTTTGGACCGCTTCCTGATGGAACTAGTGCTAGAAATATTTTGAAAACCTTAGAGAGAATTTATCCTTTAAGAAGATGTAAAGGTAATTTAAATAAACCTTGTATTCATTTTCATATTGATCAGTGTTCAGGTGCTTGTTTTAAAGAAATTGATCAACAATACTATCAAAATCAAATCAATAACGTAAAGAATTTTTTTAATAGAACAAACGATGATTTTAAGAATAAGTTGGAAGAAAAAATGTTTATTGCTTCTAATAATTTACAATTTGAAGAAGCACAAAGAATTAAAAATATTATATCTCATTTGAATTTTTCAATTGTTGAACAATTTGTTGATTTTAATGATAATTTGAACAGAGATGTATTTAATTATTATCAAACACAAGAGTATATTTGTTTTATAGTTTTATTTTATAGAAGTGGAAAGTTAATATTAAAAGATCAAATAATAATTAAAAATGAAATAGAAGATATAAATTCACTCTTTGAAAATTTTATTATGCAAATATATTCAAAAAACATGCTCCCTGACTATATTGTTATTCCAGAATCTCTAAATAGTAGTAGTTTAAAATTGTTATTTCAAAATAAAATAACTTATGCTTTAGATGATTCGAGTTTAAAAATTTTGGAATTGGCAGAAAATAATGCAAAAGAATACATAAGACAAGAAGAACTTTATAAAAAACAAAAATCAATTAGTAAAGAAGAACTTTTAGATACAGTTCAAAAAACTTTAAAATTACCTAAATACCCTTATCATATAGAAATGTTTGATGTTGCAAATATTTTAGATGAGTTTGTAACAGGTGCTATGGTTGTTTTTAAAGGTGGTCAACCAAGTTTCAATGATTTTAGAAAATACAATATAATAATTAATGAAAAAGGTGATTTTCAAAGAATGCAAAATATGATTTATAGAAGATATCAAAAAGATCTTTCAAATAGTGCAAATTTACCAGATTTGATAATAATGGATGGAGGCAAAATTCAAGTACATGCTGCTAAATCCCAATTGGAGCTTTTAGATTTGAATATTCCAGTAATTGGACTTGTAAAAAATGATAAACACAAAACAGAGTATATTTTAAACTTTGATGAACAAGAACTATATCTGGAAAAAACATTTGAAGTTTTTAAGTTTTTAGAGTTAATTCAAAATAGAGTTCATAACTATGCAATATCTAGTTTCAGAAAAAAACATACAAAATCTTTCTCAAAAGATGATTTATCACAAATAAAAGGAGTAGGAGAAAAAATGATTCAAAAAATAAATCAACTTTATCCTTCAAGAATGGACTTTTATAATTTAAATTATGATGATATGAAAAAAATAGTTAAACAAGATCATATAGTATTTGCTATTCAAGAAATAAAAAGGAAAATAGAAAGTAAAAAATAACAATATATTGCTTATTTTTAGAATAAAAAAATGTATAATATTTTAGTTAAATAAAAGGGGATTAATATGACAGATAAAGATATTATTTTAACTGCAGAAGGTCTACAGGAATTAAAAGATGAATTAGCACATTTAATTAATAATGTTCGTCCACAAGTTATTGAAGAATTGGTGGAAGCGCGTGCTCAAGGAGATTTATCAGAAAATGCAGATTATGATGCAGCAAGAAATAGACAAGCAGAAGTAGAAGCAAGAATTAAAGAAGTAGAAGCTATGCTTTCTAAAGCAAAACTTATTGAAGACACTAACTCAAAAAATAAAGAAGTTAAAATTGGAAGTCAAGTAATTTTTGCAAATCAAAAAACTAAAAATGAAATGAAAGTAAAAATTGTTGGAGCTATTGAAGCAGATCCATTTGAAAATAAAATTTCAAACGAGTCACCATTAGCAAAAGCTATGATGGGTAAAGTTGTTGGAGATTCAGTTGAAGTTAGAGAACTTAAAGAACCTTACAAAATAACAATTAAAGAAATTAAATAATTTGACCTAATAAAGATATTAGGTTTTTTTATATAAGGAGAAAACTATGATAAAAGTTCAAAGTACATTTAAAAATAACTTACCAACAATTTATCTAGTTGGAACTCCAATTGGTAATTTAGATGATATTTCAAAAAGAGTTATAGATACTTTTCAAAAAGCAGATGTTATTTATTGTGAAGATACTAGAGTAAGTTTTAAATTATTTGAAAAACTAAAAATAAATAAAAAACTTAAATCCCTACATAAATTCAATGAACATTCAATTAGTGAGAGTTTTATTGAAGATATTAATAAATACAAAAATATAATTATTATAAGTGATGCTGGTATTCCTTGTATAAGTGATCCAGGAGCAATAGTTGTAAGTAAAGTTTTGCAAAGTGATATTCAAGTCAATATTACTTCAGTTAATTGTGGACCTGCATATATTCACGCAATTGCTTCAAGTGGTTTTATTTCTAGAAAAAACTTATTTTTAGGATTTTTAGATAAAAAAAACATTGAAAAAGAGTTTGACGAAATTCTTAACAAACATAAAAATAATGAAGTTATTATAAGTTTTTATGAATCTGTTCACAGAATTCAATCAACTATAAATCAATTATCTTTAATGTTAAATAAAAATACAAAAGTAGTAATTGCAAGAGAATTAACTAAAATAAATGAAGAGTTTCTAAGAGGTTCAATATCTGAAATTTGTGATTATATAAATGATAATCAATTAACTCTTAAAGGAGAATTTTGTATAGTTATTGATTCAAACTATGATTTAAATCAGGAATCAAAAATTGATATGGAAAAAATACTAATAGAAGTAGAGAATTTAATAAAAGAAAATGTAAGTAAAAAAGATGCAATAAAAACTATTTCAAAAAAATATAATATTAAAAAAAATGAATTAACTAAATTTTTTTATAAATAATAAAATTTTTAGATATTTATAACGATATAAATATCAGGAGGTTTTTATATGGAAAAATTAACTATAGAACAGTCAAAAAAAGTAGTAGGAGGAAAAGCAGTAAGTGGTGCTTTTTTAAGTGGTATAGGTTCAATCATGAAAGGTGCTTCAGAATTATTTACAAACTTTATTGGAGCAATTTCAACAACTGTATTTGGAGCTTTAACTATAAATAGAAATGATAAAGTTGAATTAAAAATAGGTAATTCTACTTTTAAAGTTGACAATACTGTTTCAAATAAAGCAAATGCGGAAAATAAAGTTTCACAAATGCCAAATGTTGTTAGTTTATTTTAAGGTTCTTAAGAACCTTTTTTAAAATAAATAAAAACTGTAAATCAATAGTTTTTCCTTTATAAAATAATTTTTATTGCTTTTTTTGTATTATTTAATTTTTATTATATAATTTAATAATATAAGGGGAAAAATAATTATGAAAAAACTATTATCATTTTTATCATCAATTGCATTTACAGCTTCTGCTTCATCAGCAGTTGCTAGTTGTAGCAATTTAGGAGATGGTTCTTCTAAAAATATTGATGAAATTATAAAAAACAAAGATTTGGGTAGGGTAAATAATGTTAATGAAAACATTTTAAAAAATGCTCTTAAAGAAAAAAACACAAAAATTGATGTAGACAAGTTGTCATTAACAAATGTTGATTTATTTGAAGGAACAGCTACTTTTGTACCAAAAAATAGAGCAGTTAATTATAATGGACAAGCAATTGTTAATTTTGATTTTGGAAATGTAAGAAAAGATTCTCAATATTTGTGAGAAGTTGTTAACAATACTTGATTAGGAACAATTACTAGTAACAATTCAAATGAAATATTAGAAGAATTAGTTGGATTAAATCCGCTTTTAGATAAAAAAGAACTTGAAGTTAAAGATATTAACACTTGAGGTGCAACAATAGCGGCAAAAAGTTCTTCATCAATGTATAAAGGACAAATAACAGTATCTTATAATGTTATTAATGAAACTGGAGACTCATCTGCAAAATCACTTTATTCAGTAATTACAAATAGTTGATTAGGAGAAATTAATAAAGGTGAAGATGATAGAAAAACTGAAGAAAATATTATTAATGCAGTATTAACTAAAAATAATAATTTAGATAAAAATGAATTAAAAGTTAAAGAATTAAATCAATGAGGTGCAACAATAGGTGCAGTTGAGAATTCAAAAAAATATAAAGATGAATCATATGTAAGTTTCACTTTAAAAGGTGATACTCAAGGAGAATCAAATGAAAATTCTAAATCACTTTATAGTGAAGTCAAAACTACTTGATTGGGAAATATAGAAAATACAAATGAAACTAGCATTTTAAATGCATTAAAGGCAAAAAATCCAAATTTAGATATTGAAAGTTTAACTTTAAAAGAAACAAATCAATATAATTCTATTTTAATTCCAAAATCGGGAACAACAAAATATAAAGATCAAGTATGACTTTCATATAGTGTTTCAGGAGTTGTCATTCCTAGTGAAAAAAAAGAATTAAATCAAGTAATTACTACAAAAGATTATGATAAGAATTTGGCAATTAATTTAAACAAGGAACAAGAACCTACTAGTCAACAAGTTAAGGATTTAATTTATAGATCAAATCCTCAATTAGATATAAATCAAATTGATATTAATAGCATTAGTCAAAAATCAACACAAAAAAATGAAGAAGGTAAAGAATATAGTCAATATTCAGCAAATGTTAAAGCTTTAGAAAATTCTTATAATTATAATGGGTCAGTAGAAATAACTTTTTACACTTCATATAAAAATCAACAACAAAAGGAACTAAGTACAATTATTAAAGAAACAAACTTAGGAGAAATTAGTGAAAACTCAGATTTAGTAATTTTAAATACATTAGTAGAAAAAAATAATGCAGAGAATTTAAATTTAGGAGAATTAGTTTTATCTAATAAAAATGATAGTTCAGCAACAATTAGTGCTGTTGAAAATAGTGCTAATTATAAGGGTTCTGTTAATATTGCATATACTGTTAAAAAGGAAAATACAGAACAACCTGAAAATATAATAAATTTATCAGAGCATATTAAAACTTCTGAATTAGGTGAGTTAAAAGATGCAAAAACAATTACAATTTTAGAAGAATTAAAGAATAAGAATAAAGATTTACATGTTGATGAAGTTGAAGTAAAAAATATTACATCATCATCAGCTATAATTAAAACAATTTCTAATTCAAAACATTATAATCAATCACAAGTAGAAGTAAAATTTTATTTAAAAGATAATGCTGAAAAACCAAAACCTTCAAACGAAGCATTATTAGTTGGTTACTGATATGAATGAGGAGGAGCAAATCAACATAATGATCCTGTTAAACTTTTAGAAAGTTCAGAATTATTAAATAGTGCATATAATGTAATAGATGTTTCATTTTTATATACATGAGAACCATATGCAATGCCAACATTTGATCCATTTAGTCCACAAAGTAAAAGCAGAATTATAGACGCAATAAAAAAATTACAAAACGCTGGTAAAAAAGTAATTTTATCAATGGGTGGAGCAACTGGTGGAGAAATGAGATTTAAATCAGATCAAGTTGATCAATTAACTGCTACATTTGTTAAATATATGGATGAATATAATTTTGATGGAATAGATATTGATTGAGAAGGTGGAGTACTTGGAGATAGACAAAGTCAACAAACTACAATCTCAGCATTAAAAAAAGCAAAAGAAATACAAAACTCTAAGGGGAAAGAATTTTTAATTACTATGGCTCCAGAATTGCCATACTTAAAATATAATACCGAAGCTGGTTCACAAGGAAGTTATATTCCTTTCTTAAAAGGACTTGAAGGTATATATGATTTTATCAATCCTCAATACTATAATGGTTGAGCATTTGGTCCATTTGTTGATCAAGAAGAAAAAGACTATTTAGGAATAAATACATCATACATTTCAAATGATGATGTTGAATATAGAGGAGAATTTTATTACTTAGTAACAAAATATTTAACTACAAAAAAAAGTGCACAAAATGATTTCTATGAAAAAATACCAACAAATAAATTTGTTTTAGGAGCAGCAACTAATGAACCTGCAGGAAGAGGAGCAGCAACTAGAGAATCAATTTATAATGCACATGTATTACTAGAAAATGACAATATTTATATTCGTGGATTAATGACATGAGCTATAAATTATGATGCTGTATTTAATTGACAATTTGAAGCTTAATTCAAAGAAACATGAGGTCAAAAAAATAAATAAAATTATTGTTTAATTTAATAATAAAAATACAAGATTAGATCTTGTATTTTTTACTAATACTCTTAATTTGTCTTTTAATAAATATGAAAAACTGCTTATTACATTTTTTCTATTTAAAAAAATAAAAAAAATGTAAATTTAGACCTAAATTAGTATAAAATAATTTAGGTTGCTAGTTTCAACCGCACTTTTGTATGTAAAAAAGTAGTTTGAAAGATAACTCACATACAAGGCGAGTCTAGACTGGAGGAATAAAGATGTTCGCAATTATAAAAACAGGTGGAAAACAAATTAAAGTTTCAAAAGATGATGAAATCTATGTAGAAAAATTAGACATAGAAGAAGGTAAAAAAGTTATTTTTGATGAAATTTTAATGATAGATGGAACTGTAGGTTCTCCTTTAATTAAAGGAGCAGCAGTTATTGGAACTGTTGTTAAACAAGGTAAAGGAAAAAAACTTAGAGTTGTTAGATATCATCCTAAGAAAAATGTTAACAAAGTATATGGTCACAGACAACCATACACAAAAGTGAAAATTGAAGAGATTTCATTAAGTGGTACAAAAGCTATAACAAATACATCAACTGAATCAAAAACTGCAGTTGCTGTACAAAAAACTGCTTCTGCACCAAAAACAGCTTCAACTGGTACACCAAAAGCTGCACCAAAACCAAAAACAACTACTGGAGCACCAAAAGCTACAGCAGCAAAACCAAAAACAACATCAGCACCAAAAGCTGCACCAAAACCAAAAACTGGAGAATAGTAGATGGTAAAAGCTAAAATTGTTGAAAAAAACAATATAATAAATTCATTTGTAGTAAAGGGACATGCAAATTTTGATAAATTTGGTCAAGATATAGTGTGTGCTGGAATTACAGCAATAGTTTCTGGATCATTAAATGCTTTAGATATTAAGTTTAAAAATAATGTTGAACTTAATGTTAATGAAAATGAAATAAGTATAAAAGTTATAAAAAATGATGATTTATTAAATCATTTATTAGAATTTATGATTATACAGCTAGAAACTATAGAGGTTCAATACCCAAAGAATTTTAAAATAGAAAGGATGATTTAATATGCGTTTCTTATTAGGATTACAATATTTTGCTTCTAAAAAGGGAGTTGGTTCAACTAAAAACGGACGTGACTCAGAATCAAAACGTTTAGGAGCTAAAAAAGCAGATGGACAATTTGCTAATGCAGGTTCAATTATTTTCAGACAAAGAGGAACAAAAATCCATCCAGGTGCAAATGTTGGACGTGGTGGAGATGATACACTTTTTGCTTTAGTTTCAGGTATAGTTAAATATCAAAAATTTGGTAAAAACAGAACTAGAGCAGTAGTTATTCCACAAGAATCTAAATAATAATATAAGACCCCATTAGAGGGGTCTTTTTTAATAAAAATGGAGAAGATGTTAATGTTAATTTGATTATTTGTAGGATTTTTTTGCATAATCTTAATATTTCTAATTTTTTATACTTTTAAAATATATAAACTTAGAAATAAAGAAAATGATAAGAAAAATATAAAAAAAGATTTAGAAGAATTTAAAAAGGCTTTTCAGAATAATCCAGATAAAAAAGTTTTAATTAAACACTTGAATATAACTGAGTATTTTAATATTTTTCCATTTATGAGTGAATTTAAAGAAATCAAAAAATTATACTCCAATGAAGATTTAATAAAATCTCTGAGACATACTCAAGATAGTTTTTATAAATTTTGAGCGAATAAAGAGTTTGATCTTTTTATTATTTTTGAAAAACTTACAAAAGAAAAACTCATAATATTTTCATCAGAAGTTGTGATTAAAATTTATATGGAATTTTCAATAGAAATTTTTAATTTATTTAAAAATACTTTTATTCAAGAAATAATTCCCGCAACTATATGCAAATTTGAGAATAAAAATTATAAGAAATTAAAACCAAATATGATAAATGATTTTATAGATGAACAGTTTATGGAATTTTGTAAAAGAATGGATAAAATAATTCAAATTATTCAATCAGAGCTTTATGGTAAACAAAACGAAAAATATTCAGAAACACAAAATAATTTTAATGATGACAATGAACAAAAAATAAGTAAGGCATATAAAACTTTAGAAGTATTACCATTAGATTCAGATGATAAAATTAAAAAGGCATATTTAAAACTTGCAAAAACTTATCACCCTGATAAAAATAATACAGAATATGCAAAACAAAAAATGGTTGAAATAAATAATGCTTATGATATTGTTCAAAAAGATAGAAAGAAAGATTAAGGTAATTAAAAATGAATGTAGAAAAAAATGTATTACTTGGTCAATATTTTGATCAAGCTTTAGAAGAAACAAAAAAAATAGTGGCAATTCCTTCATATAGAAGAGATTTAACATATGGAGCACCTGTTCATGAAGATATTAAAAAAGTTTTAGAACATTGTATAAATTTATTAAAATCTTTTAATTTTGAAACATTTATAGCACCAGATCACAGATATGGTTATGCTGATTATGGAACTGGAGATAAATTATTTGGTATTATTTGTCACTTAGATGTTGTTCCAACTGGAAACATCGATGAGTGAGAAACTAATCCATTTGAACCAATTATTAAAGATGGAAAATTAATTGGTAGAGGAACTTTTGATGATAAAGGTCCTACAATGATGAACATTTTTGCTTTTAAATATTTAATTGACCATGGATTTAAACCAGATTATAAAATAAGATTTATTTTTGGAACAAGTGAAGAAACAAATTGAGAATGTATGGAAGCTTATGTTAAAAATGAACAATTATGTGATTTAGGATATGTTCCAGATGGACATTTCCCAGTTGTTTATGCTGAAAAATGAATTGCTGATATAGATTTAATTGGTAAATACAGTTCGGAATTTGAATTAAGTGGGGGAGAAGTTTACAATGCAGTAAACGATTTGGTTAAATACAAAGGACCAAAACAAGAAGAAATAGCTTCTTGATTAAAAGAAAACTCAATAGACTCATATGAAAATGATGGATATTTATTTGTTAAAGGTGTTTCAGCTCATGGAAGTTTACCATTTAAAGGTATATCAGCTTCAACTTGATTGTTAAAAGCAATTGATGCAAATGGATTAAAACATCCTTTAGCACAATTTGTTGCAAAATATGGACATTTAAACTTTGATATGAAAGAAATCTTTGGTGATTTAACTGATGAAACTGGTGATTTAACAGCATGTAATGGAATTGTAAATATTTCAAAAAGCGATTTTAGATTTACAATAAATTTTAGAATTCCTTGTACAAGAGATCCTAGAAAAGATGTTGTAGATGTATTAGAAAAATTTGTAAAAGACAAAGGTTTAGAGTTAAAATTATCTGCAATTGAAGATAGAGTTTATTTCCCAAAAGACAGTGATGTTGTAAAAAATATTATGGAAGTTTACAAAGAAGTTACTGGTGACTTAAATGCAGAACCAATTGCAATTGGTGGGGGAACATTTGCAAAATCAATGCCAAATATGATTGCTTTTGGAGCTGAGTTTGATTTAAATGAATCAACAATGCACGCTTACAATGAATATGTAAAAATTGATGATTTGAAAAAAATGATGGAAATTTATGCAAAATCATTGGTTAAATTAACAAAATTAAAATAGTATTTTAAATATAGAAAACTTAAAGAGACATATAATCTTTAAAGTTATAATAATAAAGTGACAACGTTCCCCCCAAATTGGGAACGTTTTTTTTTTTTTTTTTATCATTTTTTATTCATTCTAATTCTATCATTATTATAAAAGTCCAATCATGCTCATGCTATTTCCATACATTGATTAATGTTTTCAATATGACATGTTCTTATAGTTTCATCTTTTAAACGACCATGAAAACTTTCATGTTTACCATTATGATGAGGTGTTCCTGGTTTTGAATAGCTTCTAATAATTTGTAAATCATTACATAAACTTATGTAATCCAGAGAGGTATATTGATTTCCATTATCTGAATGTAATAATATTGAACCTAAATATTTTTTATTTTTATATGCCATTTCTACAGCTTCAAGAACAAAATCTGTTTTTTGATTATCAATTCTTTTAGATTTTCCTATTATTTCTCCAGTTAAATTATCTTGAACTGTGCAAATATAACCTTTTTTTGTTTTAACTGAAAATTCAGTTATATCACTAGTTCAAATATTTTCAAAACCAATTTCTTTTGCTTCTTTTAAATAATTCTTTCTAATAGTTTCGTTATATCTTTTAATCTCATGTTTAGATTGTTTCTTAATGTAATATGCAATATGATTAAATTTTTTAAATATACGTTCTAATTTTTTATGATTAATTCTGAAAGGGTCAATATAATTTAATTTAAAATATAGGGCTCATCTTTTAGCACTATAAGCACTAAGGAAATTATTCCTTTCAATTTCTGAAATAACTAAATTCATAATTCTTGTATCATCCAGGAAATTCATTAAAGTTTTATTTTTTTTATATGTTGATGTTCTATTAATATTTAAAATTTTACAAATCATTGTTCTATTGCTCTTGGTATTTATCAATAATTGTTGAACTATTTCTTTTTGGTTTTGGCCTTGGAGGCTCATTGCTTTTTTAAAATATCATTCTCCTTAATTAATTCCTTATTGTAATCAAATAGAATTCCTACAAACAGATCATTTGCCTTTTGAGATATACTGTAATCTATTTTATAAGGTAAACGAGTTTTTGAATCACCAATATCTGTATTTTTGTATTTGTTTATTATTGTTCCAATTGATCCTGTAGTTGAGTTAAATTTTAATGCTATTTCCTTTAGAGAATAACCATTCAAACTTAATTCAATAATTTTTTCTTTTTCTTCTTGAGTTCACTTTCTAAACTTTTGTCCTTTTTTTGCCATATACTTTATCCTTTTCTATTATTGTATAAAAATTGTTGCCTAAATGGGGGGAACATTCTGAGTAGAAAAAAAGTCAAAAATTTGACTTTTTTTTTTTTTTTTATAATCATTGGTATCAATTTGAATTGTTTATTTGTATTTTAATAGCTCTTTAAAAAGGAGGAAAATGAAAAAATTATTAAGTGTATTGGCAACAATTGGAGTTGTATCGTCATTTGCCACTAGTGCAGTTGCATGTGGTACAAAATCAGAAATTAAAAAACCTGATAAACCAGAAGAACCTAAAAATAATATTGCTCAAATTATTCGAAGATTTGAACAAGATGTAACAAAAATATGAACAGAACATTATGAAAAAGAAATTGCTTCTAATTTAATTACTGTGGAAGATGGAGAAACTAATTATAAATTTTTAAATAAAGAAAATATTCAAAAATTCTCAAAACCAGAAAATAAAGATAAATTAACAACTGAAGAAAAAAAACAATTTACAAATGATGTTGAAAAATTATTTAAAACTGAATTGTTAAAAAAGAAATTAAATGATCTTAAAAAAGTTAATGAATATAAAATAATTCTTGATGAAATAGATTCAGTTTTTGAACATGTTGAATTGGTATTTAATGATAATTTTGAAATTAATTCAGGAGAAATAGTTCCTGGCAGTTACATAGGAAATGTGATAGTTGACTATAAAGTTGTGACTCAATATAAAGGACTTAAAGATGTTGAGAAGTTTAAACAATCTGAAACGTTAAAGTATACTTAAACAGAAAATGAAACATTTAAAAAAGTTGGAGATGTAATGTATAAAAACATTAAAAAAGATATGTTTACTATAAAAGAAACACAAAAATATGTGAATTTAAAATGAAATGATATTAAAGGAACAAGTCCTGATTCTGATGCTTATTTAAGTTCAAATGCTCAGTTAAAAAAATATTACAATAGTAATGAAGATTTTCATCAAGCTTTATTGAACTTAATTAAAAATAAGTACTTTAAAGATGCTTTTTCATCATTAGATATTTCTTATAATCAAAAAAGTATTTATAAAAGTGATAATTTTGCAGAGACAAATAAGAAATATTTAATTGTAAACAATTTTGATGAGCAAAATGCTATAGTTGTAAATCAAGAAAAAGATAGAGAAAAGATATCAAAAATTCTTTTGGGAGAGCAAGATGTTATAAAAGATACTTTAAAAAAAGAAGTATTCAA